>CAYWRF010000122.1:0-5067 GCA_964460495.1 uncultured Pseudomonadota bacterium | reverse complement strand
GAAGGGGGTCACACGGTAGGCGCAGGGGTGGTGGCAGAGGTGGTGGAGTGAGGACCATCATTCAAATGGAGTGCGGCGAGTGCAAACGGCGGAATTACTCGACGACCAAGAACAAGACAAAGACGCCCGGAAAGTTGGCGTTCAAGAAGTATTGCCGTTTTTGTCGGAAACATACGCCGCACAAGGAGACCAAATGAACCGGACCTCTGTCCCGCGCAGGGGAGTAGCTCAGTTGGCAGAGCACCGGTCTCCAAAACCGGGGGTCGTGGGTTCGAATCCCTCCTCCCCTGCGGGGGGCAGATGGGGTTGGTCAAGGGGAGTGAGGTGAGATGCAGACGCAGAAATGGGTGAATTTGGGGTATCTGATCTCGGCCGGACTCCTCTTTCTCTTTTTTTCGCGGCTGAACGGATTCATCTGGGCGGCGACCCGGTTGCCGCGGTTTGAAGAAGGGCCGGTCACGCTCGATGTGGCGGTCGCCTTTCTGATCGCGATAGCGCTTGCGCTTTGGGCGCGGATGTGGAATACGGCAAACCTTTTTTTTAACGAGGTGGTCGTTGAACTCTCAAAGGTGACCTGGCCGCTCCGAAAGGAAACGGTCGCCTCGTCAGGGATTGTGGCCCTTCTGGTAGGAATCGCCGCTCTCCTTCTGACGTTGATGGATCTGATCTGGGGGACGATGGCCCGTGGGATTTTCAGGTTTTAATATGAGCTTGCATTGGTATGTGGTGCATACGTACTCCGGCTTTGAACAGAAGGCGAAACAGGCGCTGGAGGAAAAGATAAGGACTTTGGGGAAACAGGAGCTGATTCCGGAGGTCCTTGTGCCGGTGGAGAGTGTTGTTGAGATGAAGAAGGGGGTCAAGAAGACCTCCTCCCGGAAAATCTTTCCGGGCTACATCCTGGTCCGGATGGAGATGAATGAGGAGGTCTGGCACATTGTAAAAGGGATCCCGAAGATCACCGGTTTTGTCGGGGGGGGCCGTTCCCCGGCGCCGGTTCCGGACGAGGAGGTCCAGCGGATTACGCAGCAGATCAGCGAGGGGACCCTGAAACCGAAGCCGAAGGTCAGTTTTGAAAAAGGGGAGAGCGTTCGGGTGGTGGATGGACCGTTTACGAATTTTAACGGGATGGTGGACGAGGTGAAGCCGGAGAAGGGAAAGTTGAAGGTGCTGGTCAGTATTTTTGGGCGGTCAACTCCGGTGGAACTGGATTTCATGCAGGTGGAGAAAAACTAAAAAATGGCGCCGAAAAAGATACAGGCGATGGTGAAGTTGCAGTGCCCGGCGGGTCAGGCGAACCCGGCACCTCCGGTCGGTCCGGCCCTCGGGCAGCATGGTGTGAACATCATGGAGTTTTGCAAGCAATTTAACGCGAAGACGCAAAAGATGGAGGCCGGTCTCGTGATCCCGGTGATTATCACGGTCTATCAGGATCGCTCCTTCAGCTTTGTTTTGAAGACGCCTCCGGCAGCGGTTCTTTTAAAGAAGGCGGCCAAGCTGGAAAAGGGGTCGGGGGAGCCGAACCGGAACAAGGTCGGTTCGGTGACAAAATCGCAGGTTGAGGAGATCGCCAAGACAAAGATGCCGGACCTGAATGTGAACACACTGGAGGCGGCGATTCGAACGGTGGCCGGGACGGCGAGAAGCATGGGGATCGAAGTTAAGGGGTAAGGGATGGCGGGAAAAAAATTCAAGGCGGCGCGGGAGGCGGTTGATCGGGAGAAGCGGTATTCCGTAGAGGAGGCGTTCCAGCTTCTGGAGAAGACGCACGTGGTAAAGTTTGACGAGACCGTCGATGTTGCGGTCCGGCTCGGGATCGATCCGAAACAGTCGGATCAGATGGTCCGCGGGGCGGTCGGTCTCCCGCATGGATTGGGAAAGAAGGCCCGGATCGTTGTCTTCGCCAAGGGGGAGAAGCAGAAGGAGGCGAGTGAGGCGGGTGCCGATCAGGTCGGTGCGGAGGATCTGATTGCGAAGATTGAAGGGGGATGGCTCGATTTTGACAAGGCGGTCGCGACGCCGGACATGATGGGTCAGGTGAGCAAGCTGGGCAAGATCCTTGGTCCGCGCGGTTTGATGCCGAACCCGAAGATCGGAACGGTGACGTTTGAGCTGGCCAAGGCGATCGGCGAACTGAAGGCGGGGAAGGCGGAGTACAAGATTGACAAGGCCGGCATCGTTCATACGTCGATCGGCAAGGTTTCGTTTGGCGCGGAGAAGCTTCGGGAGAATTTTCAGGTCCTGATGGAATCGATTGTCCGCGCGAAACCGCAGACGTCGAAAGGGAGTTACTTGAGGAGTGTGACCGTCTCTTTGACGATGGGGCCGGGGATCAAACTGGACCCGACGCCGCTTCAAAGCTCATAAAGGACTTTTAGAATGACACGCGGAGATAAAGAGAAGGCGGTTCAGAGTTTGTCGGAGAAGCTCTCCAAGGCCAAGGCGGTGGTGTTGGCCGAGTATCGGGGTCTGAAGGTTTCCGAGATCACCGAACTCCGGAAAGAGGTAAAAAAGATCTCCGGCGATCTCCGTGTCGTGAAGAACAGGCTGGTCAAGAAGGCGATCCAGGGGACCGTCATGGACGTGCTTAAGTCGGAGCTTAAGGGTCCGCTCGCCCTGGCGATCGCGCAGGGCGATCCGGTGGAGTTGACCAAGGTTCTGGCGCGGTTTGCAGGCAATCTTGAGGCGTTGAAGCTGAAGGCCGGTTTTCTGGGAACGAGCCTGCTTTCCCGCCAGGATATCGACCGCCTCTCAAAATTGCCGGGTCGTGAGGAGTTGTTTGCAAAGCTTTTGGGATCGATCGTCGCCCCCGCTTCCCGATTGGTCGGTGTGATGCAGGGGGTCTCTCGGAAATTGGTCATTGTTCTCCACCAAGTGGTGGTTAAAAAAGGGGCATAAAAGGATGTTGAGAAAGGTCCAGATACGAGGCAGGCCGGCGAGGCGCGACGCAGGCGTACTTGACAGTACGTCGAGGAGCGGCCGAGGCGGCCAACGAAGTAGATGGGCCTTTATCGACATCTGGCAACGAAAAGGAGGATAGCACTATGGCAACGGTCAGTCGTGAGGATATCGTCGAGACACTGAAAAAGATGCCGCTTCTTGAGGTGGCGGATCTTGTAAAGGAGCTCGAGCAGGTCTTTGGTGTTTCCGCTTCGGTGCCGGTGATGGCGTCCGGGGCCGGCGGAGGCGCTGCAGCGGCGCAGGCCGAGGAGGAAAAGACGGAGTTTACCGTCGTCCTCGCCGCGGCGGGCGACAACAAGATCGGCGTGATCAAGGAGGTCAGGGCCCTGACGGGACTCGGCCTCAAGGAAGCGAAGGATCTTGTCGAAGGGGCCCCGAAGACGGTGAAGGAGGGGGTCGCCAAGGCGGATGCCGAGAAGATGAAGGCGACTCTTGAGAAGGCAGGTGCGAAGGTCGAACTGAAGTAATCGAGGAGAAGGGAGAGACCCATGCCGGTATCGATTCACGATCGCATTTTGAGGCGGAATTTCGGAAAAATCGCCGAAACAGTCCCGATCCCGAATCTGATCGAGGTCCAGAAGAGGTCGTACGCCGATTTTCTTCAGGCGAGCACCCCGATAGACAAGAGACAGCCGGTCGGTCTCCAGGGGGTCTTCAAGGGGGTCTTTCCCCTTTGGGACTTCAACAAGACCGCCTCACTCGAGTTTGTCAGCTACCATCTGGACAAGCCGAAGTATGACGTGAACGACTGCCGCCAGAGGGGGATGACCTATGCAGCCCCGATGAGGGTCGTGATCCGCCTCGTGGTTTGGGATACCGATCCGGAGACGAAGTCCCAGACGATCCGGGACGTGAAGGAGCAGGAGGTCTACTTCGGCGAGATTCCGTTGATGACGGAGACCGCGACCTTCATCATCAACGGGACGGAGCGTGTGATTGTCTCTCAGCTCCATCGTTCACCCGGCATCTTCTTCGAGCATGACAAGGGGAAGACGCACGCCTCGGGCAAGCTCCTCTACTCGGCCCGGATCATCCCGTACCGGGGTTCCTGGCTCGATTTTGAATTTGACCCGAAGGATATCCTGTTTGTCCGGATCGACCGGCGCCGGAAGTTTCCGGCGACCGTTCTCCTCCGGGCCCTCGGGTTCAGCGCGGAGGAGCTCTTGAACTTTTTTTATCAGAGCGAGAAGGTCACGATTGAGGGGCGGAAGATCGTCAAGAATGTTATGCCGGAACTCCTCCGCTACCAGAAGGCCTCACGCGATATCCGCCATCCCCGGACCGATGAGATCCTGATCAAGGCGGGGAGAAAGTTCAACAAGCCGATCGTCGACAAGATCGTCTCGGCCCGCGTGAAGGAGATCCCGGTGGAAGAGGCGGACCTGATCGGCCAGGTCCTGGCCCACGACATCGTCGACAAGAAAACCGGCGAGGTGATTGCGGCGGCCGGCGATTCGCTGACGCCTGAGAAATTCCAGGCACTCCGGGACAGGAAGGTGGATGCGTTTGACCTCCTTTATATAGACAACCTGAACGTCGGCCCCTATATCCGCCAGACACTCCTGATGGACAAGATCGCGACGACCGATGACGCGATCATGGAGATCTACCGGAGACTCCGGCCCGGCGATCCGCCGACCCCCGAATCGGCAAAAACCTTCTTCGGGAATCTCTTCTACAATTCCGACAAGTACGATCTCTCCCGGGTCGGGCGCCTGAAGATCAACCACAAGTTCAACATGGAGACGCCGATCGACTCCGGGACGCTCCGGAAGGAGGATATCCTCGAGACGGTCCGGTACCTCTGCAATCTGAAGGACGGGAAGGGGCAGGTCGATGACATCGACCATCTGGGAAATCGCCGGGTCCGTTCGGTCGGTGAGCTTCTGGAAAATCAGTACCGGATCGGTTTGCTCCGAATGGAGCGGGCGATCAAGGAGCGGATGA
Organism: uncultured Pseudomonadota bacterium; assembly: GCA_964460495.1. Lineage (GTDB taxonomy): Bacteria > UBA10199 > UBA10199 > JACPAL01 > JACPAL01 > CAYWRF01. The sequence continues at coordinate 159 of CAYWRF010000122.1, read as the reverse complement.
GCCTGCAGGATGTCGAGACCCTGATGCCGCATGACCTGATCAACCCGAAGCCGGTCTCGGCGGTCGTGAAGGAGTTTTTCGGCTCGAGCCAGCTCTCTCAATTCATGGATCAGACAAATCCGCTCTCCGAGGTCACGCACAAGCGCCGGCTCTCGGCCC
>CAYWRF010000121.1:0-5118 GCA_964460495.1 uncultured Pseudomonadota bacterium | reverse complement strand
AACATTCAGCGCGGATAAAACCCTTTTCAAAGTCCGAGTGAATCACGCCGGCCGCCTGTGGAGCCTTGGTTCCGTTCGTGACAGTCCAGGCGCGGACCTCCGGTTTGCCGGCGGTAAAATAGGTGATGAGACCGAGCAGCTTGTAGCCGGCGCGTGCCAGCGGGTTGAGCCCCGATTCCTTGAGCCCCAGGTCGGTCAAAAAGGCCTTTTTCTCGTCGCCCTTCAGTTCCGCAATCTCCGCCTCGATCTTGCCGCTGATGACGATGACAGGCGCCCCTTGTTTCAGGGCCAGCTCCTTCAGCTGCCTTACCGAATCGGGAGGTGAGGAGATCTCCTTTTCTGAGACATTCGCAACATACAGGACCGGTTTGAAGGTCAGGAGACAGAGATCCTTTATTGCCTCTGCCTCTTCTGACTGGAGATCGATCATCCGAACCGGCCTCCCCGTCTCGAGTCCCTTCTGGACCTTCTGATAAACGGGATAAAGGCGGACCGCCTCTTTCTCGCCGGTCTTTGCCTGCTTCTCCACCTTCTGGATCCGTTTGGTCACGGTGTCGAGATCGGCCAGCATCAATTCTGTCTCGATCACGTCGATGTCTTGGAGCGGATCGATCTTCCCGTGCACGTGGACCACATCCGGGTCCTCAAAACAGCGGACGATCTGGGCGATCGCATCGACATTCCGGATATGTCCGAGAAACTGGTTTCCCAGCCCCTCTCCCTTCGAGGCGCCTTCGACCAGACCCGCAATGTCGACGAACTCGATCGATGTCGGCACCACCTTCTCCGGGTGGAAGATTGCGGCGATCCGGTCGAGCCGCTCATCCGGGACGGCGACTACCCCGATGTTCGGTTCAATCGTGCAGAACGGATAATTTTCGGCGGCGGCCCCCGCGGCGGTCATCGCGTTGAAGATGGTCGATTTCCCGACGTTCGGAAGCCCCACAATTCCACACCGAAAACCCATGGAAAATCCATACAGGAGAGCGGAGAAGGGCGCAAATCTTTCCTCTTGTCATCCCCTTGGCGGAGATCCTATAAGTTTTAAAGGCAGGAGGATATGAGCGACGATCTGGCTTTGCCAGTCGGAGCGAAATGGAAAGAAGGAGGAAGCGATGATCCTGAAAAAAGGCGTGTTGGGGTTCACCTTGGTCTTGTCGATCGTCCTGGGGACCGCCCAGGCGGAGACGGCAATCAAGATTGCGATGGTCAATTTCCAGCAGGCGTTGAATCGCGTGGAGCAGGCCCAGAAGGCGAAGGCCTCGCTGAAAAAGGATTTTGACGCCAAACAGAAGAAGCTTGACCTGCAGCAGGATGAACTCAAAAGGTTGAGGGAAGAAATCGAGAAGCAGAGGCTGGTCCTCTCCGCCTCCGAACTCCAGGGGAAGGAGGAGTCGTTTTCGAGAAGGTATATGGAGCTCCAGAAAAATCTGGCCGATTACCGGACGGAGATCACACAGAAGGAGGCGCAATTTACGGGACAGATCCTCCTGAATTTGCGAAAGATCTGCGAGGATCTGGGGAAGGAAAAGGGATACGCGCTGATTGTCGAGACCTCTCAGGATGCGGTCCTCTATGCCGACGCCAAGGAGGACCTGACCGATGAGGTGGTGAAGCGTTATAACAAGAAGTTCACCGGAACCCTCGAGATCAAATAACGGCGATGGACAAAAATCTCCTGCCACTTTTGGCCTGCCCCCGATGCAAAGGGAAACTTGTCCCGGAAAGACGGGGTGAGGGGTTGAGCTGCCCTGCCTGTCAACTGACCTATCCGGTTCGTGATGAGATCCCGATTCTCCTTGTCGAGGAGGGGCATGCCGGCGGCGGAATCGGTGTTGAACCCTCGATCGGTAACGCTGAGAGGACACGGATCCACGTCCGGTTCCAGATTGTGGAGGGGGAAAACAAGGGGGATCTGATTGAGCTGGAGAAGGGGTGCTGCCGTGCGATCGGCCGGTCTCTCGAGGATCAGGAAAAGACAAAGGTCTTCAGCGTCGGATCGGCCCTGAGTCTCGATGAGGTCTCCAAAAAACTCGTCATGAACTACATTGCCAAGCAGAACGAGAGAGACGGGGCACCGTCGAGGGGGGAGGGGGAGTCGTTCGGCGCCTTCCGCCGGATCTCGGATGTGACGCTCCGGGACACCTCGGTCTCGCGTCTCCATGCGATGCTCTTTTTCGGAGAGGCGGGCGTCGGGGTCCTGGACCTCGTCAGCAAGAACGGGACCTTTGTGAACGGCGCCGAGGTGGAATCCAGGATCCTGAAAAAAGGGGACCTGTTGACGATCGGGGCGACCAAGATTCGTTACGAGTCGTAATTTATGCACTCCATGACCGGTCATGGTTCGAGCCGTGGCAGAGTCGGCCGTTCGGCGCTCAAGGTTGAGGTCCGTTCGGTCAACCACCGATTCTGCGAGACCAACATCCGTCTGCCGGGGAGGCTCTCGATCCTCGAAAACGAGGTGGCCCAGAGGATCCGCAAAAAATTTGTTCGCGGCAAGTTTGATCTCTTTCTGAAGGAGGAGTCGGTCGATCAGACCCAAGCCGAGCTGGAGTTGGCCAGGAGGAGCTACCGGGTCCTCTCCCGGATCCGGCGTGCGGTCGGGATCGAGGAGCCGATCGGTCTTCAGGATCTGATCCTGTTCCGCAGCACCGCCTCTTCCGGCGTTTCCCAGGAGGATCCCTCGGCGATGAGGGGAGGGGTCCTCAAGCTGGTCGATCTCGCGCTCGGTCATCTGGGATTGATGCGTGCAAAAGAGGGGCGACATCTCCAGAAGTGGTTCGAGAAAAAGCTCGCGCGATTGAAGAGCCTTCTGAACCGCATCGAGGTGGAGGTTGGCCGGATACAGAAGAGACAGAAGAAAGAGAACGCATCACGGCTGAAAGAGGCAGAGATGGCCTCGCTCCCGGTCCCGAGGGGGGATGTGACGGAAGAGATCGTTCGGTTGAAGAGCCATCTGGATCAGTTTGCCGGGAGTCTCTCGCAGGGGGAGGCGATCGGACGGAGGGTCGACTTCCTGGTGCAGGAGATGGTGCGTGAGATCAATACGCTCGGCTCCAAGGTCCTGGGGGTCAGGGCGGTCCACCTGGTAGTCGATTTCAAGGCGGAGTTGGAGAAGGTCCGCGAACAGATTCAAAACGTTGAGTAGACAAAACCGGCCAGGTCTTCTTTTTGTCATTTCAGCCCCTTCGGGGACCGGAAAGACGACCGTCGTCAGCAGGATCCTGAAGGAAGTTCCCGGATCTGTCCGTTCCGTTTCGGTGACAACCCGAAAACCGAGGGCCGACGAGCGGGACGGTCTGGATTATTTTTTCCTCGATCAGGCCCGTTTTCAGAAAATGAAGGAACAGGGCGAGCTTCTTGAATCGGAGGTGGTCCACGGCCATTCTTATGGGACTCCACGCGCCCCTCTGGAAAAAGCTCGGGATGAAGGTAAGGACGTCCTTCTGGATATTGACACCCGGGGCGCCCTGACCGTGCGGCGGTTGTATCCCGACAGCTGTCTGATCTTCCTGATGCCCCCTTCGACGGAGGTCCTGGAACAGCGGCTCCGCGCCCGGAGGACCGAGCAGGAGTCCTCACTCCGGCAGAGGCTCGAGGCGGCGAGGCGCGAGATCGCCGAGCAGAACAAGTTTGATTATGTTATAATCAACGATGATTTGGAGAAGACCTGTACTGAGGTTAAAAAGATTATTGAGGGGCAGCGCAGGCCCCTGAGGCAATGATCCGATTAGAAGACATTCTGGATCAGGTGCAGGGGTACAATCCGCAGGCCGATTTCGACCTGATCCGGAAGGCGTACGTCTTCTCCGCCAAGGTGCATCAGGGTCAGCTCCGCCGGTCCGGAGAGCCGTATCTCGTCCATCCGCTCGAGGTTGCGAGCATCCTGGCCCGGATGCGTCTCGACGCCCCGTCGATTGCGACCGGGCTCCTGCACGACACGGTCGAGGATACACTCACGACGGTTGAAGAGGTACGAGGGCTTTTCGGTCCTCTGATCGCGCGACTTGTCGATGGCGTCACAAAACTCTCGAAGATCAATTTTGTGTCGAAGGAGCACCGTCAGGCGGAAAATTTCAGGAAGATGTTCATGGCGATGGCGGAAGACATCCGCGTGATCCTTGTCAAGCTGGCAGACCGGCTCCACAACATGAGGACACTGATGCATATGCCCGAGGAGAAGCAGATACGGATTGCGGAGGAGACGCTCGATATCTATGCCCCGATTGCCGGCCGTCTCGGGATCCATGAGGTCAAGAGCGAACTGGAGAATCTCTGCCTGATCTACCTGAAGCCGGATGTCTGGAAAAATCTGAATGCGAAGATTGAGGAGGTGTCCAAGAAGAGCGGCTCTTTCATGGGAGAGACCGAGAAGCTCCTCCGGGAAAAGATGGAGGAGTACAAGGTCAAGACCGATATCCAGGCGCGGGTCAAGCATCTCTACAGCATCTATAAAAAAATGGAGGAGCAGAATCTGGAGTTTGATCAGGTTCACGACCTGATCGCGTTTCGGGTCATCGTGGCGAATATATCGGAGTGTTATGAGACCCTCGGGATCATCCATTCCCTCTGGAAGCCGGTCCCCGGGCGGTTCAAGGACTACATCGGGATGCCGAAGGTGAACAACTACCAGTCTCTTCATACGACGGTGGTCGGCTCCCGGGGTCAGAGGATGGAGTTTCAGATCCGGACCCGCGAGATGCATGAGATTGCGGAATGGGGGATCGCCTCTCACTGGCAGTACAAGGAGGGGGGGGAGATCGACGTCAAGGACGAGAAAAAGTTCCGGTGGATCCGCGGTTTCCTCGAGTGGCAAAAGGAGCTCTCGGACCCGGCCGAATACCTCGATTCGGTCAAGCTCGATCTCTTTGCCTCGGAGGTCTACGTTTTTACCCCGAAGGGGGATCTGAAGGAGTTTCCCAAGGGGTCGACGCCGATCGATTTTGCCTATGGCGTCCACACGGCGGTCGGCAACCAGTGTGTCGGGGCGCGCGTGAACGGAAAGATGGTCCCGCTCCGCTACCAGCTGAAGAGCGGGGATGCGGTCGAGATCATCACGAACTCGTCGCACAAGCCGTCCAAGGACTGGCTCAAGTTTGTCCGGACCTCGCGGGCGAA
>CAYWRF010000120.1:0-5171 GCA_964460495.1 uncultured Pseudomonadota bacterium | reverse complement strand
CGGGACGCTTCAACCTCCTTGATATCCCTGCACCCAGCCAACCTCCCGTTCTCACCTTGAGTCAGATCAAAATCATGATGAAGCCCCTAAAAAAAGCAAATCAAAGAGATTGACCCCCCTCGATCTCCTGTTCTACCGTCTTGTGAATGAAACCGACTGCGCGGTTGATCATCGCCGATTCGGAATCCTCCGCCGACCTCTTCTGGGCAACCCGTTTCGTCGTGCCGGACCCGATCCTCTACCTTGAGATCGGCGGGAAGAAGATCCTGATCGCCTCTGACCTTGAATTCAGCCGGGCCCAAAAGGAGGCGGCGGTCGATCAGGTCCTCAGGAAGGGACCCCTACCGGATGTTGAGACACTCGATCGGTTCCTGAAGAAGAGAAAGATCCGGCGGATCGAGGTCCCCGCCTCCTTCCCGTTCCGGTATGCCGAGGCACTCCAGAAAAAAAAATACCGCGTCCGGGCGGTCCCGGACCCGTTCTTCCCGAAAAGAGAGTTCAAAAATCCCGCTGAGAAAAGGGAGATCGTCAAGAGCCTCCGGGCGACCGAGGATGCGATTTTGTTTGCCATCGACACGATCCGCCAAACCCGGATCAGGCGGGGGCGGCTCTATCTGAAAGGAACGCCGCTCACAAGTGAGTCGCTCCGGAGGATGATGGAGATCCGGATGATGGGAAACGGCTGTCTCGCACGACATACGATCGTCTCCTGCGGGAGAGAGGCGGCCGACCCACACTGCATCGGGTCGGGTCCGCTGTTGGCCAATCAGCCGATTGTCCTCGATGTCTTTCCCAAATCGATTTCTTCCGGATACTACGGAGATATCACCCGAACCGTGATCAAGGGGAAGGCCTCTCCAAAATTATGCGAGATGTACGCGGCGGTCCGCAAGGCCCAGGAGGCGGGAATTTCAAAGGTCCGGTCCGGTGTCGATGCAGCCCGGGTCCATCAGGCGGTCGTCTCAACCCTTGAGGGGGCGGGGTTCAGGACCGGGAACAGAAACGGGAGGCCGGAGGGGTTTATCCACGGCACCGGTCACGGGCTGGGGCTCGAAATCCACGAACCACCGCGGATCGGAAAGACCTCCAACATCCTCAAAAAGGGTCATGTCGTCACGGTTGAACCGGGCCTCTACTATCGGGATCTGGGCGGGATTCGGATCGAGGATGTGGTCTTTGTAACAAACCGGGGATGTGAGGTACTCACACGAATTCCAAAAAAATTTGAAATAGAGGGTCGCCCCTACAGTTGTTGAATCAATTCCCTCCGCTTCTTCTGATACTCCTTCTCCGTAATCAGTTCCTCCTCCCTCAGACGATCCAGCTCACGCAACCTCTCCCGTACCCCTTTCGATGCCTCCGGAACCTGGACCGGGGCACGGACCTTCGGTTCAGCTGGTTCCTTCACCTTGTCAGCCCCCAGATCGATCGCAATCTCGTGAGGATCCCATGAGATCCGCCGCTGGCCCGGTTGAAGCTCGATCCCGACGCGGAGACCTCGCGCCTCTGCGATCGCCCTCTCCGGGCCTTTTGTTGTCCGATCCCCCGTCATCTTGGCGTACAGTTTGGTGAACCGGAGATGCAACCCATCCTCCTTCAGAAAGGCGCGAAAGATCGTCAGCCGGTCATCCGGTACCAGGAACCGGGAGCTCTGCGTAAAAAACGAGACGACCACCACCTGTTCGGGCGTCGCCCTCCGGAACGCCTCAATCAGATGAGGAAGCAGCGTCTCGACATGCCTCTCCTCAAGGAGCTCCCCTTCTCGCGCCTCCTTTCGGAAGAGGAGCCTCTTGTTGAACCTCAGGGAAGAGATCATCGATCGGAGTTGATCGACGGGAAACGAGTACGGATGTTTCAATCCACCCTCTCTTTCTGTCCGATCGGCCGATGAGAGTTTGATGAAGTCGATCCGGTTCGGGCTTCGGTAGATGTAGTTCGTCCGGGCACAGGCGACGAGAAGTAAGAGGGGCAAAAGAATGGAACAGCACCTTCGATTCACAAGAGGAGTCTCTAGACGGAGTGGATCTCCCTGTCAAATAAACCAGAAACCGGATGATTGCACACGGCAAAGGAACATGCTAGTCGCGACACATGCGTGTCATCACAGGATCTGCAAGGGGCCGCCGGCTCGCCGGCCCCAGGGTTGCGGGGATCCGGCCGGCGTCCGACAAGGTCAAGGAGGCGGTCTTCAACATCCTCGGTGTCCTGGAGGGACTCCGGGTCCTCGACCTCTTTGCCGGTTCCGGTTCGCTCGGGGTCGAGGCGCTCTCGCGCGGGGCCGAGAAGGCGACCTTTGTCGATTCGTCGTTCCAGGCAATCCAATTGATCGAGAAGAACCTCGAACGGTGCCAGTTCTCAAAACAGGCGCTCGTCCTGAAACTCAAACTCCCGTTGGAGCTGGGAAGGATCGGACAGGCAAACATCCCCTATGACATCGTCTTTGTCGATCCCCCCTATGATCACCGCCTTGTAAACGCGACCCTCCGGCGGCTCGTCCGGGAGAAAATCCTTGCCCCGTCCGGCATCGTCGTCGTAGAGCATTCCCCGCGCGAAAAGATCACGAGTGATGTCGGCCTGACCCTTGTCGATGAAAGGAAGTACGGTCAGACGCTGATTACGTTTTTGAAGACCTAGTCATGCAGCCTTCATCAACAGCCATTTGCCCGGGATCCTTTGACCCTCCGACGGAAGGCCACATCAACATCATCGAACGGGCCTCGAAGATCTTCGACAAGGTGATCGTCGCCGTGGCGGTGAACTCCTCCAAGCAAGGGGTCCTCCCGTTGCAGGAGCGGATCGATCTCCTGAAGACGATTTTCAAGGGGAGGCCGGCGATTGAAATAGACTCGTTTGAAGACCGGCTCCTGGTCGATTATGCCCGGTCAAAAAGGGCGGGTGTGATCCTCCGGGGTCTTCGCACGATCCAGGACTACGAATACGAGTTTCAGATGGCGCTCGCGAACAAGAAACTGGCCCCCGCGATCGAGACGATCTTCATGATGACCGAGGCCGATTTTTCCTATTTGAGCTCGACGCTCATCCGGGAGATCGTCGCCCTCGGAGGTTCAGGAGAGGGGATGCTCCGGCCCGAGGTGGAAGCGAGGCTCAAACAACGGCTCAAGAGGAAGGGGAAAGGGTCATGAATCCCTCCCGACTCTCCGAGAGGGTCCAGAGGATCAAGCCTTCGCCGACCCTCGCGATCGACACACGGGCCAAGCAGATGATGGCGGACGGGATCGACGTGATCAACTTTGGGGCGGGAGAACCGGACTTTGATACGCCCAACTTTATCAAGGAAGCGGCGATCACGGCGCTCAAGGCGGGCAAGACAAAATACACGCCGGTCGGCGGGATCCCGGAGCTGAAAGAGGCGATCATCGCCAAACTCAAGCGGGACAATCAACTTGCCTACAGCCGTGACGAGGTCATCGTCTCGGTCGGCGGCAAGCACTCGCTCTACAACGCCTTTGCGGCACTGCTCAATCCGGGGGACGAGGTGATCATCCCCTCCCCTTTCTGGGTCAGCTACCCGGATCAGGTCCTGCTCTGCGATGGCAAGCCGGTGATCGTCCCGACGGAGGAGAGGGATGGTTTCTGTATCCGTCCGGAAATGCTTGAGGCGGCGATCACGCCGAAGACACGGGCCTTTGTATTGAACTCCCCCTCCAATCCGACAGGGGCGGCGTATCCCCGAAAACAGCTGGAGGCGATTGCGGAGATCCTGGTCAAACGCAATATCCTTTGCATCTCGGATGAGATCTACGAGAAAATTGTCTATGACGGTTTCCAGTTCGTGAGCATCGCCTCGCTGAACCCAAAGATCAAGGATCTGACGATCACGGTCAACGGCGCCTCCAAGGTCTATTCAATGACCGGATGGCGGATGGGGTATGCCGCCGGCCCCAAGGAGATCATCCAGGCGATGACAAAACTGCAGGGGCAGGTGACGACCAACATCAACTCGGCAACGCAATATGCCTGCGTGGCAGCCCTGAATGGATCGCAGGATTTTCTGAAGGAGTGGGTTGCAGAATTCAAGCGACGGCGTGATTTTATCGTCAAGGCGTTTAACGCCATTCCCGGAGTCACCTGCTTCAACCCCCAGGGGGCCTTTTACGTCTTTCCGAACGTCTCAGCCTTTTTTGGAAAAAAGATCGGCGACAAAACAATCCTCGGATCGGAAGATCTGGCGCAATATCTCCTGGAAAAATCGCATGTTGCCGTCGTGCCCGGCACCGGGTTCGGGGCCGAGGGATTCATCCGGCTCTCGTATGCGACGTCGATGTCCAAGATCGAAGAAGGCCTCAAAAGGATCCAAAAAGGCCTAATCAAAAGACCCTACAAATTTATAATGTAGACATAATATCTAATAATGATATTATATTTATGTTATGAATTATTCGTCTACCTTGGAAAATATACAAAGGCTCTCTCCGGACCTTGGCGGGATTCTGTCGACAGCCGATTTGGCTAACATAATCCGCGGCGGATCGGACCTGCAGAATCAACGCGTCATCAGGAAACTGATCCGAGATGGGGTTTTGTTCCGCATCCAAAGAGGAATTTACTCGACCAAAGCCCCCAACCTTGCGTGGCTTCCAACCCGTCTCAATGAAAAATCGTATCTGTCCATGGATACGATTCTGGCTAAAAATGGGATGATCGGTACCGTTCCGGTCGGATCGGTTTCAGCCGTTGCAACAAAACGAGGAAGAACCATCAGAACGGTTGCCGGTTTAGTCCGTTTTTTTCAAATAAAACCGTCGTTGATGTTCGGCACTACAAGGACTCCAGAAGGCCTTCTCATCGCCGATTCGGAAAAGGCGTTTCTGGACCTCCTTTATTTTTACGTAAAAGGAGCCCATTTTGTCATTGATCCCACCCAAGAAGTGGCCCTCGACAAACTCAACCGGTCGCGGATCTTCAACTATCTGAAGGCTTATAAAAATCCGAAATTTGTCCGTTTTGTAAAAAATCTTTTTAAGGAGACACCATGAATACGCGGGAAGATCTGGTGGTAAGAATTCTCCACAAGCTGTCGGAAAAATTCACAGACCGCCTGGTTTTAAAAGGGGGTGTTTTGCTGCAAATGATGCGGAGTCCGCGCTCGACCCAGGATCTCGATTATGCGCTGATCTCAAAAGAGTCGAAAAAGATCCTTTCCAAATCGA
>CAYWRF010000119.1:0-5412 GCA_964460495.1 uncultured Pseudomonadota bacterium | reverse complement strand
GAGTTATCCGGCTATTATCGGAGACTCAAGCGGGACTTTGACATCGTCTCCATTGAAGATGGTCTTGCGGAGGAGGATTGGGACGGGTGGAGGGAGATGACACGACAGCTCGGTTCTACCCTCCAGCTGGTGGGGGATGACCTCTTTGTGACCGATCCGGACCGCCTGAAACGGGGGATTGAGGAAAGGGCGGGCAATGCGATCCTGATCAAGGCGAATCAGATCGGGACGATTTCCGAAACACTGGAGACGGTGCGTCTCGCGGATCAAGGGGGTTTTCGCAAGATTATATCGCATCGGTCCGGGGAGACAGAGGATCCCCTGATTGCCGATCTGGCGGTCGGCGTCGCGGCAGGGCAGATCAAGACAGGGAGCCTGGCCCGGTCCGAGAGGCTCGCCAAATACAACCAGCTCCTCCGGATTGAGGAGGAGTTGGGGACGAGGGCCCGTTTTGCAGCAACGGAAGGGTTGTTTGCCCGGTGAAGATCGAGATCCGGCCGGCGGTTATTGATGATCTCAATGAGATCCTGAAGATTGAGCAGGTTTCCTTCCGCAATCCGTTCACTGAAAATCTCTTTGCGATGGAGTTGAAACTCGACATCGCCCATCTCGATGTCGCAAAATGCGACGGGAGGGTGGTCGGCTATATCGACTTCTGGCATGTCGGCCCCGAGATCCACCTGATCAACATTGCGGTTGCCCCTGATTTCCGCCGAAGGCATGTCGGCTCGGTCCTGATGGAGTATCTAGTCAACACGGCCCGGCAGAGGCGATGCGAGGAGATCTATCTGGATGTCCGGGTCTCGAACGCCGGTGCGATCGCACTTTATGAGAAATACGGTTTTCTCCGGGACGCAATCCGCAAGGAGTATTACCGCGATAACCGGGAGGATGCGATTGTCATGCGCCTCCGTCTCTCATCCACCGGCGCACAAAGAGCGTTGGACGCCACGGGTGCCACAGAAAGACGGAGCCGAAACTGATCGCCTTCGCGCCCAGCCGGAAAAGTTCTCCGATATCTTCATAGTCCCACGGGGAAGGGCCAACCACAGGGATTGGGCCGGCGGCGGCCAGCTCCCCGGCAACCTTCCAGGTCCATTTTTGGGCGATCCTTCCGGAGACCCCGCCGCCTCCGAATCGGGAGAGGGGAGAGACCTTTTGAGGAAAGGCGATCGACCACGGCACCGAGTTGATCTGGAACGCCTCGATGATTTGCGGCAGTTCCCGCGCCAGGGTCAGAGGGTCATGTGTCACGCCAATCTTCAGGAGGAGGGGAAGGGCCGTCATTTTTTTTGCCGCATGGCAGAGCGCAATCGTCCTGGAGGTCGATCGTTCCCCCTCTTTAAAGGTGTTAGGGCAGGAGGCGTTCAGCTCGATCGCAACCAGGTTGTCCGATCGAACCTTCTCCACCATTCCGATCATCTCCGACAATCCCTTTTCCTCTTCCGCCTCGAGAGAGACGATCAGACGGTACCGTTTCTTGGCAATCGTCGGCGCGACCTCCCGACACCACCACTCAATACCTGGATTTGTAAGCCCAACTGCATTTACAGCACCTGCCGGAAGCGGTCGGATACAGCGGAGCGGGTTGTACCAACGCAAGTTTCCGCGCCTTGGATGGCGGGTCAGTGTCTTGGTGACAACCGTAAAGAGGCCCGGATCGATCAAACCGGCCCATCGGAGTGGCCATTCCCAAGGCCACCCCCGACCATCGTAGGCAAGGGCCCCGGAGGCTGCTATAAAGGTAAATGAGTGGCCATTCGAGAGCGTAATCACCGATCATTCCTTCCTTGACTAGACTTATATTCCGGTAAATAATGGAATCAACTAGAGAAAATGCTTACATCAAACGTCCTTGTCCTTAACAACTCCTTTGTCCCGATCAATATCACGAGTCTGCGCAGGGCTTTTATCCTTTTCTATCAAGGACTTGCAAAGGCTGTCGACGCCCAGTATGCGACCTTTGACTTCAAGACCTGGAGTGAGCTCTCGGTGGCAACCCACGAGGAGGGGATCGGTCTGGTTGGTCGTGTGATCCGGGTCCCTCGGGTGATCCTGTTGACGGTTTATGACCGGATGCCGCGTCGGCATATCCGGTTTTCCAGACACAATATTTATCTCCGTGACAACAACATCTGCCAATTTTGCGGTCATCATTTCTCGCGGAGCGATCTGAATCTGGACCATGTCATCCCGCGATCGCGCGGCGGCAAGACAACTTGGGAAAATGTGGTGACGAGTTGCCTCAACTGCAACAGAAAAAAAGGGGGCCGGCTTCCCCATGAGGCGGGGCTCAAGCTGGTCCGCCCGCCGGTGCGGCCGCGCTGGACCCCGTTTGTCGATTTCTCCGGGAGACGGTTTCACTATGAGGAGTGGAAGCCGTTCTTCAAGAACCTCGTTGACTTTACCTACTGGAACCTCGAACTGGAAGAGTAGTGCAAAAGATCCGTCTCGACATCTACCTTGCAAAAAACAGTCGCGAGCGAAGCCGATCGGAGATCAAGCGACTGATTGACGCCGGCGACATCCTGGTGAATGGGGAACCGCGCCGGCCGAGCTTCCTCCTGAAAGGGGGGGAGAGGATCGAATTCAGGAGGCGAACGCCGCCACGCCTTCGGGGCGAGCCCCCCAAGAGCGGACCGGAGCCGATCCCACTCGATATTATTTATGAGGACCGGCAGATACTGGTCCTGAACAAGCAGGCGGGGTTGGTGGTCCACCCGGCGGCGGGGAATTATTCGGGGACGCTGGTGAATGCGCTGCTCTGGCACAGTCAGACCGGTCTGACAGCCGATTTCCACCCCGGCCTGGTCCACCGCTTGGACAAAGGGACCTCCGGTGTCATGGTCATTGCGAAAACGGAGGCGTCACAGAGGGACCTGATGCTGCAATTCAAGAGGCGTGAGGTGGAGAAGACCTATCTCGCCCTGGTGTTTGGCCGGATGGCACGGAAAGAGGATGTCATTTCGGTCCCGATCGGACGTGACACCCATCAGAGAAGGAAGTTCTCCAGCCGCTCCCGAAAGACGCGGGAGGCGACCACCTTTTATCGTGTGAAGGAGGAGTATTCTGGACTGACGCTCCTGGAGGTTTTTCCGAAGACCGGGAGGACCCATCAGATCCGGGTTCACCTCTCTGAGGCAGGTCACCCGATTGTCGGTGACACCCATTATGGCGCGAAGAGCTGCCTCTCATCGGTCGACGAGAATATCCGGGATCGCCTGGCCGGTCTCACCCGCCCTTTTCTCCACGCCTTCAGGCTCTCATTCATTCACCCGGCGGAGAAGATGAAGGTTCGGTTCGAGGCCCCTCTGTCAACGGACCTGGAGGAGTTATTGGAGGGGATAAGAGGCGTTCATGCCGCCGGGAGCGGGGTCGGGATCAGGGATCGGATTCTCGGGTTGGGATCTCTCTCACCATCGGAGAGGTAATTCAGGACCCTTGCCGGCAGATGATCATAAAAGGGCCCAAGCATCTCCCTCACCTTTCTCTGATAGAAGGAGGGGGGGCGGGAGGTCTCTCCATTATAGAACCGCCGGAATTCCGGATCATTCAGGTACAGGTTTTTTATCTCCGCATAGTTTCCCCCCAATCCCTTTCCTGAAAGGGTCGCCCGAAGCAGATTCATCCAGCGGGGAAGAGGGTGGCGGTTTGCGCGAAATCTCCTCCAGACCCTTTTTGCGGAAAAGGCATAACCTGCGAGGTCGATCATATGATCGTACAGGGAGGTAAACGAATAGTTTTTGGGGCGCACATTCAATCCCGAATTCCCGTCCAGAAAAGGGAATGGGATATCGATCACGCGTCCCTCGGCCTGGTACCGGAGGTTCAACGGGGCGGAATTTCCAAACGCCGTGATGAAGGCAAAGTTCGGATAGGTACCTGGGGAGAGATCGATAAACCTCTTGGTCAGCTCAAAGGGGGCCTCCCCCTCGTCCGAATCGAGACCGAACAAATGGTTGGTCTGGACGTACGGGATGTATCGAAGCACCTGATTCACCTGATCCGCCACATTTCTCACCTTCTCGAGACCGACATTTTTCCCCTGTTTGGACTTGGCATTGAAATCGAACCACGACTCGATGCCGGGGAGCATCACGATAAAATTGTTCCTCTTGAGCCGTTTGAGATGCCCCTCATTTAAAAGTGAAAGGCTGCTTTCACCGCCAAACGCCATCCGTCCGGGCGGAACAACCGATTCGATCAGGTCCAGGTACTCGTCAAACCGGACACCAAAGTTCGGATCATACCAGGAGACGACCGGCGGCCGCGGTTGTGCCGCCAGGAAAGTGAGATCCTCTTTCAAACGATCGAATGAGAGCGGTTGGTAATCGATCTGGGAATCAATGCAAAATTCGCAGGTATACGGACAGCCAAGGCTTCCGATCATCGGGACGACATGGATCAGCCGCGTCTTCGCGAGATTTTGTTGGACAAACTTCCATCGCTCCCGGATCCCCGGCAGCTCCGTCGGCTGACGTCTGGCCGAAAGGAGGACCCCCGTGCCCGGATGCGGTTCAAAATCCTTGAGGAGATCTCTCACGAGCTCCTTGTCTGTCAGTCCGAGCACATAGTCGAAATAATGGGTCGCATCCTCCGCATAGGCGCGCGCGTGCGGTCCACCCAGGATCGTGACGACCCCTCGACGCCGATAGATGTTCGACAAGGCGTAGGCGGCATAGGCGTTTTGAGTAAAACAGCTGATGAATAGGAGATCGATCTCATCCGGGAGGAGGTGATTCAGATCCTCAAATCCGGTGAAGGTGACGTAGTGGACCTCGTAGCCCAGCTGATCAACCCAAGCCGCGATCATCTGGGGCATCACCGAGGTGTAATTCGGATTCACGATCCGCGCATAAATCGATCGGGTCGGTTGTCGCGCGATCAGATCGAGGATCCCCACCTTCAGAGGGCGCCTTGAAAGGGGGCGGGTTTGGGGGATCATCCGGCGGGATCATATATTAACCGGATGTAATCACAAGCTTAAAAAATGTGAACCCCCTTGACACCCCGCGAGGCGGGTGTTAAATTCCCAAGTGATATTGACATATTAGAAGGTTTTTGACGGAGGGGGTTGTCGTGAATAAATCAAACATGATCGATATCATCGCCGAGAAGATGAGGCTCACGAGGAGACGTGCCGAGGATGTGGTCAATCTGATCTTCGATTCAATGGTGGAGGCGATGAAGCGGGGGGATCGGATCGAGGTCCGCGGCCTTGGCAGTTTCATCGTAAAAAACTACGGGTCATATCAGGGGAGAAACCCGAGGACAGGGGAATCGATCCAGGTCAGACCGAAACGCCTCCCGTTCTTCAAGGTGGGGAAGGAGCTCCGGGAGCGGGTTGATCAGAGGAAAAAACCTTGACCACCCTGTTCCCGATAGGCTAGCTCGCCAACCGAGGTGAAACTA
>CAYWRF010000118.1:0-5597 GCA_964460495.1 uncultured Pseudomonadota bacterium | reverse complement strand
CGTCCCCTAATTTGCATTTCATTGAACAGCCGATCGAGGGGGATCCAATAGGATAAAAAACATTGCAAAAATACTCCTTTTTGATACACTTATAGGGTGGAATTTGAGTTTGATGAGGGAAAGAGTCGCGCCAACGAGGAGAAACATGGGATCAACTTTATACAGGCGCAGAAATTGTGGGAGGGACCTTCGATCGAATTTGCCGCCAAGCAGGAATATGAAAATAGATTTGCGATTATTGGTTCTCTGGAAGGCAAGCTTTACACCTGTATCTATACATTGAGGGGAGAAAGGATTCGGATCATCAGTTGTCGAAGAGTGAGAGAAAAGGAAAGGAGACTTTATGAAGCAAACATCAAAAAAACCGGGTACCGCTGAAGAGTTCGATGCCTATTTTGAAAATCATGATGTTGCTGATCTGCTGGATACGCGAACCAGGAGGGTCAATATCGATGTTCCGGCCTCCTTTTTAAGACGTCTGGATTTAAGGGCAGCTCAAGTTGGACTCACCCGCCAGGCCCTTATAAAGTATTGGCTGGCCGAACGACTCGAATTGATCCCCAAGGCGAGGTAATCAATTTATTAACAAGGCTGTTGATAAGAGATTTCAGGTAGTTGCAAATAAGCGGGAGACGGGATTTGAACCCGCGACATCAACCTTGGCAAGGTTGCGCTCTACCCCTGAGCTACTCCCGCAAAAATTTCCTTAAGGAAATTTTTCCGCAAATTCGGGAAATTACATAGTCAATAGCCAGGCCCCTTGTCAACGGATCACCCTTCATGGCAAGGAAGGCCCGGTTGTTGCCGGTATCTGGCCGATGAACAAGAGGGGATTCGCCGGGAGAAATTTCCGGTCCAGGTACCCCATCACAACGGTTTGTTGGCGGAGCGGATGGTACAAGGCCGAGGTGACCAACCCGACCGTCTCGCCCCCCTTGGTCAGAATTTCGGTCCCTGCAGCAACCGATCGCTCTCCCGCGAGAAACAGGGTCCTCAATACGCGGGGCGTCTTTCCCTCTCCATAGGCTAGGATCCTCTCGATCACCTCCTGTCCCGGATAGCACCCCTTGCCGCGCTGGACACAGTGGGAGAGGTTCACCTCGAGGAGGATGGTTGTCTCATCCAGATCGACCCCATATTCCGGGATCCCCGATTCCATCCTCAGGAGATCGAATGCCTGCCTGCTGACACCGGTCGGCGGGGGCCTCAAACCGGCACCGAGGGCTGCGATCTCCCCATCCAAACCGACAAAATTGATGACCGGAATCCTGTAAAAGGAGTCCCGCCAGCCAATCAGGCCTCGCTGCCTCTCCCGCTCCAGCGGGAACAACTCCAGATCCGGGCCGATCAACTGGGCCCACCGCCAGGCGTCCCCCTCATCCGTCACGGTCACTTTCTCGATGAATTTCATCTTGTTCAGGAGGAGGATCGTTTTTTCGATCAGATCCGGCCGTCCGATTCCGCGGTAGCTGTTTTCCCCGATCCTATAAAGAAAGAAGAGGGAGAGGACCTTCCCCTTGCGGTCGAGGATCGCCTGATGCCGCCCCTGACCGACCGGACAGCCGGCGACCTCATTCGTGACGATCCGGTTCAGATAGGCGGTCGCCTCGGGGCCCTCCACGCGAAAAAAATGGGACTCCGGTTCGTGGAATCCGACCCCTTCCTCGATCGCGGTCAGTTCCTTCAGAAGATCCATCGCCCCCTATTTCCCATCTTTTGAAAGGAAGGCAACAAAGTTTTCTTTGATTTTAAACCGCTCTTTCATTAGCGTCCCTCCATGTCCCACATGACCTTGAACCGTCTCCGGCGACAGATCGATCATCTTGATGAGAAGATTCTGAAACTCCTGAACCGGCGGGCCGCGGTTGTGCTCAAAGTTGGGCATCTGAAGGCAACCAGCCATCAGGAGTTCTACACCCCATCCCGGGAAAAGATCCTGATCGACCGGTTGAAGAAAAAGAACCATGGGCCGTTCCCTTCTCAGGCCCTGCAGACAGTCTACCGGGAGGTGATCTCCGCCTCGCGCGCCCTGAACGCACCGATGACGATCGCCTACCTCGGCCCCGAGGCGACCTTTACCCATATGGCGGCATTGAGGCATTTTGGGCGTTCCTGCAAGATGACCCCCGTCGTCTCGATCTCGAGGGTCTTTGAAGAGGTGGAGGAGGGGAGGGCCCACTGCGGCGTCGTCGCGATCGAGAACTCAACGGAGGGGGTTGTCGGGGCGACGATCGACCGGTTCATCGATTCTCACATCGGGGCGAGCCCCCTGAAAATCATTGCGGAGGTGACGATTCCGATTTCGCATCATCTGATGTCCCTCTCCGGATCAATCCGGGCGGTAAAGAAAATTTTTTCACACCCGCAGCCGGTCGGCCAGTGCCGGGGCTGGATCGAAGAGAATCTCCCGAACGTGCCGATTGTGGAGGTGGAAAGCACCTCGCGTGCGGCGGCCCGGGCGCTCGAAGACCCGCGGGCCGCGGCGATCGCGAGCGAGGAGGCGGCCCATTTTTATGGTCTGAAGATCGCGGAGCGGCATATCGAGGACAACGCCGGCAACATGACCCGCTTCTGGGTCCTCGGACGAAAAAGCCCCGGAAAGACGGGGCGCGACAAGACCTCCCTCCTCTTTTCCGTCAAGAATGAGGCCGGGATCCTCTACCGGATGCTGGAACCCTTCTATAAAGGGAGGATCAATCTGACCAAGATCGAATCCCGTCCGCTGAAGAAAAAGGCGTGGGAGTACATCTTCTTTCTCGACATGGACGGGCATCAGGAAGAGAGGCGGATCGGATCGGCAATCCGTGAGCTGGAGAAACACTGCCTCTTCGTGAAAATTCTTGGCTCCTACCCCAAGTCAACATCATGACCGATTCTGTAAAGCGCATCATCGTTGTCGGTCTCGGCCAGATCGGGACCTCGATCGCGCTGGGGCTTCGCCGGAAAGGGGTTGAGATGATCGCCGTGGATACCGATCCCCATCACCTGGAGATCGCACAAAAAAGGGGGATCCGTTGCTACCGGAGTGAGGAGACCGGGGATATCCTGCTGTTCGACCTGAAGGAGTCCGATCTGGTGATCCTTGCGGTCCCGGTCCTTTCCATTTGCCGCTATCTGGAGATCCTGCCGCCAGGTCCGCTTATCATGGATGTCGGCAGCACAAAAGAGAAGCCAATGGCAGTAGCCGCGAGGAGGGGGTTGCGATTCATTGGCGCCCATCCGGTTGCCGGGACCGAAAAATCGGGGCCGGAGGCGGGCAACCCGAAACTGTTTCGGGAAAAACCCTGTTTTCTGACCCGGTCTCGCCGATCGGACCCTGTCGATCAACGGACGGTCAGAGACCTCTGGGGGCAGCTTGGAGCGAGGGTCCGGTGGATTAATCCGAGGAGTCATGACCGCCTCTTTGCCGAGATCTCGCACCTGCCGCACGCGGTCTCGTTCGCTTTCGCAAGGGTGGTATTGCCCCTTCTTCATGATGATCCGGTTCAAAAATGGGCTGAGGGGAGTTTTCGGGACATGACCCGTGTCGCCTCGAGCCCGGTCGCCGTCTGGACCGATATCTTTCTCACAAATCGTTCCTCCCTCCTCCGTCTCTTGAACCGAATGATTGCCGAGCTGACTCGTCTCAAGGGTCTCATCGTTGCACGCGATCTTGCCAGTCTCAGGCGCTGGGTTGCCCATGCGAAACGCCTCAAGGAGGGTTTGCGGTGACCTCCCTTGTTGTGAACCGATCGGCCCCGCTCCGCGGTGTCGTCCGGGTGCCGGGCGATAAATCGATCTCCCACCGGGCCATTATCTTTTCCGCACTTTCGCGCCATACGGTTCGGATCCAAAATCTGTTGGAAGGCGAAGATGTATTGCGAACTGTCGAAATCTTCCGGAAGCTCGGCGTTCCCATTCAAAAATCAGGGAAGACCTGGATCGTGAAGGGGAAGGGGGCGGATGGACTTCGCCCCTGCCGGGGGGTGCTCACCTGTGGCAATTCCGGGACGACGATGCGGTTGATGATGGGTGTTCTTGCGGCACTCCCTTTTAAATCGCAACTGACGGGAGACAAGTCGCTTAACCGTCGCCCGATGGAGCGGGTTGCCCGGCCGCTCCGGAGGATGGGGGCAAGGGTCACGGAGATCCGTCTTAAGGGCAAACGAATCATCCAGGTTCAAGGCCCTGTGACCCGTGGAATCAGCTATCGGTTACCGGTCGCCTCGGCCCAACTCAAGTCGGCCCTTCTTTTAGCCGGGATGATTTCCGGATTAAAGGTGAAGGTGACCGAACCGGTCAAGAGCCGCGACCATACCGAGCGGATGATGAAGATTTTTAAGAAGCGGGTCAGGCGTCTTATTGTGCCGGGCGATCCCTCCTCCGCCGCCTTCTTTGTCGTTGCCGGATTGATCAGTCGCAGACCGAGAACCCGGATCGTGATCCGGTCGGTCTGCCTGAATCCGACACGAACCGGTTTTTTAAAAATGCTGGCGAGGATGGGGGGGAAGATCAAAATTTTGAACAGGAAGGTGATATCGGGGGAGCCGGCCGGTGATCTGCTGATAACACCGGCCCGTCTCCATCGGGTGAAAATCGCTGGAAGGATTGTCCCGTCGCTGATTGATGAGGCACCGGTCCTGGCGGTCGCCGCCGCCTCGGCCGACGGGCGTTCGGTTTTTTCCGGCATGGAGGAACTTCGGGTCAAGGAATCGGACCGGATCAAGGCGATCGTCTCCGAGCTAAAAAAGTTCGGGGTCAAGATCAGGGAGCGGCCCGACGGATTCATCATCGATGGGGGAGGGGGCTCGCCCCGCTGGGGCTCGCCCCGCTGGGGTTCGCCCCGCTGGGGTTCGCCCCGTTGGGAGATTCAGGGCGCCTCGGTAAAAAGCCACGGAGACCACCGGATCGCGATGGCGCTGGCGATCCTGGCAACCGTGGCCGAGGGAAAAAGCCGGATCGCCGACGTTGACTGCATCCGCACCTCCTTTCCCCAATTTTTGGATCTCCTCAAAGGCCTTGTGGGGAGACTCCGGTTAACCCATTGAAAAAATGTAGAAAATCACTTTGACATTCCCCGTTCACCTGTATTAGTCAGCAAACGCAATGGAAACGAACGAAGATTTCAAGACGCTTCTGGAGAAGAGTTTTCAGGATGCGATCCCGGGGCAAGGCGATATCGTCACCGGCAAGGTGATCGCGATCAACAAGGACTCGGCGATCGTCGACTTCGGTTACAAGCTGGAGGGGCAGATCCTTCTCGATGAGTTTCGGCTCCCGTCAGGCGAATTGACAATCAAGGTCGGCGACGAGATCGAGGCGTACCTGGATGAGCTCGAGAATGAAGAGGGGTTGGCGATCCTCTCCAAGGAGAAGGCGGATGCCCTAAAGGTCTGGGATCGGCTGCAAGAGGCGCTCGACAAGGATGGGGTCGTGGAGGGGACGGTTGTTGCGAAGGTCAAGGGGGGTCTCACGGTTGATATCGGCGTGAAGGCGTTTCTGCCCGGATCGCAGATCGATCTCAGGGCGCCGGGCAATCTGGACCGCTTCATGGGACGCCGCCTAAAGATGAAGATCCTGAAGCTGAACAAGCGGAAGGGAAACATCATCGTTTCCCG
>CAYWRF010000117.1:0-5746 GCA_964460495.1 uncultured Pseudomonadota bacterium | reverse complement strand
TGATAGCGATCAGTTCCTGCAAAAAAAGTGTTTCAAGTGCCGGTCCTTCCGCCTCTTCAGAGAGGTCGAGGGGGCCCATCGGTCTGAGTGTTCTGAAGATTCCTACGTCGAAATAGTAAAATTTTTTATGTCCAATCATCCGGCGCTTCGCCTTTTTGGTAAAGACAGGGAGTTGGTGCGCCAGCAGAAGATCCTCCAGAATCGAGAAGTAGTTTTCGACGACCTTGCGTTCCACAGCACAGTCACGAGCGACGCCGGCGACGTTGAGTATAGACCCTTGCGAAAAACTGGCAGCCTCCAGAAATCGGGAGAATGAGGCGAGGTTTCGCGTGAGTCCTTCTTGCTGAACCTCCTCGCGGAGATACGACTGGACATAGCTTTCCAGATACGCCTTCGGATCTGCCTCGGTATAGGCGCACGGTAACTGCCCAAAGCGCAAGGAGTGATCCAGACGGAAATCAGATCCCAGCTCCGTTACCGTCAAGGGGTGCATGGAGCAGGTCAAGGCCCGGCCGGCGAGCAGGTTCGTTCCCTTGCGTCTCAGTTTTCGGGCGCTTGACCCGGTCAGTACAAAGGAGTGTTTCTCCTTTTCGATCAGACGATGCACCTCATTCAATATTTCCGGTATCCTCTGAACCTCATCGAGGACCACCCGGTCTTCAAAACCCTTGGGAATTAAATTCTCCAGCCTTTTGGGGTTGGCCAGGAGGTCATTGTAAAGTTCGGCATCCAGGAGATCGAGATAAAGGGCCTTGGGAAAGGTGCTCTTGACCCAACTGGACTTGCCGGTTCCGCGGGGCCCAAACAAGAAAAAGCTCTTGTTTTTCGGTGGGTTGATGATTCTGGAATACATGACTCCATTATACTCAAAAAAATGGAGTTTTAAAGTGAATTATTTCTAACACCATATTGCAAATCTCCTGATAACCTTCTATAAGGACCCGTTTCATGCAACGGGAGACCCCAACATTGATCGAAGTCGATCTGAACGCCCTCCGGCATAACTACCAGTCTATCCGAAAGAGGGTCGGGGAAAAGGTCCGGATTCTCGCGGTGGTCAAGTCGAACGCCTATGGGCATGGGGCAGTGCCGGTTGCGCGCGCTCTCCAGATCGAGGGGGTCGATCTCTTTGGGGTCGGGACGGTCGATGAGGGGATCCAGCTCCGGGAGGCGGGGATCAAACGACCGATCCTGATCCTCCTGGGACTGATCGGGGGAAAGTTCGGGGAACTTCTCCGCTATGAGCTGACGCCGGTCCTCTACGATCTCCGAACGGCCCGGGAGCTCAATCGCTTTTTGGAATCGCGCGGGCAGGGGATGGAAGTGCAGGTCAAGATCGATACCGGGATGACCCGCCTCGGCGTCCCGGTCGCCGAGACCGCCTCCTTCTTTGATGAACTGAAAAAGTTGGCTCAACTCAGGCCGGTTGGCCTGATCTCTCATCTGGCGGATGCCGATTCCGAGGAGTTTACGAGACAGCAGGTGGCCGGCTTTGAAAAAGGGAGGGTCGAGTTCCTCAAGCGGTTTCCCTCCGTTCAATTGCATCTCGCGAACAGCCTTGCGGCGCTCGATCGGCGATGCCCCTACGATACAGTTCGACTCGGGATCGCCCTTTATGGCTCCTATCCTGTAATCCGTCAGCAGAGGCTGAACTCCTTGAAACCGGTGATGCGCTGGAGGTCCGAATTGGTTTCTATCAAAAAGGTGGTGACCGGGACCGCCGTTAGTTACGGGCGGACCTTCAAGACAAAGAGACCGACCCTGATCGGGGTGGTGCCGGTCGGTTACGCCGACGGATACCCGCGACTCGCCTCCAACCGCGGGTCGGTTCTGGTGAACGGCTCACGCGTCCCGGTGGTCGGGACCGTCTGCATGGATATGATGATGGTCGATCTGGCGAAAGTCCCTTCCGCCAAGGTGGGGGATGAAGTGGTCCTCCTGGGGCCCCAGGGGAAGGACTGTGTGACGGCGGAAGAATTGGGTCGATGGGCGGAGACGATCTCCTATGAAATCTATTGCCGTGTGGCCGAAAGGGTCCCGCGCCGGTTCGTGGATTCAGAGAGGCGCTGATTCCTCCGGTTTCTTGCTCCTGAAGACGCTCTCCTCGCTGGGCGATTTTGCGTTCTTTTGCCGCTCCTTCCTCCAATGGACCTTCCGTCGCCCGTTTCGCCTGGGCCCTTTCTTTCATCAGCTGGAGTTTATCGGGATCCGGTCGCTTCCGGTGATCTTGCTCACCTCCGCCTTCACCGGGATGGTCTTTTCCCTGCAGGTCGGGGAGACGTTTCGGCTCTTTCATGCGGAGTCTCTGGTCGGCGCGACGGTAGGGCTCTCCTTGGCCAAGGAGATTGCCCCGGTCTTTACCTCGTTGATGGTGGTTGCCCGCGCCGGCTCCGCGATGGCGGCGGAGATCGGGACGATGCAGGTGACCGAGCAGGTCGAGGCGCTCTCTTCGATGGCGGTCAATCCGATCCACTATCTGGTGGTCCCGCGGGTCCTCGCCGCGATGCTGATGGTCCCCTGTCTCACGGCGGTCTACGGATTTGTCGGGGTTACCGGGGCCTATTTTGTCTCGGTTCATCTTCTCGGAATCCCTGAGATTGCCTTTACAAGGCGGCTCACCTACTATCTGGACGCGGATGACTTTATCGGGGGGCTTCTGAAGTCTGCCGTCTTCGGATTTGTCCTGGCGCTGGTCTGTTGTTATCGCGGGTATCGGACCACCGGTGGGGCGGAGGGGGTCGGTCGGTCAACGACCCAGGCGGTGGTCGTCGCCTCAGTTTGCGTCCTGGTCCTCGATTATTTTTTGACGGCGCTTATCATCAATTTTCTACCCGAGTTTTAAGATGATTGAAATTGTCGATCTCCACAAGTCCTTTAACGGCCAAAACGTCCTCAGGGGGATCAACCTGACGATCCAGAAGGGTTCGATCTTTGTCGTCCTGGGGGGGTCCGGGCAGGGGAAGACGGTTTTGTTGAAGCATTTGATGGGTCACCTCCGGCCGGACAGGGGACGGGTCGTCGTCCATGGGGTTGATATCAACACCCTGGATGAAAAGGGGCTGAACGATTTCCGAAAGAGATTCGGGATGCTCTTTCAGAGTGCCGCCCTCTTTGACTCGCTGACGGTCGGGGAGAACGTTGCGTTCCCGCTCCGGGAGCACACGAGACTCAAGGAGGCGGAGATTCAGGAAAGGGTGAGGGAGAGGCTTCGGGTGGTGGGGCTTGAGGAGGTTACTCAGAAGATGCCGGCCGAACTCTCCGGCGGGATGAGAAAAAGGGTTGGACTGGCGCGTGCGATTGCGCTAAAGCCTGAGATCATCCTGTATGATGAACCGACAACCGGTCTTGATCCGATCACAACCGACTCCATCAACCGATTGATTCTCGAGATGCAGAAGAAGCTTCCGGTCACCTCCGTGATCATCAGCCATGATATCGAGTCGACATTCTCGATCGCCGACCGGGTCGCGATGCTTCATGAGGGGAAGATCATCGAGCAGGGGACCCCGGCCGAGTTCCGGAGGTCGACGCATCCCTACGTCCGGGAGTTTTTGAAGATCGGGGAACAGAAATGAAGCTCGGAACAGAGACAAAGGTCGGTCTGTTTGTCCTCGTATCGCTCCTCCTCGTCGTGTACGTGACCGTGCGGATCAGTGATCGCGGCGTCTACAAGAGGGGGTATGAGGTCGAGGTGATCCTCGATTCGGCCGAGGGTTTGATCCGGAAGACGCCGGTCGAGGTCTCCGGAATCCGGGTGGGGTTTGTCTCCAAACTCGATCTGTATCAGGGATCGAAGGCACGGGCGGTCCTGCGTCTGGAGCCGCGTGTCCGTCTCGGCACCGATGCGGTTGCGAGGGTCCGGACGAAGGGGTTTTTGGGAGAGACCTACATTGAGCTCACGCCGGGTCATCCGGAGGCGGGTGAGATAACGGCTGGCGGGACGATCACCGCGACGAACCCTTATGTCGATCTGGGCCAGATGGCGACCGATACACAGGGGCTCGTGAACAGACTCCGGGAGATTGTGGAGAAGAATCAGGAGAATGTCGACCGGCTGATCGAGAACCTGGCGATGTTCTCGGATGACCTGCGCGATCTGATGGCTGACAAGAAGGGGGACCTCGGTGCCTCGATCGAGCGGCTCTCCAGCGTGACGCGAAAGATCGATGAGGGGCGCGGGACGATCGGGAGGCTCGTTAATGACGAAGAGATCGCGACGAACCTGAACGAGGCGGCGCGCGGGGTCTCGCAGACGATCGGGGGGGTCAACCGGTTTCAGTTCGAGATCGGGTATCACATGGAGTATCTCGGGACCAGCCGGGACTTTAAAAATTACGTCGGGTTGAATCTGAAGCCCCGCCCGGACAAGTTCTTTATCCTGGAGTTTATTGCCGATCCGAGCCCCACGGCGGAGAGAACCATCACGACCCGCACGGAGACGACGGCAGGCGTTGATACGCAGACGATCATCGACGACTCGGTAGTGAAGAGGGACGAGTTCCGGATCTCTGCGGAGCTTGCCAAGAGTTTCTACGACTTCACGTTTCGCGGCGGGCTGATCGAGTCGCGCGGCGGGATCGGTATCGACTGGGGCCGCGGACCTTTCGCGCTTGAGTTTTCAGCCTTTGATTTTCGCGCCGACGAAAATGAAAGGCCTCATCTGAAAGCGACGGGGAAGCTGCACCTCACGAAGAACTTCTTTGCCGTCTCCGGTGTGGATGACTTTATCTCGAACCGCCAAAACCCGGACTGGTTTGTCGGCGCCGGTCTCACGCTGATCGATGAGGATATCAAGTCGCTCTTCGGCGCTCTGGCGCTAGGGGCGACCAGTCGACAATGATCCTATCCCTTAAAACAACTCGCTGAGTTTCTGCCACGAGAGTGCCTGAATATTTTTTGCCATCTGCAGGGTCTCCGGCGTTTGGCAGATGAGGTAGGCCTTTTTTGATTCCTTGTATTCCGCAAGAAAGGTCTGGAGGTGTTTTATATCCTTTTCTCGCGGGCGGTCCGTCCACTTGACTTCAACGGGAGACCATTCTCTGTTTCTCTCAATGACCCAATCAACTTCCGGTCCGCCTGGATCTCTCCAAAAGCGGATCCGGGTCTTTTCAGGAGAGAGGCGGGCATAGCGGATCATTTCCAGCCCGACATATTGTTCTAAAAGTTCACCAAGCCTTATTTCTCCCAGCTTTCTTCCTTCGGCCGCTGCCAGCCTTCGCACCCCCATGTCAAAAAGAAGATACCGGCTTGATTTGGTCAGTTTTTTCCGGGTTGTGCTTTTGGTAATCGGATCAATCCGTTCAGCCACGAGGCAGTCCTCCAGGATTTCAAAGTAGCTGGCGACGGTTGTATGGTTAATGCCGATTTCCTGGGAGAGCGACTTGCAATTGATAATTTTGCCTGACTCCAGGCCAGCCAGCTCCAGGAATCGGATAAAACTTCCTATCTGTCGGACGAGCGCCTCGGCACGCACCTCTTCTTCCAGATAGGTTTCTACATAGGATTGAAGCTCCGTTTCCCGATCTTGGGTCTCTTCCTGGATCATGCCGGGGAGGGACCCATCCAGAAGGAGGGTGTCGAGGGGGTTTGGATACTCCCGATAGGTCAGAGGATCGAGTCGAAGGCTGATAAGGCGGCCGGGGAGAAGGTTGACGACGCCGCCACGACGCAATTTTCTGGCCGAGGAGCCGGTGAGGATAAATTGAGAAATTCCCTGATCGATCAAGGCCTGTACCTCATCCATGAT
>CAYWRF010000116.1:0-5749 GCA_964460495.1 uncultured Pseudomonadota bacterium | reverse complement strand
GCCAAAGAGATTCTCACCACCCGCCATCTCGACCAGTTCAGGCATCCAGTTCCCGGCCGCCATCAAGGGATCCAACCATTCAATACAGGCGACGGTCGGGTTCTTGGGATTACCCCGATCGCGAATCTCGATCGCGATCGAGGAGATTCTATTTTTTAGTTCCGAAACTACTTGCCTTCCCCGTTCCTTAACCCCCACCGCCTCCGCAACCCTTTGAATATCCCTCCAGAGATCGTCGAGACAATCGGTCTTCAAAGAAACAATTTTGGGACGAGAAGGAACGATCTCACAAACCGCCTGTTCGACATCCTTCAGGCTGACGGCGCAGACCTCGCACTGATCTTGGGTGATAATCACGTCCGGTTTTAATTTCCGCAGAAGATCGGCATCGACACGGTAGACAGAGATCCCCTCTTGAACAATCGCCTTCACCCGCTGATCGATCTCGTAACTGGTCCCATCAACGTTCAGTTTAGGCTCGGTGCAGATCGGAAGCGTTTCAACACCGGGGGGATAGTCACATTCATGGGAGCGGCCGACCAGTTGGTCTCGACACCCCAAGGCACAGACAATCTCGGTGGCACTGGCAATAAGGGAAATAATTCGGGTCATTTTCTTACGGAAATACCGAGAACCCCTCGGCAAGGGCAGCCGTGCGAAGGCGGGCATCAAGGGTCACGAAGCCGGCCCCCCTTGATTTCTCCTGTATCCAGCGTAAGGCAGCCGCCAGCTGCAAGGCATCACCGGTTCTGAGCGGATGAAGAGAGAGCAGGCGCATCGCACGATCCCGCAGCTCATTCGATGGTGAAACAAGGTCGATTTCTGCAAAAACTGAATCAAACGTTTGTCGGACCGCTTCAAAATTTGCTTCGGTCAGAAACCCCTCTCTTCTTCGTCGCCACAAGGCGGAAAAACATTCGATGGAAGTCCCCCACCAGGAAACAATCGCACTGTCCTCTGCAATCAAACGATTGATCCCGGGGCTGGCAGGCTCTTCGAGGAGAAGCGGTGTCAGGGCGGATGAATCCCAGTATCTCATCGACCCTCCTCTCTTTCCTCCAGGAGCGCCTTCAGGACCAAACCTTCCTGATCCTTGACTTTGGGTTGTTTCAGGAAATCCGGAGATATTTTACCGGTCCGACCTGGCTCAATAATTCCATCACGAATCAATCGCGACCGATCTGCCTCGCCTGCCCCCCCCCGATGAATCGGGATCAATTTTGCCACGGGATGACCTCGATCGGTCACCACAACCTCCTCCCCCCTTTGGACTTTGGCAATATATTCACTCAAGGAGGCCTTCAGTTCTGAAATAGCGGCCTTTTTCATATGACCATAATGGTCTTTTCGTTGTGACTTGTCAAGGCCACCTATGGGAATGCGTCATTTTTTGAGCTGCTCAAGTTCCAGGCGGGTCAAAGGGCAATAGCGGCCTGCCGATAGTGAGCCAAGTTCCAAAGTCCCGATCGCAGTTCGGATCAGACGAAGGACAGTCAACCCCACCGCCTCACACATACGCCTTACTTGCCGATTCTTTCCCTCGGTAATCGTGATCTCCAACCAATCATCCCCGATCTCCTTCACCCGGCACGGGGCGGTCACGTAGCCGCCGATGTCGACACCGGAGGATAATTGTTGAATCATTGAATGTAGGGGCGAACCAACGTGTTCGCCCGGGCCGACACGCAGGTCGGCCCCTACAGGGCCCACCTTCACCCGATACACCTTCGGAACCTCCTTACTCGGATGTGTCAGCCGATTCTGAAGCCCTCCGTCATTTGTGAGCAAGATCAACCCCTCCGAGTCAAAATCGAGCCGCCCGACAGGGTTCACCCGCTCCGGAATCCCTTTGAGATAATCATAGATCGTCGGCCTCCCCTCCGGGTCCTTGCGGGTCACCATCACGTTCTTCGGTTTATGAAAAAGGTAATAGACTAACCGCTCCCTTTTCCCAATCTCCTTTCCCTCCAGAGAAATTCGGTCCCGATCGTCATCCACTTGGGTCCCTAACTCAGTCACCCGGACCCCATTAACCTGGACCTTGCCGGCAAGAATCAGTTTTTCCCCTTCACGTCGCGAAGAGACTCCCGCCTGGGAGAGAAATTTTTGCAGGCGCATTTTCATTTGATTTTGATCCCAAAGTTGCTAGAACGCCCCCTACCTAAACAAAAGGAGGCATTTTCTATGAGCGATATTCTCGTAGTGGCTTCAAAGGTCAAGCAATACATCAAGGAAAAATCCCAGATGAACACCTCGGCATCTACCCTCTCCGCCCTGACCGAGGTGATCAAGGGGGCCTGTGACAAGGCGATTGCGAACGCACAGGCGGAAGGAAGAAAGACGGTGATGGACCGGGACGTCTCACCCTCCTCACCCTCCGGCGATTCGATGAGCCCTTCCGCCGCCTGAGGCGAGGAGCCCGTCTCTCAACCACCCCTTTAACAGACGCGCAATCGTTGGGGCGGGGTTCATCCTTTTTTGGGAGGCACGTTCACAGAGCCGATCCAGCAAATCTCCATCCCGGAGAGAGGAAATGAGCCTCCACTCCCCTGAGGAGATCCGCCTGTAAAAGACCTTCAGCCCCTGTCTCCAAAAAAGGAGGGGTGTCTCTTCAGGGCCGATCCGGGTCAGTGGTCGTCGCTTAAGAATCCCCTCCCGAATCCTGTCGACCGGCCATCGAAAGCTCTTCAACCGGACCGAGGGATGCAAGGCAAGGGGGATTCCTCCCCATCGGGCCGGTTCGATCGCCTTCAGATCCTCCTCACGGAGGACCGCCTGATCGGCGGCGTCAAACACCTCCAGGAGCTGCCACTCCATCTCCGCCAACTCGGCGAGATACCGGTATCTCCTGAAGAGAGGGGATGCTTTCACAAACAAGGGGAGACGATCACCGACAGTCCGGAGCGACCAATGCCGGGGCGGATATCTCCAGAGGTAATCGGTGACAAGATTGTGGAAACGGTCACTCCCCAGCAATTTCAGGACGGCCGGATAGTCCTCCTTCAGACAATCGAGGATCCGGAAAAAATACATAGCGGCATAGATGTCGAGACGCTCCGCCCCGGAGAGCCGGTGATCGCCGGAAATCGGAAGCTCACGGATCCGGTAATCGCGAATCCCCTTCTGAACCCCCTCAGGCGCCGAGATCAGCCGCCAGAGGAGCTGCTGTGCCTCTTGCAAGTTGCTGGGCTGTTGTCCGTTCATATACCTTGTCGGCCAATCGTTTTGCCTTTTGGGCGATGGAGAAGAGCCGCTGAAACGGGGGGATCCTGTCATCCCACTCGATCAGTGTCGAGATGCGACCGAACCTCTCGACCGCCTTCTCGTAAAGACGCCAGACGACCGGTTTCACCGAATGGTCGTGTGTATCGAGGAGGTATTTGCCGTGATCGCTGTGCCCTGCCAGATGAAACTGGACCAGACGATCGACCGGGATCGCCTCAATATATTCCAGCGGATCAAAGGAATGGTTCACGGAACTGACATAAATATTATTGATGTCGAGAAGAATGTAGCAACCCGACTCCCGGACGACCGCCGTGAGGAATTCCCACTCCGTCATCCGGGAGTCGGTAAAACTCATGTAGCTCGAGACATTTTCCAGAAGGATCGGCCTCCCCAGAAAATCCTGAACCTCCTTCACGCGCCCCACAACATGACGGAGCGTCTCTTCCGTATAGGGGAGAGGGAGGAGGTCGTGGGCGTTGTGTCCGCCGACGCCGGTCCAGCAAAGATGATCGGAGATCCACCTCGGTCGAACGCGCTGGGCCAGCTTTTTTAAGGCTGAGAGGTAGTCCCGGCGGAGCGGATCGGTCGTACCGATCGAGAGGGAGACCCCGTGCATGACGACGGGGTAGCGTTCGGCAATCTGATCCAGGACCCAAAGGGGCCGGCCGCCGGCGACCATGTAGTTCTCGGAGAGGATCTCAAACCAGTCGACCGGAGGCCACTCCCTGAGAATCGTCGTATAATGTCTCGTCCGGAGGCCGACCCCGTATCCTAAAAAGGGGAACACCGTTACTTCTTGTCGGCGACGACCTGACCCCCCTTGTTGGTGCACTCCTTGTCGCTCCCGACCTTGACCCACCCCTTCCCTTTGCAGGAGTTCTTCCCGGCGCAGCCATGGTCCGCGCTCGCACAGGCCCCCTTGCCGGAACAGGCGTTGATCCCGGAGCATTTCACACCGGCATCCTTTTTCTCCTCCGCAGCACCCGCCGTCCCGGTCAGAAACAGGCCGGCGACCGCCGCCGCGATGATCGATCCCGTGAGTCTCTTGTTCATTGGTACCCCTCCTTTTATAACTTGACCAAAACCCCCATGGTCTTGGGGAGCGGACAATTTATCTTTCTCCGGGACAAAATCAAGTCGATTCCCCTCCTCTGGAGGTGGCCCTCTTTTCGACCTGTTCAAAAAGAATTTCGGTCACGATGGCTAGAACGGCCGCCGGGATCGCCCCGGAGAGGACAATCCCGGTGCTGTTCAGTGCAAGCCCGGTGACGATCCTTTCTCCCAAACCGCCCGCCCCGATAAAGGCGGCAAGCGTCGCAGTCCCGATGTTGATCACCGCGCTCGTCCGGATCCCGGCGACGATAAAACGGGTCGCCAGCGGGATCTCGATCCATCGGAGCCGTTCACCCGGTTTCAAGCCGATCCCATCGGCCGCCTCGAGGAGGACCGGTGAGATCTCCCGGATCCCGGTGCAGGTGTTCCGGAGTATCGGGAGGAGGCCATAGAGAAAGAGCGCCGCAATCGCCGGTGTCGCCCCGATCCCGAAGATCGGGATCATAAAGACGAGGAGTGCGATCCCGGGGATTGTCTGGGCGATCCCTGCTAACTGCAGGATGATACCCGAGAGCCGCCTCCGGCGACTGATCCAGATCCCGGCTGGCACCGCCACAAATGTGGCGAGCGTCACAGAGACAAACGTCAAAAAGAGGTGCTCACCCAAGAGCCTCAAAAGACCTCTGGACTTCTCCTGTCTGATCTCCTTGACCAACCCCCTCGAGATCAGAAACTGATGGGCGACATCGGGAAAATTCTTCCCTTGAAGCTCCACCTCGCCGTTGAGCCTCCGCATCTCCTCCCCGGATATCTTCCCGGAAAGCGCCTCCAAGACCTCTCTCAACCCCGGATGAGCGGTTAGGAGATCCTCGCGAACAATCGGCGCCGCAAGATATTTTGGGAAGAAATTCCGGTCGTCCTCCAGGAGGATCAGGTCAAACGTCCCGATCTTGGCGTCGGTCGAGTAGGAATCGGTGATATCGATCTCCCCCGCCGCAATCGACTCATAGGCGAGTGAGTGCTCAAACCCCCTGACCTCCCCCGGATGGAGACCGTACGCCTGTGAGAGAGCGGGCCACCCGTCGGGTCTCTTGAGGAACTCGTGGCTCAAACCAAACCGGAGGTCGGGGTGCCCCTTAAGATCGCTCAGTGTCCTGATCCCCTCCCCTTCCGCGAGTCTTCGAGGGAGGGCGATCGCGTAGGTGTTGTTGAATCCAAACGGCTCCAGCCATTCAAGACCGAACTGGTTCCGAAAGATCTTTTTCAGCCCCTGAAAATCGAGGATCCCCTGGCCGTGCAGGATCACCTCGATCGCGGTCCCGGTGTACTCCGGATAGAGATCGATCTCCCCTTTTTTCAGCGCCTCAAAACAGATGACTGTCCCCCCCAGCCCGAACCTCCTCTCCACCTTGAGATTCGTACCCCCTTCAATCAGCTGGGCAAGGATCTCGGAGAGGAGATTCCTCCG
>CAYWRF010000115.1:0-5789 GCA_964460495.1 uncultured Pseudomonadota bacterium | reverse complement strand
CATGGATATGGAGGACCGCCGCCCCTGCCTCAACCGCGAGATGCGCCGCCTCCGCGATTTCATCAGGGGTGAGCGGGAGGTACGGCGTCTCTTCCCGGGTCAACTCCGCCCCGACAAGCGCCGCGGTGATGATGACTGGATCCACAAAGGAGGAACTAACAGAGAGAAAAAAAGACGCAACCGATTTCGGGGAACGACGATGTGTGAACTCAAAGGGAGGAGTGATGTCAAAATTCAGGATCAGGCCAGCCCAGCTTGTCGGAGGACGGCAGGTCGTCTTCTTGCAGATCACACGTGTCGCCCTGATCCTCCTCTCCGCAGAATCTCTATTCGACTATTTTGTCGGGGAGAGGGTCTCCGCAGGATAGGCCTTGATTTCCAAAATAAAGTAAGTCCTTGACAAGGGACCTACTTTTTTGTGAGCATGGGCCCATGATTACCATGACGCTCAACAAGGCAAAGGCGCGGCTGCATCAACTGGTAGAGGCGGCCGAATCGGGAGAGCAGGTCGTCCTGATGCGCGGCTCTGAAGTCGTAGCAACCCTGGTTCCCCTTCATGCCGGGGATTTGCAGATCAACTCTCCCCTGACCGAGGAGCAGGCAAGACGTTTCTGGGCAGAGCTGGAGGATGAAAATTCCAGGAATTTTCCAAGCCCCGCCAAGGCGGTCTCGTTTCTCAGAAAACAACACTCCTGAAAATCGATGCAAATCAGGTTGACGGAAAGGTTTCAACGGGATGTCGGCTCCCTGTCGGATGAAGCACAGGCACAGCTTTTCTCTGTCATGCTGAAGCTGCCTTCGGCGCTCAAGAATCCCAACCTCCACAGCGGACTGGGTCTCCGCAAGATTCATCGTTCCGGAGTCTTTGAGGCACGCATTGGCTTGGGGCTCAGGGTTCTTTTTGGATTCGAACCAACCGCAATCATCTTTCATCGCGTCGGGAACCATGACGAGATCGAACGCTACCTGAAATCCCTTTAACGCGAGCGATCATGGTGGAATCACCACCGTCCCGACCGCCTTGGCAACCAACACCCTCTTCGGGCGGGTCTTGTAGGCGACAAACCTCATCCTCCGGGAGGTGTTGCCGACCTTGATAATCGTTGCGGTCACCTCAACGGTATCCCCCGCGAAGACCGGTTTCAGGAAATCGACCGATTCGTAGGCCCGAAAGAGACCTTCGTCTTTCCCATGCGTCTCCCGAAGACAGAGTTTCGTCGCGGCGTCGCCAAACAGCTCAAGAATCTTCGCCCCCGCCACCAAGCCACCCGAGTAATGGGCGTCTCTTCTTGTGAGTCGCCTCCGAAGCGTCGCCTTCCATCCGATCCTTGCCGTCGGCATTCCCCTCCCTCCTCTTGATCAGCTCATGCACGATATAGTTCGCCACCTCGGAAGGTTTCGTGCCGGGCCCAAACCCGGCATCAAAACCGACGGAGCGGGCGATCCGATGATCGATCCTCGGCCCCCCCGCAATCTTCAGGAGATAGGCCGGGAGATGCGGCTCCGCCTTAAGCATCCGGACCAGGTCCTTCAGATCCTCCAGGTGCTGATCCTGCTGGGTCACAAGCTTGGAGACAAGGATCGCATCCGCCTTCAGGTGACTCACCTTTTGAACCAAGACCTCATTGGAGACCTGGGCCCGCAGATTAACCACCTTGAAACAGGGGTAATACTCGAGCCCCTTGTCGCCATGGATCCCCTTCATCGAGAGAATTGCATCGATCCCGACCGTATGGGCATCCGAACCGGTTGTCCCGCCAACAAGAACCAGCGGTCTCCCAAACCTCTTTTTGACCAGATCGACCAACGCGTCGCGAGAGAGGATCGGGAATTCGGGGCGCGGAACGGAAATCTTTGTCGCATCGATCATCGGTTCCGCGACCCCATAGCCGACAAAGAAACTGAACCCCTCCCCCATCGGTTCCATCCAGGCGACAAGCGGGCTCCTCAGACCCAATTTTTCCATGTAGATCCGGGCCGCCTCGCGCGCCTGATCGGATGCCTTGAGCGGCAACGTAAACGAGACCTGAATCCTCCCGTCATTCCAGTGGTCCCCATAAGGTCGAATTTGTCTAAGATCCTTCTCCACCCGATTCCTCCCTGTTTGGTGGTGGGGTTACTCCTTGAGCCCCTGGCATCGGACGCTCGCGGGGAGGCCGTCCGCCACCGGGACGTTGTCCCTCGGGACGTTGTCCCCCGGGACGTTGTCCCCCGGGACGTTGTCCCCGAAGCGGGGGGCGTCGTCCCCTCCCCCTGGAATCCCGCGGACCCCGTCCACCGGGACGCTGTCCCTCGGGACGTCGTCCCCCGGGACGCATCCCTCGACGCGGAGCCCCCCGGTGCCGGCTTGCGGGACGCGCCGATGGGGTATAGGCGAGCTCGTCCGTCGCCTCATCCAGCTCCTTCTCCAGCCGGTCCTGAAGCGGATTCCAATAATCGCCCCCCCTCCCGATGAGGCCATCCAACCCCCTCCCGCCATCGATCTCCCGCGTCATGTTCGCAAAGATCCCCTGGTTGATCGCCTTGAATAACCCCAGTCTCTCCACTTTTTGCAAGAGCTTGTGCGTATCCTCCAGGACCGACCGGGCCCTGCGGATCAGTTTGCCATTTGCGGACCATTCGATTTCATCCCCCAGACTCTGTGCCGCATTGAAGATATAGTTGGCCGACTTGAGGCTCATGAAACGATCTTGCAAAAGCGGATTGTGGATCGCCTCGGTCGCCATCCCCAAGAGCTGGATATCCTGGCGTGTCATCACACCGACCAGATTGAACATCAGATCGAGCAGATGCCCGAAAAAGATATCGCCTGTCTTGTGGCGGGTCGGCGGCATGTATTTGATCGGCGACCTCGGGAAGACCTCCCGCACAAGCTCCGCCTGGGCCAGCTCGTAGACGAAGCTCTCGGGGATCGCCGGATCCATCTCAAAGGCGTGTCCGAGGCCCATCTGTTCCGGCCGCATCCGGGCCTGCAGCGCCAGCTGCTCATTGATCAGCTGGGAGGCGAGGACTTGAGGAAAGGAGTGGTATGACTCCGCGGTGGTCAGGTAATTGTCCTCCCCCGTGTTGATCACGATCTGGGCGCGGGCGATAATGAGGCGCGAAAAATACTGATCGGTCAGCGTCCGCTTCATGTTGATGTCGCGAAACAGGATCCCGTACATGCTGTCGTTCAACAGATAATCGAGCCTCTCCACCGCCGCGATCGCGGCGATCTCCGACATGCAGAGGCCGGAGGAATAGTTCACGACACGGATATACCGGCCGACCTTCTCCGACATCTCGTCCATCGCCTCACGCATCAGACGGAAATTTTCCTGGGTCGCATAGGTCCCGCCGAACCCCTCGGTCGTCGCGCCGAACGGGACATGATCGAGCAGGCTCTGCGCCGTTGACCGGATCACCGCGATGCAGTCGGCTCCTCCTTGAACCGCCGCACGGGCCTGCTCAAGATCCTCATAGATGTTGCCGGTCGCGACGATCAGGTATTTCAGGGGACGTGGTGAATCGGGGAAACGGCGGAGCCGCGTCTGTCTCTCCTCCCTCGCCCGGTCTATCCTCTGAACCGCCCCCTCGACAATCGGACCCAAGGCCTCCCGTATTCTTTCGGGATCCGCCTCCGGAAAATCGGCAAAGCGGACCCTCCCCTCGGCGATCCGCAGGCAGAGGCTGATCGGCGTCGTCCTCTGGACAACCAGCGCCCGGCCCAGCCAGGTGCAGATGCCTCGGGAGAGCTCCTCCGGGGTCAGTGTCTCGATGACCGCATTGACGAGCGGCCTCCCCTTGTACGCCTCCTCGACACCAAAGAGCCTGAGCGTCGCCCTCTCGATCGAGACGGAGGTGTGGTGTTGAATAAAATCGAAGATATTTTTGGAAATCTTGCGCGCCGATTCGCGGCAGGTCTCTATCTTGTCGCGGTCTAAATTAAGCCTCGACATAGTTGCACCTCCTCCGCAAAAGGCATTCCCGCCTTTTCGGAGGCCTTATTTAGCCGACCCAGGCTCGATCCCGACCGCCTGCGTGTGCATCAGCTTCTCGGGACCTTCGGGGAGGATATGGGAGTAACGCCGCGCGATCTCCGGCGCAGTGGAACAGCGACAGTCGGTCTCCTCCGGCTGGGTGTAGACCGAAAGAAACCCGCGATAGTTTCGGACAACAACCTTTTTGTCCGACTCGGAGATCATGTACTGCGGCATCAAAGGAACCTTTCCGCCTCCCCCCGGGGCATCGATCACAAACTCCGGAACCGCGAGCCCCGAGGTGTGCCCCCGGAGACTCTCGATAATCTCGATCCCCTTCTGGACCGGCGTCCGGAAATGTTCGATCCCCTCCGACAAATCACATTGATACAAATAGTACGGCTTCACCCGAATTTTTAAAAGCTCATGAAACAACGCCTTCAGAATCACCGGGTCGCTGTTGACCCTTCTCAAGAGGACCGTCTGATTCATGATCGGGATACCATGATCGACCAACAGGGCACAAGCCTTTTTAGCCTCGTCGGTCAACTCATACGGATGATTGAAATGGGTCATCATGTAGACCGGGGCGTACTGGCGGATCATGACCGCCAGCTTCTCGGTCACCCGCATCGGACAAACCACGAGGTTCCGGGAGGCGATCCGGATGATCTCGATATGCGGAATCTCCCGGAGCCCCTTGAGACAGGTCTCCAGATACTTGTCTCCGACAAAGAGGGCATCCCCGCCGGAGATGATCACATCCCGCACCTCCGAATGACTCCTCAGGTAATCGAGCGTCATCGCGAGCTCCCTCTCGGTCCGATGCCCCTTGGCCAGCACGATCCTCCGCCGGGTGCAGAACCGGCAATACATCGCGCACGAGGTTGTGATCAGCCAGAGCACACGATCCGGATACCGGTGGACGAGCCCCGGCACCACCATATGCTCGTCCTCCGCGAGCGGATCGCGGAGATCCATCGAAGAGCGCTCCATCTCCCGGAAGTCGGGGACCGTCTGGAGCCGGATCGGACACTCGCGGTTCTCCGGGTCGATCAGGGTTGCGTAATAAGGGGTCGTGGCAAACTTGTATTCCTTTTTGGTCGCCTCCCCCGCGGCAAGCTCTTCAGCGGTCAGCGGGATGACTTTCGCCAGATCCTCAACCGTCATCACAAGATTGTGATACTGCCAGTTCCAGTCGTTCCACTGGCCGGCCCCGATATCCTTCCAGAGGGGATACCTTCTCCAGTATTCCTTCTCCTGAACCTGACTTTTCATGAAAGACTCCTTACAAATTCCGATCGCAGTCTAGACTGTATTGAACCTTTTTTCAAACCACAATTTTAGTTCCGGGATGTCTCGAACCAATCGAAGCGTCAGTTCGGCATGTCCCGGGTAATAGCCGTTTCCCATCACGAGCCGGGTCTCGTGACCGATCCCCTCCGCTGTGAGTACCGCAGTCTGGAAGCTCGTCGCCATGTTGAAGAAGAGGACCATTCCGTTCTTTCTCGCCGCAAGGATCGAAGCGGCCTCCGTGCCAGGCACGTTTGCACAATTCACCACGAGATCGGCCATCCGCGTCTCTGTCAAATGACTCACAACCTCCCGGACTGCCCGCGGATCGGTTGCATCCGCCACCCGCGCCTCATCAATAAAGGGGAGTTGGACCGCCGCCTCCACCGCATCGGGACTCCGATCGAGGAGGAAGACCTTTCCATGCCGCCCCACCTTTTTCCTTGCCGCTGCTGCGGAGAGAACCCCCCCCTTGCCACCCCCGAGGACAACGACCGTATCCCCCGCATGGTCAAGATGGAGCGTGAGCGCCGGGGC
>CAYWRF010000114.1:0-5871 GCA_964460495.1 uncultured Pseudomonadota bacterium | reverse complement strand
GAAAACCGTTGGCCGACCGCCTGGCTCGTCGCGAAACCGAACCGCCCCGGGATCGGCATCACGGCGGCCCGAAGCGCGGTTGTCGCAAAGACGGTCGGGTCTTTATACCCCTGCAGGAGACGGATCACGCAGTTGAAGGCGCCGCTGAAGAGGGTCCCGAAGACCGAGAGCCCCGCCTGATACCCAAGCCGCCCCGGTTTGAGCATTATCGTCAGCCACCGTGCCCCCTTTGCGACAGAGCCGATCTTTCCACAGAAGAGGAGACCGCCTGCCGTTGCAACAATCGCGGCCCCCTGGACGATCTTGTCCCAGGCGGGGTCAGTCCCCTCGTGATCTCGCACCAAGGTTGGGAGCGCCTCGCGCCAGAGATAAACGATACCGGCCCCGATGGCGATCCCGGCCGCCAGGACGAGTCCGGCGGAGGTGGCGGCAAATGAACGACCGGCCCGCCAGGAAAAATGGACCATCGAGGCAGCCGCACCCCCCATCCAGACGAGATTTTCCGGCACGTCTCTCTTGAGCTTACTGTTGATCAGGTCGAGCGCCGCGGAGAACCCCTTGTAGATCAAAAAGCCGGTCAGCAGGGCATTGATCGCCCCGCCAATCAGGGGGCTCGCCCCGTAGGCCCCCCGTCCGATCCCCCTCCATTGAAACGGGGAGCGGATTTTCTCCAATTCCGTCTCCGTGACCCTCATCACCCCCTTGACCGCTGCCGCCTCCGAAACGGGGGCAAAGAATTGGGACCACCCCGAGGCCAGCGGGGATGGGAGCCGCCTCCCCCACTGACCCATCTTGAATGTGAGCCAGGCACCCCCCTGGATCGTGTAGCGGCCGATCACCTGCCAGAGAGGCCGTGGATACCCCATCTGGGCGACATCGCCTGTCAGCAGGTTCAGATTGATATCCGAGAACCGATGATTGGTCGGGTTCCACTCGGTTGCCCCCTCCTGAATCCCGCGCGCACGGGCGACACCAACCACGTCGGTCACGACCCGCTGCAGGAGAAAGAGGGAGGCGAGTCCGAAAAACCACTTGAGCCCCCTTTCGGCGTCCATCCCGATATCACGGTACTCCTTCAGATAGCGCCCACGCCCGGGCCATTTCTTCCAAAAGAGGGATCGGGCCCCGTCTGCAAAGAGGGTCATCCACCGGACCGACTGATCGGCCCAGACCCGGTTCCCGATATGAAAGAGACCATACCCGAGGCCCAAGATGATGCCGGTAAAGAGGATCCGCGAGGCGACCCGATAGTTATCGCGGATCCCATACGTCGGATCCTCGGCGACCCTTTGATTGTACCTCCCCAACACCGTGTCGACCGGGTGGTCGGCGAGGTTCACCATGTCGTCAGGGACGGTCAGGACTGTTGGGACGAGCGGCATACCGGCTAACCCCTCCCCTTTCTCTCGGCCCAGCGTTTCAGGAAACCTTGACTCGGCATCGTCTGCCAATCCCCCGATCCGGTCGGAGCGGATTCACTCCCGTGAAACTGGACCCACTGGCGTCTCAACCAGGAGGGGGTCGGGAGCGGCTGACGGGGTCCCGGTTTTTCACCCATAATCACGCTGCGTGTCGCCCATCGCCAAAACCGCTTTCCACCCAACGGGGCGAGCCCCTGAACGCTGATCCTCGGCAACAGTGTGAAGAGTGGCACCCTCTGCGGGTGGGTCGCAAACCCGAAATAGGATCTCTCCGTATGCATCAGATAGGTCACGAACTGGCGAGTCGACTGGATCGAATCGAGCGTGTTTCTTATCCGGCCAATTATCCTCCCGACCAAAAAGAGGACAACCTGTGTCGCAAGACCTCTGACCCCCTGAAGCGAATGCCAGGAGGGGCGATGGTCAATCTCGATATCCTTCATCCCGACACAGGAGAGGATCGGCCTCCCTGAGAGGCCGTCGTGCGCCCACTCAAGCTTCGGGACAGAGGCGGTCACACGAAACCCGGGGACCAGGGTTCGCTCATACCTCTCGGCGGAGCCGAGCATCACCGTCGTTGTCTGCGTGACCCACCCCCTTCTCGTCTCAGGAAACTGGTTGAAGATGGAGTCCCTCATCCGGATCGCCCGGTTCTCATTGCGAAGCGCCGGGTCGGGGATCCTGAGCGTAATCTCATGCTTGCCGATCGGCCTCCCCCCCCAATACGGCTGATGCGTCTCGATCGTACCAACCACCCTTTGAACTCCACCGACCGATTCAGAGGCGTGGTAGGTCGTGTGGTGGACATCGAGCCATTGCACCGAGGCAGGAACCTTGCCGATCGGGACGGAGGGCAACTCCTCCCGGGCATACGGTCTCACATCCACCCGATCCTGCCTGTCAATTTTGAGACGCCAGCCGCTCCGGGCCGGGTTCCTCAGGTTTGCCAAAACCATCTTGTCCTTCTCCAGACCCTGAAGGATCCCCCTCTGGAGGGCTCCACCGAGGGCCACATTCAGGCCAAGCAAGACGAGGGGCCTCAATGTCTGTTCCAGAGAGACGAGGTTTGTCCTCCCCCCCCGTGAAAAGAGACCTGCCTCTCCGAGAGAGGCCAAGATCCCGGCAACGCCGAGGATCGCCGAGACATAGGAGGCGCGGAAGCGACCAAGCCGCGTCTCTCCTAGAACCGTCAGCAGGCCAACCGCAGACTGGGCGACAAGCAGGCTGTCATACCAGGCGGTCTTTCCCCTGCGTGTATCCCCATTCACAACCCGTTTTGCCGCCTCCCACCCGAACCAGACGTTAGAGAGAAACCCGGTGGTCCGGACGAGATACTTCGCCATAAAACGTCGGCGCGCCTGCGGATAGTACCACTGCTGCGGCGTGGCGGTCGTTTCAAGATTCGTCCCGGTCGGTATCGGAGAGGCGGGGTCGGTTCCGAACTCCGGAGGGTAGTAGACGATCCCCGGATTCGGGACCGCATGCCACTCCCGGAAGAGGTTCGACCGGAGGCACTCTGCGACCCCGGCAACCAAGGCAATCGTCGTGTCAATCGGCAGGTAGCTCATCAGAGAGATCTTTCGGAAGATTTGGGAAAAAAGTTGTTCTAATTTTACCGGGGTCTAAA
Organism: uncultured Pseudomonadota bacterium; assembly: GCA_964460495.1. Lineage (GTDB taxonomy): Bacteria > UBA10199 > UBA10199 > JACPAL01 > JACPAL01 > CAYWRF01. The sequence goes on along the minus strand of CAYWRF010000114.1, from coordinate 2,823 downwards.
GCATTTCCATTGCGGTGGAAAGAAAACGTCCCAGTGCCTCGGAACGGGTCTTGAGCGACGGGAGCCGGATCGTCTCCCTTTCTGTGTGGTATCCGGTGCCGATCGGACCCAATCCGTCCAGGATAATGACCCCTGCCCGGCTCATATAGTTGGTATCGGCGATCCCGCCGGCACGACCGGAGCCGACCTTTCTCCCCTCAACCGTCTCAATCGCCCCCCTGTAGATCTTAAGATAGGGGTGCGTCAGCTGATCGGCCGAAAACGGCGGGGCCATGTCGTTCATGCTGAATTCTATGCTCGTCGTTGCGCCATCTTTAGGGGAGGAGACCTCCGACTCTGTCAGAATCCTGGTGATCTCTTTATGGACGTCCTCATATGTCTGGAGATCGGAGACACGAACATCGACCTTCGCGGAGGCAGACCCGCAGACGATATTGAATTTGTCCTTCCCCCCCTCCATATGACCGATGCTCGCCGTGAGCCCCTTCTTGTAGCGGGTCAGATTTTGGATCCGATCCAGCTTGATCGCGAGCTCGTGACAGGCATTGACCCCCTCGTCGTGGGCCCTGCCGGAATGGGCCTCCCTCCCTGTCACCTGTATCTCGTACCAGCGATTCCCGCGACGGCTCTCGACGATCGAGCCGTCATCGAGGGATGGCTCGAATCCGAGGATCATCACCGAATCTTCCGAGATCCTCTGATATTCTTCGATAAACCCCATATGACCGAGTTCCTCTACAGGTGATACAACAAACCGGAGTGAGAGGAGGGGGTTCGGATTCCTCTTCAAAAATTTTTCCAGACCGGACAAGGCAACCACGATTCCCCCCTTGTCATCGATGACCCCCGGTCCGACCGCGGTGGACCGATCGGCCGAGGGGTGAAACCCCGCAAATCCGGTTCCCGGCTCGAAGACGGTATCGGCATGCGTGACCAGTGTCACGAATCGTTGCTCCTGCCCCTTGTAGGTCCCGATGAGAAGGTCTGCCGTCTTCCCCGTCCCTTTCGGATTCGGCAGCCAGGTCGTCTTGAACCCAAGGGCCTTGAGATCCCCCTCCACGATCCTCTGCACTTCAGTCACCCCTTGCCGGTTTTTGGAGCCGGAGTTGATCTCGACCATTTTTTTCAGGAGAGAGACCTCATCCAGGGATAACGCCTGGACGATCGATGGGAGAAAGAGAAAGAGAAAAGGCATTTCCGTCTTGCAGAATGAACAAATCCGGGGCATGAGTTTTTTCATCGTGATCGTCGGCTTAACAGGTAAAAACGGTTCCGGCAAGGGGGAGGTTGCGACATTCTTGCGCGAATGCGGTTTTGAGTACCATTCCCTCTCCGATATCATCCGGGAAGAGATCCGTAAAAAGGGGAACAAGGTCACAAGAGATCGACTCATCGCCGAAGGGACCCGTCTGAGGGAAAAATTCGGGTCTTCCATCCTTGCGGAGCGAACCGTGGAAAAGCTGGAACGGGACCGGAATTATGTGATCGATTCGATAAGGAATCCGGAAGAGGTCCGGACACTCCGCCGCAACGACGATTTTTCCCTCTTGAACATCCGGGCCCCGCGACGGTTGAGATTCGAGAGAACACGGAGACGCGGGCGTGAAAGCGACCCGACAAGCTTCAGGCAGTTTGTCGAGACGGAGGAACGCGAGTTCAAGAGCGGGAATCCGGCCGCCCAGCAGCTCCTCGCCACGGAGAAAGAGGCGGACCGTGTGATCGACAACAACGGGACCCTCGAGGCGCTCCACAAAAAGATCCGTTCCCTCCTGAGGGGGCTTGCAAAAAAAAAACAGCGCCCTGACTGGGACACCTACTTCATCGATATCGCGCGGCAGGTCGCTCTCCGGAGCAACTGCATCAAGAGGCGTGTCGCCTCCGTGATCGTGAAGGACAAGCGGATCATCTCAACCGGCTACAACGGGACACCGCGTGGAACGAGAAACTGCGATGAAGGGGGATGCCCCCGCTGCAACAGCTTTGGCCCGTCGGGCAAGAACCTTGAGGAGTGCTACTGCTCCCACGCCGAGGAGAATGCGATCACCCAGTCCGCGTACCACGGCGTGAACATCAAGGGGGCGACCCTCTACACCACCTTCTCCCCCTGCCTGATCTGCACAAAGATGATCATCAACTCCGGGATCGCCGAGGTGGTTTACAATGCCCATTATCCGCTCGCCGATATCGCCCTCCGGCTCCTGAGAGAGGCCAGGGTAAAGACCAGGCGGTTCTAGACATTCTCTCTCGGCCACCCTATCATCGCCCCATGGCCCTCCCCGCCCCAGAGGCCCAGCCGCTGAATGAGGTGCTCCACCGTTACACCCGTGAGGGGATCCTTTACGAAAAACTAGAGGGTGGAAAGGTTCGCTGCTTCTCGTGCGGCCACCGCTGCATGATCCCTGAGGGAAAGGCGGGGATCTGTCTCGTTCGATACAATGAAGGCGGGACCCTTAAGGTGCCGCATGGATATGTCGGATCTCTCCAACTCGACCCGGTCGAGAAGAAGCCGTTCTTCCATGCCTACCCCGGCTCTCTCGCGATGAGCTTCGGGATGCTCGGATGTGATTATCATTGTAGTTATTGTCAAAATTGGTATACAAGTCAAGTACTTAGAGACACTAAGGCAACGGCGGAACCACAACAGATCACCCCCGCAACCTTCGTCAAATTTGCAAAAGATTCCGGCGCGAGAATTGTTACGAGTACCTACAACGAACCTCTCATCACAAGCGAATGGGCGGTGGAGATCTTCAAGGAGGCAAGAAAAGCGAGATTGATCACCTCTTATGTCTCCAACGGAAACGGAACAACCGAGGTGTTGGA
>CAYWRF010000113.1:0-6088 GCA_964460495.1 uncultured Pseudomonadota bacterium | reverse complement strand
ACGTGCCGATTATATGCTCGCCATGAAATCTGTCTCGGCACGTTTTGACACCCACGATAAAGAGGATTGCGAATTTCTGGTGAAATACCTCGGGTACACAACTGCCAAGCAGGTTTTTGAAGTGATCCGGAAGTACTACCCTGACAATCAGGTGCCGGCCAAGACCCGATTCTTCATCGAAGAGATCCTCCCCCCTTCTTCCCCTTGACGCACTGTGTGAAGGTCGACTAAAGAGCATGACCAAGATCATGCCTAAAGAACTCTACCCGCTCGGTGATAGGCCCCCCTTGGGGGAGGTTCCCCAAAAAATGCTCGCCCAGGTGATCCGTCAGGAGCGGTTCGGCGAGCCGCAGCAGGCGTTCCAACAGGAGGAGGTGTCGGTCCCCTCGATCGGACCCCGGGAGGTCCTCGTCTACGTGATGGCGGCCGGGATCAATTATAACAACGTCTGGGCCGCGACCGGTGTCCCGGTCGATGTGATCCGGCTCCGGCAAAAAAAGGAGACCGAGGAGAACTTTCACGTGGGAGGGAGCGATGCCTCCGGTGTCGTCTGGGCGGTCGGCCGCGATGTCAAAAACGTGAAGGCCGGGGACGAAGTAGTCCTCCACTGCGGCTGGTGGGACCCGGAGGACCCGTGGGTCAAGGCGGGACACGACCCGATGCTCGCCCCGTCCCAGCTGATCTGGGGGTACGAGACAAACTGGGGGAGCTTTGCCCAGTTCACTCGCGTCCAGGATCACATGTGTCTCCCCAAACCCAAACATCTCTCGTGGGAAGAGGCGGCCTGTTATATGCTGGTTGGCGCGACCGCCTACCGGATGCTCCACGGCTGGCCGGAACACACGGTGCAGAAGGGGGATGTCGTCCTGATCTGGGGCGGCTCCGGCGGTCTCGGTTCGATGGCGATCCAGATCGTGAAGGCGGCCGGCGGGATCCCTGTAGCGGTCGTCTCTGACGATAAAAAAACCTCTTACTGTATGCAGCTCGGGGCCAGGGGGGTCATCAACAGAAAGAACTTTGATCACTGGGGGATCCTGCCCGACTGGAAAAACAAGGAGGAGTACGGGAAATGGTTCCAGGGGGTCCGCTCCTTCGGGAAGGCGATCTGGGAGGCGGTCGGCGAAAAAAAGAATCCGCGGATTGTCTTTGAACATCCCGGTGAAAACACAATCCCGACCTCACTCTTTGTCTGCGACACCGGCGGCATGGTGGTGATCTGCGCCGGCACCTCCGGATACAATGCAACCCTTGACCTCCGCTACCACTGGATGCGGCAAAAGAGGCTCCAGGGTTCCCATTTTGCAAACGACACGCAGGCGAAGGGGATCAACGATTTGGTTATTGAGGGGAAGGTAAACCCCTGCCTCTCGCAGACGTTTGAATTTTCGGAGACGGGGCTGGCGCACCAGCTGATGAAGGAGAACAAACATCCGCCCGGAAATATGGCGGTGCGGGTGAATTCGAGGAGACAACAATGATCAATAAAATTGGAATGGTCGGAGTTGGAACGATGGGCCATGGTATCGCACAGGTGGCGGCGGAAAAGGGGTTTGATGTTTTTTTAAGAGACCTCGATGACGCCAGAACGAAGGCGGCTGTCGCCCGGATCGAAAAGAACTGGGACCGCCTTGTCGAAAAAGCGAAGATGACCGCCGAACAAAAGGCCCAGGCGGCGTCAAGGCTCAAGCCTTGCAAGGGGTACCAGGATCTTTCAGGCGTCGAACTCTTGATCGAGGCGATCACCGAAAATGCCGATCAGAAAAAATCGCTCTTTCGGGAGCTGGGGAGTCTTGTCAACCCATCGGCGCTCTTCGCCTCGAACACCTCTTCCATCTCGATCACGCAGCTCGCCGCGGCAAGCGGACGGCCTGAAAAATTTTGCGGGATGCACTTCTTCAATCCGGTTCCGTTGATGGCATTGGTCGAGGTGATTCGCGGTCTCCAGACCTCCGATGAGGCCTATCACACCGTCTTTGAGGTCGCCAAGGCGCTCGGCAAGACACCGGCGGCGGTCAAGGATTCACCGGGATTCGCCGTCAACCGTCTTTTGCTCCCGTTTATCAACGAGGCATTCTTTACGCTGCAAGAGGGGATCGCAGACGCCGAGACGATCGATCAGGTGATGAAGCTCGGATGCAACCACCCGATGGGCCCGTTAGCCCTCGCCGATTTCGTTGGCCTGGATGTCACCCTCGCCGCCCTCGAGGTCCTGCACCGTGACTTGGGGGACGATAAGTACCGCCCCTGTCCGTTGCTCCGAAAGTATGTGGAGTCTGGCCGCTATGGAAAAAAGACCGGCCGCGGAGTCTATAACTACACAGGGTAAAAAGGCAACTTTTTCATTTCCACTGATTTTAACCGCCCCTGCCCGCTGCTCTTTATTATTTTACCGAACCTGAAGGGTTAAAGAGGTCTTGCCACGGGGGTTGCAACTTTGGGTTTTGACAATTGGGTTCTGCCGCACATCTGGCAAGCAGGCCGCCTTCAACAAGATCAGCAGTTGCTTTGTCCGTTAGTGGAATGCCTTTGTAATTTTTTGGGTCAAGTTCCTTAACAATCTTGCAGGCATCGACTCGTCTTTCCAGACAGAGATGAATCAAGGCCCCAAGAAACCAGGGGTTGACCGCAACTCCTTGTCGGAGAAGTTCAAAGGCGGCACCATTATGAAAACGTGAGAGTTCCAGAAGGGACTTGGACGTGGTCCCATGAATGCCTGGAAACTCCCAGCCATGATCATATCTGGTGGCAGTCAGTCCAATCCAGGCGGGATCAATTTGCCTTAAGATGCCTGCAGCAACTGCATCCCCTTTTTCTGCGTTTTTTGCCAATCGAATAACGGCTGCGGCACCTGTATCAAAGGACTCTTCTCCGGTATAGAGAAGATCGGGAACAGGCTCAGTTTCTATCACCAATGCTGTCTCGTCATATCTTCTATGTGCAGAAAACCGGACCTCATAAGAAACACCGGATGCAGGATCCTGTCCTTGAATAATGGTTTTGTAGATTTCGGCGTCTCTCGGCAGGGTGACGACTTGATTCTGAGGGGGTCCATGGGGCGAGGGGCTTGGCGTCGGAGGAGGCGGTGCTTTTTTAAACCGGTCCCCGGGTCCCTCAGGAGTAGACTTCTTCCCCCCTGCAGCAACTAAACCGGCACAACCTGCAAGACCAAGGGCCAAGAGAAGTCTGGGCAATGCAACGCTCATTTGTCCCCATTCTCGTCATACCTGCCTGATTAGTTGCCCCCTAAAAAACTACCACCTAAAATCAGCCATTCGTAGCAAGAATGGCCTTGAAATAACCAATACGAGAATGTATATATAACATATGGCTCAAAATATACAGATATCTATACAGCCTGATCTCCTTTCACAGGTCGATCAGACGGTCAAGAAAATGAGGAAGAGCCGGTCGTCCTTTATCGCGGAGGCGCTCCGCACCTACCTCCATACACTCAAAACCCGGTGGCTTGAAAAACAACATATCCACGGGTATCAGAAAAAGGGGGGTGCAACGGGAGAGTTTGACGAATGGCTGAGCGAACAGGCATGGCCTGAAAGATGAGACGCGGAGAGATCTGGCTCTATCAGTTCAGGCACCCCGACAAGACGCGACCCGTCCTGATCCTGACACGGAGCAGTATTTTGCCTTATCTGAATGAAGCAACGATTGCTCCCATTACCGGAACGATTCGTGGAATTCCGACAGAAGTTCTGGTCGGGGTTGGAGAGGGGCTTAAAAAAGAATCGGCGGTCAATCTCGATCACATTCAGACAGTTGCCAAAGATAACCTGAAAAACTTCGTAGGGTCCCTCACACATGAGAAAATGCAGGCGGTCCTTGAGGCGCTCCTCTTTGCGCTGGGGTTCAAATGAAATCTGCTTCCAAAAAAGTCTTTCTCCAATCCCTCGGCTGTCCTAAAAATTTGGTCGATTCCGAAATTATGCTCGGGACCCTTGCTGCCCAAGAGTACGAGCTGACCACCGACCGGTCGGCGGCGGAGGTGATCATCGTGAACACCTGCGGGTTTCTGCAGGCCTCCGCCAGGGAATCGATCGACAAGATCCTTGATCTCGCGCGTGAAAAGGAAAAAGGGAACTGCCAGAAACTGGTTGTGGCCGGGTGTCTCTCTCAACGATACGCGGGAGAGCTGCCCAAGGAACTCCCGGAGGTTGACCTGTTTGTGGGGACAAGTGATTATCCGAGAATTGCCGAGTTGTTGAATGAGTCGGACCGGTCTGACCTCCCTCACTGGTCGGACCTGCCCTACGTCCACCAGGCCGACACCCCGCGCCTCCTCGCCACCGCCCCTCACACCGCCTACGTCAAGATCGCGGAGGGGTGCAACCACACCTGTTCTTTTTGCATCATCCCGAAGCTCCGCGGGAAACAGAGGAGTCGCCCGGTGGATGACATTGTTGCCGAGGTCCGAAACCTGCTTGAGATCGGGGTGAAAGAACTGAACCTGATCGCCCAGGACACCACCGATTACGGCGGTGACCTGCACGATGGGGCAACCATTGAAAAACTGTTTCGGACGCTCACAACAATCTCCGGCGATCACTGGATCCGCCTGATGTACGCCTATCCGCTGCGTTTTTCTGATGAACTCATTGAGATCATGACCGGCTCGCCAAATTTCTGTCGCTACGTCGACATCCCGTTCCAGCATATCAACGACCGGATCCTCCACTCGATGCGGCGCGGCTCAAACGGCCATTACATCCGCCGTCTGGTTCTGCGATTCAAGAGAGAGGATATTGCGGTGCGGTCGACCTTCATCGTTGGTTACCCCGGCGAGACCGATCGGGAGTTTCAGGAACTCCTCGATTTCATCCGTGAGGCCAGGCTTGAGCGGGTCGGTGTCTTCCCCTTTTCCCGCGAGGAAGGAACTGCGGCGGTCGGGCTGGAGGGACAGATCGCTGAAAAGACAAAGAAGGAACGACGCGACCTCCTGATGCAGGCCCAGCAGGAGATCAGTCTGGAGAAGAATCACCGACGCGTCGGACAGAGGATTCGAGTCCTGGTGGAAGGGAAAAACGGAAAATGCTGGGGACGGACGGAGTGGGACGCGCCCGAGATCGACGGCAAGGTGACCCTCAAAGGGGGCACTGCCGAGATCGGAAAGTTTTGCGAGGCGATCGTCACAGAGGCCTCTCATTATGACCTGACCGCCTGCCTCATCTGATTATGTCTATACTGGGACCAGAACGTGACAACCTGCCGCGCTGGGACGGAGAACGCTTCTTCGAGGCGTACCACCTCGGGTGGAACGACTCGGCAAGAAAGAAGGCGTTTGGCCTCCGGTTCCTTCTTGTCCGGAAACCTAAAGGGGAGGAGGAGGCGACGGTCGCCGGTTTTTTCTTTGACGCGGAGGTGCCGTCCCGATCGGGCGCCTTGAAGGAAACGCATGACCTGATGGAGACACGGATCGAAAGAGAGATCTTCTATCTCTCCATCGGCCCCTCGGCGATCTTTCAGTCAGGCAGCCACGGCCTCCTCAAGGCCTCACGGGACTCGATGCAGTGGGATCTCAAACTTCAGGAACCATCCGAGTCGTTGCGACTCCTCCCCTCGTTGATCGACCGGTTCCCCTTTCCCCCGGTGAAGATCGTCTCCCCCCATTTTCGGACGAAGCTTTCGGGAGAATGGAGTCTGAACGATCAGGCCTGGAAATTCGAATCGGCCCCGGCATTTCAATCCCACTTTTGGGGCAACCGGCAGCAAACCCCGTCGGTCTGGGGTCATTGTCAAAACCTTTCCGGGGATCCCTCAGGCGCCTTTGAGGGATTCTCCGGCACGAGACCGACGCTCTGCTTCCTGTACAAGGGGGAAAAATTCCTCTTCAGGAGGCCTTTCTCACGGATGGTCAGTCACTGGGATACGACCCGATGGCACTTTGAGGCGGGAAACGGCAGGATCTGGTTTGTCGGCGACTACTCTGTAGAGCCTGATGAGATGCTGGGGCTCCGGTATCCGGACGCCTCAGGCACAAACCAGTTTTCCCATCTGACCGGGATCGCCGATCTGAAGATCGAGGTCTTTCAGAAGAAAAAGGTCTGGGAAAATACCGACACATTGACGGCGACGA
>CAYWRF010000112.1:4946-6229 GCA_964460495.1 uncultured Pseudomonadota bacterium | reverse complement strand
GAAATATGGAGGAGGCCATCGGTGTTCGGCAGGATGTTCACGAAGGCGCCGAACTCGGCCAGCTTGACGACCCTTCCGGCATAAATCTTTCCAAGCTCCGGTACGGCGGTCAACCCCTCGACCCGGAGAACCGCCTGCTCCATCGCCCTGGAATCGGTTGCGTAAACCTTGACCGAGCCGTCATCCTCGACGTCGATCTTGGCCCCTGTCTCGTCGATGATCGCGCGGATATTTTTTCCGCCCGGTCCGATCAGCGCCCCGATCATATCCTTAGGAATCTTCAGACTGGTGATTCGGGGGGCATACGGTGACATCTCTGTCCGAGCCCTGGGCATCACCTCCAGCATCTTTTCAAGGATGTGGAGCCTTCCACGACGCGCCTGTTCCAGGGCATTGGCCAGGATTTCTTCGGAGAGGCCGGCGATCTTGATGTCCATCTGGAGGGCGGTGACCCCCTTGACGGTTCCCGCCACCTTGAAGTCCATGTCTCCCAGGTGATCTTCATCGCCGAGGATATCCGACAGGATCGCGACACGATCCCCCTCCTTCACGAGCCCCATCGCAATCCCGGCAACCGGGTCCTTGATCTGAACCCCGGCATCCATCAGGGAAAGCGTCGCTCCGCAGATGGTCGCCATCGAGGAAGAGCCATTCGACTCCAGGATCTCGGAGACGATCCGGAGGGCGTATGGAAAAGACTCCTCCGAAGGGATCATCCGCTTCAAGGCCCTTTCGGCGAGGTTTCCGTGCCCGATCTCCCGCCTTCCGGGGGAGCGGAGGAACTTGACCTCGCCAACCGAAAACGGCGGAAAATTATAATGGAGCATAAACCGCTTTTTGGACTCCTCAAGCAGGGCATCGATGATCTGCTCATCTTCACCGGTTCCGAGCGTGGTCGCCACGAGCGCCTGTGTCTCGCCGCGCGTAAAGAGGGCGGAGCCGTGTGCACGCGGAAGGAGCCCCACCTCACAGGTGATCGGACGGATATCCTCATATCCACGGCCATCGACGCGGTGCTTTTCGTTCAAAACCGCCTCGCGCATCATTTCATAGTGGACCTGTTCAAACCCTTTTTTGACCTTGGCGATCCGCTCCTTCTCCGCTTCAGGGGCAAGCCCCAGCGGGGCGAGCCCCTCCGGTTTCACCAGTTCTGAAAGGACCTTCTCCTTCAAGGCCGAGACCGCCTCTTGCCGCGCCTTCTTCTGTGGAACCCGGAGCGCCTCTTTGAATGGGGCCGAAAATTTTTGGCGAATCCCTTTGGCCATCTCCAGATCGTCTGCCGC
>CAYWRF010000112.1:0-4936 GCA_964460495.1 uncultured Pseudomonadota bacterium | reverse complement strand
GGGCGGAAAGGCCGCCGGGGAGATCACGATCTTTGGTTTGCCCAGCTTTTCCCGCAATTCTTCCTGGATTTTCAGAACCGGCAGGACCGATTCGTGGGCAAATCGGATCGCCTCCCGGATCTCCTCCTCCGGGACCTCATCCGCCTCCCCCTCCACCATCACCACCGCATCCTTTGTGGAGGCGACGATCAGTTCGATGTCGCTGGCGGCCGACTCGTCGAGGCTCGGGTTGCACTTGAACTCCCCATTCACGCGACTCACGCGGACGCCTGCGATCGGCCCAAGAAACGGTGCCTCCGAGATCGTCAGCGCCGCCGAGGCACCGACCATCGCCAGCGTATCCGGCTCGATCTCCGGCCCCGCCGAGAGGACGGTCGCGATCACCTGCGTTTCGTGGTTATATCCCTCCGGGAAGAGAGGACGGATCGGTCGATCGATGAAACGGCTCGTCAGGACCTCATGCTCGTGCGGCCGTCCCTCGCGCTTGAAAAATCCCCCCGGGATCTTTCCGGCGGCGAAGGTCTTTTCCACATAATCGCATGTCAGAGGGACGAAGTCGACCGACGGCTTCGGCTCCGGATTCACAACCGCCGTTACCAGCACGATCGTGTCCTCGCACCGGACGACGACCGCACCCCCCGCCTGGCGCGCGAGTTTCCCCGCCTCCAGCGTAATACGCTTTCCCCCTAAAGGGGCCTCGACTGTCACAGACATTGTTTCTCTCCTTTTTTCTACGACGAATCCGACTGGCGAAAGAAGGCGGGACGTGTCTGATAACTTACAACAGATCCGAAACGGACTTTTTGAAAATTATCAGTTGCCGCCTTCTCCCTCGGGGGAACCCTCCCCCTATTTTCTCAATCCGAGATCCTTCGTCAGTTTGTTATAACGCTCCGAATTCTTGTTTTTCAAATAGCTCAAGAGCCTCTTTCTCTGGCCCACCAGCTTCAGGAGGCCGCGACGCGACTGATGATCCTTCGCATGGGCCTTGAAATGCCCGTCCAGGTCGTTGATTCGATGGGTTAAAAGGGCGATCTGGACCTCCGGCGAACCGGTGTCTCCCTCGTGAACCTTGAACTTTGAAATCAGTTCTTGCTTTTGCGTCTCCATAAAACCAGTGTTCGTGTAGCACAGAACAATTCAACTTGTAAAGCCGGAAGTCTCAAGGAGCGACTCTTCAACCGCCGCCAGAATCTGTTTCCGGACCTCTTCAAACGGGGTCCCTTTAAAGGTGCAGCCGGCGGCGCGGGCGTGTCCGCCGCCTCCGAAACGGGAAGCGAGTTCGGCGACATCAACCTTCTCCTTGGACCGGAAGCTGGCCTTCCACTCCCCTTCCGGCGTCTCCCGGAACTGAATCGCCACCTCCACCGTGTTGATCGAACGCGGATAGTTGATGAACTCATCGGTCAGGTCGGATGTCGCCCCGCACTCCTTCAACGCCGACTGGGTGATCACGATCGAGGCGTATCGTTGATCGGACGAGATCGTCAACGTCGGCAGGATCTTTGCCAGAAGCCGGATTCGAGACGCCGGATAATTTTCATAGATTTCCCTGGAAACCTTCCAGGGAGAGACCCCCTTCTCAGTCAGCTCCTTCGCCAGCCGGAAAACGGAGGGGTCCGTGTTCGAATACCGGAAGTTGCCGGTGTCGGTGACGAGCGTCGTGTACACATTTGTGGCAATCTCCCGGCTCAACGGGACCCGAAGCCGTTTCAGAAGGTTGAGGACGATTGTGCCTGTGGAAGCGGCGTTCGGGATTATGTGATTGATCTCCCCTTCACGACCGCTCTTTTTGTGGTGATCAATCACAATAAGGGTCCCGCGTCCCGGATGCCTTTCAAAGATCTCGCCGACCCTCTCCGGCTCGGCGCAGTCAACAATAAAGGAGGCGTCAAACCGGGCACCGGGATCCAGTTGCGATGTGACCCGGTGGGAGCCGGTGAGAAAACGGAGATTAGCCGGCACCGGATCCTGATTGTAGACCGTCACACTTTTCTTCAAATAGCGGAGACCTGCGGCGAGCGCCAAGGCCGAGCCGAGGGCGTCCCCATCCGGATTCCGGTGTGTCGTCACCAGGAAACGGCTCCCGCCGCGTATCCGCCGCAGCACCTCAGAGCCTGGAGAAGAGCCCCTCGACCCGGTCGATTTCCTCTTTCGTCTCGTCATAAAAAAATTCGATCTGCGGCGCGATCCGGAGGGCAAGCCGTTCCACCACTTTTTTCCGGATAAAGCCGGCGGCCCGGGTGAGCGATCTCTGAATATCCTGCCTCGAATCGACCTTCGAAACCCCGTAGTAGATCCGCGCAAAGCCGAGATCCTTCGTCAGCGTCACCCGGGTAATCGTGACGGCGCGAATCCCGGGATTGTTGATCCCCGGATCACGGATCTCCGTCAGCAACAGCTCGCTCACGCAATGACGAATCTCCTCCGAGAGCCTCTCTAGCCGATGGGTCACCATGTCATCAGAGTTTCTGCTGGACCTCTTCTATCCGATACGCCTCGATCAGATCCCCCGGCTTCACATCATTGAAGTTCTCAACCGCGAGGCCGCATTCGAGTCCCGAGGCAACCTCCCTGGCATCCTCCTTGAATCTCTTGAGGGACGAGAGTTTCCCTTCATAGACGACCTGCCCGTCCCGGAGGACCCTGACCGGGGAGGTCCTCACGATCTTGCCGTCGACCACCGAACAGCCGGCAACCGTTCCGACCTTGGAAATTTTGAAAAGCGACCGGACCTCCGCGCGTCCGAGGTATTGCTCCTTCTTCAACGGCTGCAGGAGCCCCTCCATCGCCTTCCGGATATCGTCGAGGAGGTCATAGATGATCGAATATTTGCGGATCTCGACCTTTTCCCTTTCCGCGATCTCGCGGCCCCGGGTGTCCGGGCGGACATTGAAGGCGACCACGATCGCGCGGGAGGTAACGGCCAGCATCACATCCGATTCATTGACCGCCCCGACACCCCAGTGGACCACCGAGACCTTGACCTTTTCGGAAGAGAGCTTCGCCACGGCATCCCGGAGCGCCTCCGCCGATCCGTGGACATCCGCCTTGATCACGAGCCGCAACTCCGGCAGCACTGAGGCAGCCTCCGCATAGAGGTCCTCCAGACGCGGCCGGACGTACTCCCGATCCTGACGGGTTTTTTCCGTGCGGTGTTCCGCGATCACCCGCGCGTCGTCTTCGGAGGCCGGGACATCAAACATATCTCCCGCCTCCGGAATGCCCGACAGGCCCAGGATCTCAACAGGCTGGGAGGGGCCTGCCTCGCGGACCTGATTCCCTTCGGAATCGACCAGAAGACGGACACGGCCAAACACATCACCCACGACGATCGGATCGCCGGCCCGCACCACCCCCTCCCGCACGATCACGGTCGCAACCGCGCCGCGGCCCCGGTCCAGTTTCGCCTCGATCACGACCCCACGACCGCGGATCGATGGATCCGCCTTGAGTTCCAGCACCTCGGACTGAAGCAGGATCATCTCGAGGAGCTCCGGGATTCCCTCGCCGGTCTTCGCCGAAACGGGAAGGATGATCGTCTCTCCACCCAATTTTTCCGAAATCAGCTGATGCTCCATCAGGGCCCGCTCAACGCGCGCCTGATCGGCGCCCGGCTTGTCAATCTTGTTGACCGCGACGATGATCGGGACCTTGGCCGCCTTCGCATGATTGATCGCCTCAATCGTCTGCGGCATCACGCCATCATCGGCAGCCACGACGAGGATGACAATATCCGTGACTTGCGCACCGCGCGATCTCATCGCGGTAAACGCCTCATGACCCGGCGTATCGAGAAAGGTGATGACCCCGCGCGGCAGTTTTACCTGATACGCCCCGATATGCTGCGTGATCCCCCCCGCCTCCCCGGCGGCGACATTCGACTTGCGTATCTGATCGAGCAGGCTTGTCTTGCCATGATCGACATGCCCCATGACGGTGACGACCGGCGGACGCGGGCGAAGGTCCGTCCCTCTTCTTTCCTGCTTCAAGACCGACTTTTCCTCAAACTCGACATTCTCGATCTCATACCCGAAATCGTGGGCAATCAGGGTCGCCGTGTCGGTGTCAATCGTCTGATTGATTGTCGACATCACGCCGAGGCTCATCAATTTCTTCACCACCTCCGCCGATTTGATCCCCATCCGGTGGGCCAGCTCGCCGACGGCGATTGCCGATTCGATCCGGATCACCTTCTTGATCGCCTTCGGGACGGTCAACTCCGTCTTCTTGAATTCCTTTCGGCTCAGGATCTTTTTCTTCTTGTTCGCGCTCCTGACCGGACGATAAACCCTCTCCAGCCGCTCCGGCATGACGGTCAGGATCTCAGCCGCCTTTTTCAGGCCACCGGCCCTCTCGATGAACTCCATTTCAAGCTCATCCCGGCTCTTCTTGCGCACGATTTTTTTGGGTTTGACCTCTGCCGCGGCCTCCGGGATGACCGAAACGGGCGCCGCGCCGCGCGGCCGGGAAACGACTTCCGATTCGGGGGCTAGCCCCGCTGGGGTCTTTGAAACCTCTGAGGCCTCTACCGGTGGGCGGCTGGCCGCTTCAGGGACCGGCGATTCCCGTGCCTCCGGAGGAGGGGGTGGTGGAGCCGCAACGGTCCGCCGGCGGATGATTGTCGATTTAACTCGCTTCTCCTCTATGTTCGACTTCAGATCCACCTATTTTGCCTCCTGGGCCGCCCTTCCCGCCACCTGCCGACAGTTTTCAATCAGCTGATTTGCCTTTGCGGGCGGTATCCCGGTTTTTTCTGAAAGCTGGTCGGGGGCACACTGTACTACCTGAGACGGACTCGTCAAGCCGGCCGCCTTCAATAATTCCAGGGTCTTGGGACCGACCCCCTTGATGGACTCGAGAGGGACCTCCCCCTCCACGGCCGGAAGGGACAACGTCCCAGGGGATAACGTCTCACCTGATTTCTTGTTCTCAA
>CAYWRF010000111.1:0-6394 GCA_964460495.1 uncultured Pseudomonadota bacterium | reverse complement strand
GGGGGGATAGATTTTCTGTTGATTATAAACGCAAATTATTGTATCTGATAGATACAATGGTTTACAATCCATGGGTACAAGATAAAGGGTGGTGGCATAACGATCCGAAATTGAAGCAGTTGCAGGAGACCCCGTTTCGACTCCCCCACCTGGATCCGATTCTCGATGCGATTCCGGTTCAGGAAGGCATTTTCAGTATCTTGGGACCGCGACAGGTCGGGAAAAGCACTTTTTTAAGGCTCCTGGTACAAAAATGCATAAAAATATCGCCTCCCAACCGCATCTTCCTTTTGGAAGGGGACGAATTTGAATCCTGGCGTGACTTAAGGGCCGCCATGGCCGGACTGATTGATTCCGAAAAAAAAGAGAAAACGAATCTTTTTATAGACGAAATTACGAGCGTCCCTGAATGGCACAGGGCGGTCAAAACCCTGGCCGATCAGGGCCAACTTGAAAAAGTCTTTTTAGTCTTTACCGGTTCGTCATCGGTCTCCCTTAAAGAGGGGGGGGAACTTTTCCCCGGCCGGCGCGGGAAGCACAAGAAAGTCGATTTTGAACTGCTTCCCGTCCCCTATCGATATGTCGCCGATCGGTTGAGTCTGGAGGAATATTTTACCGTAGGCGGCTTTCCCTGGTCGATCAACGAATATCTAAGGCTGAACGTCTTGCCGGAATATGTCGGAGAAATTTATTGGAGCTGGCTTAAGGGAGAGTTTTTGAAAAGGGGAAAGTCGGAACAGCTTCTGAAACATCTCGTCAAGGCGCTGGTGAGGCGTCTGACAACCGGTTTTTCAAACAATACCATCGCCCGAGAGATCGGCATTACGTCTCACGAAACCGCTCGAGAGTATCTGCAGCTCCTGTCCGATTGTTTCGCCACTTGCGAAGTGATCTGGACCGATCTGCATGGCACCTCTCTCTCTCCGCGTAAAAACAGAAAACATTATCCGATCGATCCCCTTCTTTTTCATCTCTTTCATCGAGGGGGTGTTTTGCAGGGCTTGAGCCCCAAAGACCGGCTTTCTCCCGATATGTTGGGAGCCCTGGCCGAAGCTGTGGTCTGCGGCCAGTTAAGGCATCAAACGAAAGATATCTTTTATTGGATGGGGAAAAAGGAGATCGATTTTCTCCCTTTCTTTATTGAGGTGAAATATCAGGAGACCGTCTTGCCTCAGGAATTCAACTGGTTTGAAAAGGTTGCCCCTAAAACCAAGAAACTTCTTGTCCTCACAAAAAACGATCGCTTTAAATCGGGGCGTGTGGAGGCACTTCCTTTAAAGGACTGGCTCATCGCCCAATCGTAGGATGTTGAAGGGATTGTCTGTCTCCGGCGGCCTCACGATGGGGGGGGTGACTTTAATTCAGGCTTGACTCGTACTGATATATGCATATATTATCACAATTATGCATAGGACATCCATCATGTTGCCGGACGGTTTGAAGGAGGACATGGAGCGAGAGGCCGCTCGAGAGAATGTTTCCCTGGGCGAATTGGTGCGTCAGGCCCTCCAGAGATACCTGCTCTGGCGGCGTGAGAAGGCAGCCAAGGATTCGTTTCTTAACAGCCAAACGGTTTTCCGGGATGATGGCCCGATAGACGTCTCCCTCCATCACGACGACTATTTGAGCCGGAAGGACGTTCATGGCAAGCCCTAGGCGGGGTCCCAGACTCTTTGTCGATACAGGTGCCTTCTACGCCCGATATGTCGCCGGAGACCAGTATCATCAAGAGGCGCACACCTTATGGGAGAAGGTGCGGCAGGAGAAGCTCGCCTGTCTGACCTCGAATTTCGTCTTGGCGGAACTTGTCACCCTGATCGCCTATTGTTTTGGGTCGTCGCAGGCGTTGACGACTGCACGCGAGATTTACGATTCCGGTGCCATTGAGATTTACCGCCCAACTCTGGAGAATGAGATGCGGGGATTGGATTTTATCGCCCGCTTCTCAGACCAAAGGATTTCGATGACCGATGCCGTCTCTTTTGCTGTGATGGAAAAGCAGGATCTGACAACGGCCTTCACGTTTGACCATCATTTTGAAATCGCGGGATTCAAAAGGTTGCGATTGTCCTGACGATGGCAGGGTAGTCATGAGCCAACTGATCGATCTCTCCCACACATTCACCGAAAAGATGCCGGTTTGGCCGGGGGATATCGAGCCGGAGTTCATCCAGAAGGCGACCGTTGAAAGGGATGGTTATTCAGGGGCTGTCGTAAAGGCCAGCCTGCATGTCGGGACACATATCGATGCGCCGAGCCACATGATTCCGGGTGGAAAAAATCTCTCCGAAATTCCGTTAGAACGATTTTTTGGGGATGGAATTTTAATTGATGCACGAGGGAAAAGGGAGATAGACTCACCGCTCTTGAATGATAAGGCGCGCGGAAAAATTGTCCTTGTCTTGACAGGATGGTCCCAAAAATTCGGCGGGGATGGATATTTTGAGGACTTTCCGCAAATGACGGAATCATTTGCAAAAAAGTTGGTCAAACTGAATGTAAAGCTCATTGGGATCGATACGCCAAGTCCGGATCTGGAACCTTACCCAATCCATAAGATCCTTTTGGCCCATGAAATATTGATCGCCGAGAATCTGACCAACCTGGAGGCGCTGGTTGAAACGAATCATTTTGAGGTGTCTGCCTTTCCTGCAAAAATGGCGGCCGACGGGGCCCCGGTGAGGGTAGTGGCAAAAATATAAGAGAGGGAAAACTATGTACCAAGATATCCTCTACGAGTCTCATGCCGCAGTGGCGACGATCACCCTCAATCGTCCCGAAAAGATGAACGCCTTTCGCACACAGACAATCGTCGAGATGACCCGTGCGATGACCGAGGCGGTGCGGGATCGGTCGGTCGGTGTGATTGTTATCACCGGCGCCGGAGACAGGGCGTTTTCAGTCGGCGGCGATATCCAGGAGATGAAGTCCTTGAACCAGAGAACCGGCCGGACTTTCACGAAAAAACTCCTCGAACTCGCCAAGGCGTTTCTGGCCTCACCGAAGCCGATTATCGCCAAGGTCAATGGCTACTGCCTTGGGGGCGGCAATGAGATCCAGCTCTTCTGCGATCTCACGATCGCCTCCGAGAAATCGGTTTTTGGCCAGGTTGGCCCCAAGGTCGGGAGCGCCCCGCTTTGGGGAGGCACGCAAATCCTGCCGCTCGTTGTCGGCCTGAAGAGGGCCCATGAGATCATCTACCTCTGTCGTCAATACCCGGCGCGGGAGGCGAAGGAGATGGGGCTTATCAATCAGGTAGTCCCGGAGGTCGGGCTTGATGGAGCGGTGGAGAGGATCTGCCTCGAGATCCTGGAGAAGAGTCCTCAGGCGATCAGGCTTGCCCGACGATCACTCCGTGAAGGGATCCTCCCACGAATCCGGAAGGAGCTCAACCACCTCTCCAGGGTCTATGGCGGCCCTGAATTGCGGGAGGGGATGACCTCCTTTCTGGAGAAGAGAAGACCGGATTGGGGTTTCAAGTCACCAAAGATCTAGTGACCTCCTTCTCTCCCCCACGACCGGCAACGTCTTATCCAAAATAATCAAGCAATATCATATTATTATGTAATTGGCTTCGCTGATGAATCCGGCGGATCTGGCATGGAGATTGCTCAGTAATCACGTCATATGGCGCAACCGATCCAGGCAAAGACCGTCCTCAGGAAGAAAGAGGCCCCGACCCAGCACCCCTCCTTCCTGCAGAAGATCGCGACCTTTCTGACCGGGGCCCCGAGCCGCGTGGGGACCCGGCCGATATCGGCAAAGGACTCCTTTTCACGCCGCCCTGCTAATCATGTCTACGCCCCTGCAAGGCTCCAGCAGATGGCCCAGGGGACCCAACCGAATCACCGGCCAAGCGACCTCCAACTGACCCAGTTCTGCAACAAGGTTGTGACCGGATAACCATCCCCCTTGCCTTTTCGATTCTGTCCTGATAGATGCCCCCAACTTAAGGATTCATATGAAAGAAGGTATTCACCCAGCCGTCTACCCCCTCAAGATCACCTGTGCCTGTGGACATACGATCGAGACGACCTCCACCAAGAAAAACATCACAATCGCCGTCTGCTCCCACTGTCACCCGTTCTTCACGGGCAAGCAGAAACTTGTCGATACCGCCGGCCGCGTTGAGAGGTTCCAGAAAAGATACGCCAAGAAAAAGGCCTAGGTGTTCAGCAAACTTGAAGAAATCGAAAAGAAGTTTCGGGATCTGGATGAACGTCTGGCCCAGCCCGAGATCATCCGCAATCAGCCGCTGTTTCAGAAACTCTCCAAGGAACGATCCGGTCTGGTCCCTTTGATTGAGACCTACCGTAAATACAAAAAAATCGTTGCCGAGATTGAGGAAAACAGGAGGTTGTTGGAAGAGAAAGACGAGGGGATCCACCTGATGGCGAAGGAGGAGATTTTCCACCTCGAAACGATCAAGGAAGAGACGGCGGGCCGACTCAAGATCCTGCTGCTCCCAAAGGACCCGAATGATGAGAAGAACATCTTCCTGGAAATTCGC
The DNA here is from genome assembly GCA_964460495.1 of uncultured Pseudomonadota bacterium. Classification (GTDB taxonomy): domain Bacteria; phylum UBA10199; class UBA10199; order JACPAL01; family JACPAL01; genus CAYWRF01. The sequence goes on along the minus strand of CAYWRF010000111.1, from coordinate 1,884 downwards.
GCCGGGACCGGCGGGGATGAGGCGGCCCTCTTTGCCTCCGACCTCTACCGCATGTATAGCCGCTATGCCGAGACAAAGGGGTGGCGGGTCGAGGTGATGGATTCCAATCCGACCGGGATCGGTGGATTCAAGGAGATCATCGCGCTGATCTCCGGTCAAAACGTTTACAGCGCACTCAAATACGAGGGGGGGATCCATCGGGTCCAGAGGGTCCCGAAGACCGAACAGCAGGGGCGGATCCACACCTCCGCAGTGACGATCGCGGTGCTTCCGGAGGCAGAAGAGGTGGATATCCAGATCAACGAGTCGGAGCTGAAGATCGATGTCTTCCGCGCCTCAGGCCCCGGGGGTCAGGGGGTCAACACGACCGACTCGGCGGTGAGAATCACGCATCTGCCAACGGGAGTTGTCGTGGTCTGTCGTGATGAACGGAGCCAGTTGAAGAACAAGGCGAAGGCAATGAAGATCCTGCGGGCCCGTCTGAAGGAGAAGGAGGAGGAGAAGATGGATCAGGAGATCCGGTCGACCCGAAAGTCGATGGTCGGGACAGGGGACCGGAGTGAAAAGATCCGCACCTATAATTTCCCCCAGAATCGCGTGACCGACCACAGGATCGGGCTCACGCTCTACCAACTGGACCGTCTCCTTGACGGCCATCTCGGAGAACTGATTGATCCGCTCCGGACCCACTTCCAGACGGAGATGCTGAAATCCGATGCCTGAGGAATGGAACTCCCTCAAGCTGATCCGGTGGACCTCCGGCTATTTTGAGAAGGCGGGGATCCCGAATCCAAGGCTCGATGCCGAGCTCCTGCTCACCCATCTTCTTAAATGCAACCGGATTGACCTCTACACCCGTCACGAGGCTATCTTTAAGGAAAAACATCTTGCGGATTTCAAGGAATTGATCCGGCGGCGCGTCCAGCGGGAACCTCTGCAATACATCACCGGAGAAACCGGGTTTTACGGGCTGAAATTCAGGGTCACGCCGGAGGTGCTGATACCAAGGCCGGAGACTGAGTTGCTTGCAGAAGAAGCCCTCAGGATCTGGCAGGGGTGTTTGTCGGAGGATCCCCGACGGAAGCTCTCGCAGGGCCGTCCCTCAGCGGCCTCTGGTGCCGGACGGACCGAGGGCGCAGGCGGGGGCGAGCCCACCGCCGGTTCCGTCGAGGGAGCCGGAGACAAACACCCCTGCCAGATCCTCGACATTGGCACCGGCTCCGGTTGCATTGCGATCACGCTCGCAAAACATCTTTCGGGCGCCCGGATTGTTGCAACCGACATCTCAAAAGAGACGCTGGAGATTGCCCGCGAAAATGCCAAGCGGCATGAGGTAATCGATCGTATTGAATTTATCCTGGCCGACATCGCCCCCTGGAAACGATTCACCGCGGAGGGCCGCTCGTTCAACCTTATTGTCTCCAATCCCCCGTATATTGCGACAGGGGAATTCCCGTCCCTTCAGCCGGAGGTCCGCGATTTTGAACCGCGAAGGGCGCTCGACGGCGGTGAGGATGGCCTGAGAATCATCCGGCAGATCCTTGCGGAGACCCCCCCGTTTCTAAAAGAGGGGGGTCTGCTTTTGATGGAGATTGGTGAAGATCAGGGGCCGGCGATCCGGAATCATATGCAAAGTGATACGAAGATCCATCTCAAGGAGATCCTGAAAGATCTGTCAGGACACGATCGGATCCTTGTTGCAAGAAAGTAGAAACCCCCTTCTCCGGGGGCCGGGATTCAGGTATACTCAGGCTTAGTGAGATCCTCCCGATTATTCATTTTGTTGGCGCTCCTCCCGATCGTTTCTTACGCGCAAGGTATCTTAAGGGCTCCACAGATTACAGTGACTCAAAATATCCGGCAACAACTGGCCCCCCTGCTTCA
>CAYWRF010000110.1:0-6427 GCA_964460495.1 uncultured Pseudomonadota bacterium | reverse complement strand
TCAGAACCACCCAGGAAATCTATGCCAGATCGGGGAAAAAAGGAAGGGGAAAGTGATTAAGGCATTGAAAATCAAATCGGATCGGAATACTATCTGATTCCACAGGGGGGAACATATGGATGAGGGAAAATTGCTGGGCAGGATCACCGTGGATCCAAAAATTTTTGGAGGGAAGCCGATCATTCGTGGGCGACGTCTTGCCGTTGAGCATCTGCTCGGGATGCTGGTGGCCGGTGACAATGTCGAAACTATTCTAAAGGGCTACCCCTGGCTGGAACGGGAGGATATTCAGGCCTGTCTGGCTTATGCCCGTCGAGTCATCGGGCATGAAAGAGTTGAACATCTCGCCGTCGGATCCGGATCGTGAAAATTCTACTTGATGCTTGTGTTTGGGGTGGCGTCCTGCCGGCTCTGCGGGAAAACGGGCATGACGTCGTATGGGCCGGTGAGTGGACCGAGGATCCTGGCGACGAGGAGATACTTCAGCGAGCCCATCGAGAAGGGCGTGTTCTCATCTCACATTGGACAAGGATTTTGGTGAACTTGCGGTCGTACGAGGCATGCCCCACTGCGGCATTGTTCGTCTCGTGGGTCTATCTGTGACGAAACAGGCGGCAATTTGCGATGAGATGGTGGTTCGGTATGCGCAGGAGCTTCGCGTAGGCGGCATTGTTACTGTGGAACCTGGCCGCGCCAGAATACGGCCCGTTTGATTCAGAGGCAAAGATCTTCCCGTCCGAATCATCCTGACCCCGCTTCCCGGCCAGATACTCCCGCCCACAAGGACCTACTGGTCCTGGAGGGGGGAGAGGAATCAAGGGAAAACGGAGCTCTATCCTAATTTGGCATACACTGTGACAGTCGATGTGAGGTTATGACTGGACCATAAAAAGGGGGAAGGTCAGTCCCACTTGAGGCAGGAGATCTCATTTCAGACCCACATTCAGAAACGCGAGGAAAGAGGGGCCGTCATCGACCGCCAACACACGAGTGTCAAATTTGTGATTAACTAGCTTCCCCTCACCTGCACGAGCACTTCCCTTTTCCTGGGCCCATCGAATTCGAGCAGGGCCACCTTTTGCCAGGGGCCCAAAACCAACTCCCCGTCCTGAACAATGAGCGAGAGGGTCGTGTTCCCGAGCAGCGCCGCCTTTACGTGGGCATCCCCGTTTCGATCGCAATGGGAATCGTCGGGGCAAATATTGACCTCCCTCATTGAGCTGTTGTGAAAATAATCGGCACTCTTCGGCGCAAACGCACGCATCTTCTTGACGAGGTCCATCAGCAGCATCGGCTCATCGAGTTCGTTGATCAAAAGGGTTGCCGAGGTATGGAGGATCTGGGCCATCAGGCAGCCATCCCTGACCCCGCTCTGACGGGCACAGTCCTTCAGGGAATCGGTCAGGTTGAAGATGGAGAAGTTGTCCCCCGGCTCCAGAAATTTCTCGAGGCGGGGATCCCATTGGGCGATGTTTTGATATTCCGTGTCGATAGCAATCCTTTTGTAAAAAACATCCCGTTTGGGCGCCTGCCCCTCTCCCCTCCCCTCGGTCATCCTCCGGAGGATGAAATAGTTGAGCTCCTTGTACTCATCGGCGCCAATCCCTCGAAAGCCGATGCCGTAACCAAAACCATTTCTCAAAGACTCTCGCCGGACCACCTCACCCCATACCTGAAGAGGTGACATCCCGTTGAAGATCGGCAGGGAAAGGGAGATCTTCTGGTGCGGCTGGTATTCTCTTGCGCTTTCCAGATAAAGCCCGTTCTGGCTCAAATTTCGAACGACCTGCCCTTGAGGGTCTTTCAGCTCACAGGCGACCCTTGGATTGAACCGCCGTTCCTTTTGTTGCTCTGCCATCGTTGTCACTACCAAATCTCCCATACTCACCACAGTCTTCGACACCGATTCAAAATAGTTGCGTCCTTTAAAAATAATATTTTACTTTCAATGCGTTAGCACGCGCATTATAGCCATTATCAATAGGTTATCAACAAGATTATTGCCTTGTGAGGGCTTCAGCCCGTTGGAGGGCCGCTGCCGATTCCGGCATCCGGTTGGCAGCGGCATAGGTCTCTGACAAGAGCCTGTAATAACGTGCGAACAACTTCCGGTAGGCGGGGAACTTCAGCATCGTAGCAGGGAGTTCGTCGATCGCCCCTCCGACCTCGGCAAGGAGATCGGGATTCCTTTCCGACGGCTGCGCCCGGGACCACGAATCGAGGGTCCCGTTCCATCGATTAAGCCCCTCCTGCACCACCTTCTTTTGACCCGACTGCCACTCCACATGCAGGGCGTAAACAAAGAAACGGGGGTGGTTTGTATTCTGGCAGAGCTCGATCATCGTGCCGATCTCGCCGCACCTCTCCGCAATAGACAGGAACGGCCAATAGATCGAGGCAGGGATCCCCTGAGAAGCGCCCGCCTCCCTCAAAAGCCCACGAAACTCATCCCGGTAGAATCCAGCCGGTTTCTTTTCGGACCGGGCACGCGCCTCCAGTTGAAAGAGGCGGACAGTAAACGCCCCCACTGCTCTAGACGAGAAGCGGGCCTTTGCCACCTCCGGCCAAAGGTCAAGCTTTTCCGCAAGGTAACGCCAGACCCCATAGGTCTCGTACGGAAAATGATCCAGTTTTTCCGCGAAGAGGAGCGCACGACGAAAGTACTCCCTCGCCTCCTCCACCCTTCCGACCGTCAACAACGAACCACTGATCGCATGATAGATTGCCGGATGGTCCTCCAGGGAGATCGCCTGACGGAGCGGCTCGAGGAGTTCCGCCTCGCGCCCCTGTCCCTGCAGGGCGGCAGCCAAACGGAGATACGCCTCCAGATTCCGGGGATTGATCCGGATCACCCTCCTCGCATACTCCTCCGCCTGCCTTAGATCCTTCTCCTCGAGAAAAAGGTTCGAGATCTCAAGATACGCCTCCTCACGATTGTGACCGAGCTCAACCGCCTTCTCCCACAGGCGACGGGCCTCCGCCAACCTCCCCTCCCTCGCCTCATGCCTGGCGAGCCAGACCGCCTTGTGGGTCGAATCGTCAGGCAGGAGGCCAAGGCATTGCCTCGCCGCCTCCCATCTCTCAAGACGCGCCTGCAGATCACAGGTCTGCAAAAGGGGCCTCACAGAAGTCGGATCGGCCTCCCGTGCCTTTCGCCAGTGATCGAGCGCCCCCTGCGGATCCCCCCGCTCCAGAAGGAGGTCCCCCCGCTTCGCGAACAAAAAGGGTGTCACCACCGATTCTCCGAGCGCAAAGGCGCCTCGGAGGAACCGTTCCGCCTCGTCAAAATTCCGCTGGTTCATCAGATCAATCACAAGATTGTGCAGATCGAACTGATACATCTCCCTCGGTGTGATCGGCATCGCCAGACCCTCAAAAAATCGGCCGTGGGCGTTCTGGTTCGGCTCAAAATAGTAAAGGCCGTCACTCAACGGGATCGCGACCGCCACGTGTCCCAGAATATAGTCCTCCGGTGTCACGGCGGCCGGAACATTCTCACTGAACTCACGGATCCAGGCCTCGTGCGCCTGTTTCGCAGACATCCTGACGTAAACAGGATTGAGTCCCCCCTTTTCAAAGAGTCGATAGAGCCCCTTGCTCCGCTCGGTGCAGAGCCCCTTCCGTTGCTCGATCGCCTCGATCGCGGTCGCCTCCAATTTGGCATTCCCCGTAAACCAGGCGAGACCGAGCCCCCCCTCCCGAAACAGGAAATCCTGGAACGGCCGGAGACCCCACTCCTCAAAGAGACCATACCTCCTGTATCTTTCCCGTGTAGTCCCCTCCACCTGACCGTCCGATCGCCCCCCCCGGGCGAGACGGGCAAAGTGGTAGAGAGAGATCCCCAGATCGCGACGGTACGTGTCGGACGAGGGGGCAAGACCCATTTCCCCAAGTCTCTTCTGAAGGGCCGCAATCGCGCGGTCCGCAAGGGCATCAATCTTTTGGTCAGAATCGGTTTGGGGATCCCCATCGTCGTAAAGCCAGGGGACCTGCCGTCCTGTGAGGAGTCTTAGATAATCACCGTAACGATCTGCGTGGCGCGCCGAGACCTCCTTCAGCTCCTCACAGTCAGTCCCGCCGTCACCTTTTCCGACCACCTCAATGCCGGCTGTGCCGTCCGGATTGGCACGAACCCTCTGATGCCCCTGATCGAATTCGGCCTCCGGAATCCCGTCCCTTCTCATCCGTTCATACTGCTCGCGGGCCCCGGACTCATGACACTGAAATATCATCAGCGCCCCTCCAGCCTTTTCCAGACCCTCGCCGCCTCACGGACCTTGCCTTGCAAGAGGAGCAGCTTGTGTGTTGCGAGGAGGATATCCCTCTCGGGCCTTGTCCAGCCGAGGACCTCCCATGCCTCCCGGAATTTTTCGTGCACAATCAGACGGTCTGCCAGGATCTTTGCAATCCGCGGATCGTGAACCGGCTGTTGGGCCCTCCGGTCCTTGAACCACTGATACCACTCCAGGGTATCGTCCTTATCCAGAGAGGCCATTCCATTCGAGAGGAGCTGCACCGACTGTTTTAGAAACTCGGCCGCCTTCTCCGGATGACCGTCGCTCAACTCAAGAAGTGCGAGCCACCAGGCCGCCTTCGCCTTCCATTCCGTCTCACCGGGAGGGTGACGGAGCGCCTTTTCAAAGTTCCCCCGCGCCTCCCCGGTCTTTCGGTTCCACCACTGAAACTCGCCCCAACGGATGTGGAGGCGCGTCAGCTGATCATCTGAAGCGGGAATTGTCCGGGCCGCCTCTGCAAAGTGGTGTTCGATCTCCTCATGGGAGATGGAGAGCCTCCCCTGCGCGCCGCGCCTTGACAGAAAGAGGTGGGCGGTGTGACAGTCGGGATCAACCTCGAGGAGTGTTCGTGCCTCCCGGCTTGCCTGAGAGTCATCGTCCTTTTTGTCCGAATCGATAAAGGAGATGAGCTTGACGTAGTTGACAAGTCCCCGGGGCGGAAGGGCCGGATGGGAAAAGGGAGGGAGATCCTGAGGCACACCAAATAGACTGCGCCCCGTGGCACCGAGTACCATCAGGTATCCGACCATCAACGGGTGTTGGAATTCAGGTCTCTTCCGGATCTCCTGATAGAATCTCTCCATCTCCTTCTCCCAGGAACCCTCAAGCCCCTTCTGTCTCCCCTGATACCCCTTCATGAATCTCTCGTAGAAGAGGTTCACATTGACGACATACCCATCGGCCGAGAACGAGGTTGGCTGGACGGAGACCGTTCCCTTTGAAAGCATCGCCTCCCCCAGTTTGTCTATTGTGGCTGAGGCGAGAAACGCCTGTCGGGGTGTGATCGGGTAGTAGACCGTCTGGTCAAGGTCCTCCTCCTGCTGGAGCGGATCGATCAGTCTCAATCGACCGGACGGCAGTCTCAGCCCAAGCCCAAGACGGGCCGTCGTTACCTTTCCACACTGAAACCGGTCCCTCCGGAGACCAGTGAATTCGACATAAAACGGCCGGAGACCCGCCTCCGTCAAGCTAAAATAGAGATTGTGGGGCAGGCCAGAACCGGAAAACCTGTATCCGTATTGAACCGCCTCCTGATCCTGTTCGACAATGGGAGAATCATAAAATCCTCCAGCCCCACCCCCCTGCTCGAGAAATTTTCTGAAACGCTGGAGACCGAGTTGATCGAGGTATTTGAACTCGGCAAGGATTTCCCCCTTCTGGGATTCGGGATACCCCTTCCAATCTGCAATAAACGGGAAAAGCCACCAGGCCTCCATCGCCCTCGCGAGACGGATCACATAATCGTCGGAAACGGGTGAGCTCCCCTGACCAATCAATTCACGCTGGATCAGGGAGACCGCCATCGCATGGTGGGTCCTGAACCTCTCCTTTCTTGCCTTTTCCAGTTCCGTTTTCCACTCACCGGTCTCGAGGTCCCACGGGGCCGCCTTGTCAAAGGCTGCCTTGAGCCCCATACGGTGGGCCCGCCAATGATCAGCCGAGTGACGGAGGAGCTCCCGGCGATCGACAAAGCAATCCCCCCTTCCCTCAAATCGCCCCCACTCGCCCGGACGGGCGTAATTGATCTGATGGAATCCTTGATCCAATTGCGGGTCGGTCGTCCCCTCTGCGTAGATCTCCTTCAAAAGGGGATAGAGTGGTGAATCCCGGGTGACTTCGTGTCTGTAGGAGGGGCAGTCCACCATAGTTAAAGGCCCCGCCCCCTGCGGTGCAACCGGACCCCTACTAAATGGAAGGTGACATTGTCCAGAAGGTTTTTCGTTGACAAACCCCCTGTTTTTCTATTCCTTTCCGCAAAATCTGACACTGAAACCAAGGAGGATGCTGTGAAGAAAATAATAATGGTGGTCTTTCTGTTGCTCTCCGCCACTGCCTCTGCGAGCGAGGCGCAACTGGTCCTGCCGGAGCTCACCTCTCAGTTCCGGATATTCGGACAACTGCTGATGGGGAGG
>CAYWRF010000109.1:0-6602 GCA_964460495.1 uncultured Pseudomonadota bacterium | reverse complement strand
ATTTGGCGGAGAGATTTTCCTCAAGTCCCAACCGTCGGGCGATTCCGGCCGCCTCTTTTTCGTCGACCCCGGAGAGGGGATCAATCGGCAACTTGAAGATTTTTTCGGGATGCCTTGAGGCAACCTCCTCAATTTCCATCCCCCCCTCGGCGCTTGCCATCAGTGTGATCCTTGATGTGGAGCGGTCAAGGACCGCCCCGAGATAGAGCTCGCGGGCAATCGTACAACCCTTCTCAATCAGGATCCGTTTTACCTTTTTTCCCTCGGGGCCGGTCTGGTGGGTGATGAGCGTCATCCCAAGGATGTTACGCGCATGGGTCAAGACCTCGTCCCCTGTCTTGGCCAGCTTGACCCCGCCCCCCTTGCCGCGCCCCCCGGCATGGATCTGGGCCTTCACGACGACCGTCCCCCCAAGTCTCTCAGCAATCCGGACCGCCTGCTCAACGGTAGAGGCGACCTCCCCCTCCGGGACAGGGACGCCGAATTTTTTCAGGACCTCTTTCGCTTGGTATTCGTGGATCTTCATTTAATCAGACCTCTCAGGGTCTTGAGATTCTCGACGTCCTCCTTCATATCCTCATCCTTCGGGGTCTCCAGAGACATCGGGTGTTCCTTGAACCGGGGGTCATTCATCAGGCATCGAAAGGTGGTGAGCCCGATCTCCCCCTTTCCGATATGCTCGTGACGGTCGACTCGGGAACCACATCCCTTCTTTGAGTCGTTCAGGTGAAACGCCTTGATCCATTTGATCCCGACCACCGTGTCGAACTGATCAAAGACCTTCTGGTACCCCTCCTTTGTCCGCAGGTCGTAACCGGCGGCAAAGGCGTGCTGGGTGTCGAAACAGACGCCGACCCTCTTCTTGTCATCGGTCAGTTCAATCAGTCTTGCCAGATGTTCAAACCGGTAACCGACATTCGTCCCCTGGCCCGCCGCATTTTCAAAACAGGTGAGGAGCTTGAATCCGGGTGTCTTTTGATGGGCCCGATTGACCGACTCCGCGATCCTTTTCAGGCAGTCATCCTCGGTCTTTTCGAGACTCACCTTGTGATCCTCCGTCGTGTGGGAACCGGGGTGGAAGACCAGCGCCATCAACCCCAACGCCTCGGCCCTCTCGAGTTCGTGGGCAAAGGCATCGAACGAGCGTTTGTGGAGTGTCTTGTCAGGCGAACCGAGATTGATCAGATAGGAGTCGTGCGCAAACGCGGTCCGGATCTTGTATTTGTCCATGTGGACGCGGAACGCCCCTGTTTCCTTCTCCGTTAAAGGTTTCGCCGCCCACTGGTTGGACGATTTGGTGAAGAGCTGGATGATCTCGCAGCCGACACTCGCCCCCCTTTCGGGGGCAAGTTCGATTCCACCGGCTATAGACATATGGGCACCTAAAAAAGGCATGGAATCCCTTTAGTTGACTTTGCCCCCCTTTTTCAACAGAATCCTTCGCACCATGGGTTTTCCGGTTGTGCGTCCAAGACGGCTTCGGAAGAATGAAACAATCCGCCGGATGGTACGCGAGACCCGGCTTTCACCCGACCAACTGATCCAGCCCTATTTTGTGATCCATGGAAAGGGTCAGCGGAGACCGGTCCGTTCGATGCCGGGAATCTTTCAGTACTCGGTTGATCAACTGGTCAATGAGGCAAAGGAAACATTTAAAGTTGGGATCCCGGCGCTGCTTCTTTTTGGAATCCCGAGGCACAAGGATGATCAGGCATCCGAGGCGCACGACCCGGATGGGATCATCCAGAGGGCGGTCAAGGAACTGAAATCAAGGGTGCCGGGGCTGGTGGTGATGACGGATGTTTGTCTGTGCGGGTATATGACGCATGGGCACTGCGGCGTTATTAAGGCAGCCGATAAAGCCCCATCTGCTTCGTTGCGCTCGTCGGAAGATCCTCGACGTACCACACAAGTACGCCTGCGGTCTCCCTCCTCGCGCGCCTCGCATCTGGAGCTTTCTCAGCTGCCTCTGATTGACAATGATTTGTCATTGGAGCTGCTCGCGCGTACGGCCGTCTCCCACGCCGAGGCGGGTGCCGATATCGTCGCCCCTTCGGCGATGATGGACGGGCAGGTCAGGGCGATCCGTTCGTCCCTCGATCAAGCGGGGCATCCGGAGACGATCCTCATGAGTTACGCCGTCAAGTATGCCTCCGCCTTCTACGGTCCGTTCCGTGAGGCGGCGGCGTCGCCTCCTCAATTTGGTGACAGAAAATCTTATCAGATGGATCCGGCAAACATACGCGAGGCGATCCGCGAGGCGCGACTCGATCAGGAGGAGGGGGCCGATATCCTCATGGTGAAACCGGCCGGTCCGTATCTGGACGTTATCGCAGCGGTCCGGTGTGCAATCAATCTCCCGATCGCGGCGTATCAGGTGAGCGGGGAGTATGCGATGATGAAGGCCGCCGGAGAAAAAGGGTGGCTCGATTGGGATTCGATCCTGATCGAATCGTTGATCGCGATCCGCCGCGCCGGTGCCGATCTGATCATCAGCTACGGAGCGTCCGAGGCGGCTAGGAGCCTGTCGGAGTAATCGACGAAAGCGAAAATTTCAATTGCCAGTGAAATTTGCAGCCGGAGCATTATTCCGACAGGCTCCTACTTATCGGGTAAGCTTGGCTACAATCTGACTGCCGGCATCCCGGCACGCCTCCGAGAGCGCCTGGACCCCGCCGGTCACCGGGTCCACATGAGGGACCGCCTTGCTCGCCTGGACGCTTGCCAGGACAGACTTCGCAACAATATCGGTCGCCTTGCAGGAGACATTCGCAAAGATGCTGTTGAAGTGCGTGCTCTTCTTCCCCTGATTCTTCGCCAGCGCCTGACAGGTCACGACGATCTTCACGTCGTTGTCGACCGCCTGCACCAGCTTGGAGGTGTCACCGGCCGGCATCGAGTAGGGGTTTTCATCGTAGCGGTCAAAGACGTTCTTGTACGATTGAGCCTTCTTGGTCTCGGTCGGATCCATCGTGAGGTCGATCATCGGGAATCCGGCCGACGAAAGCGCCTCGGAGATCTTTCCCTCGCAGACGTTGAAGTTTGTCTCGGAGACGATCCCGCTCGAATAGACCCCCCACCAGTAGGAGCGGACCCACTCCCCGTCGACATTCTGCTCCGAGGCGATCACGGCAACGCGCGGCTTGCCGCCGACACCGGCCTGGATTCCAAGGGCGGCCAGTTGCCCCTGGACCTTTACATCGTCGATGTCGACCTTCGCCTGCACGTAATGAAACTGGCCATCCTCCCTCTCGGAGACCGTCTCGTACTGCCTGACAAAATCCTTGAACGGGGTGTAGATTGCCTTGTAGAGCTTCTCATAGTTGGCATCCGCGGTCGGCTTCGTGACCGACTCGACCACAAAGACCTCCACCGCCTTCTTCATCGTTGCCTGAATCGCGAGCTCCTTGGTCTTGTCTGCGTCGCCGGGGACGATCACCGACTTCCCCTCGATCGTCACCACCGACGACAAGGCAGAACTCGATACAAGGAGAGAGAGAATGAGGATCATTTTTTTCATTGTGCCGCTCCTTCCGCTGGCGGTTTCATCCCTGTCTCCTGAACCTTTTCCCTGAAGAGGCCCAGGTCCATCAGTTTACGCCGGATATCGCCCCCCTTGAGATAGACGGTCAGCTTCATCTTGTAGAGGTTTTCCTCACGGAACCCCGCGAGGACCTCGTGGTTCTCGGCAAATCCGGGGCAACGATCATAGATGTTTGACTTGAGACGGGAGTAGTTCTTGGTCAAGGTCTCCGGGTAGAACCATTCTTTCAGCAGCCGCTCGCAGCTCCGTTCAAGCCCGACACGGACCGCCTTCGACTTCGCCTCCGGCTCGTCGTCGTTCAGGATCACCCCCTCGGTCTCGACCGTGACGGCAACCAGATCCTTGGAGGGTGCGGTCACCTTCCCCTCAAGGCTCTCCTTTTTTGTCGAGGCCTGTTTGAGTCTCTCCAGCTCCGTCTTGGCCGCCTTCTTGTCGACCCGGATCGAACGATAGACGGTGTACTTGAAGGTGTCTCCCACACGGGTTTCCTTCACGTAGATGTCGACCGGCTCCGTCTTCAGCTGGATCTGGTCGGTTGAGACAAAGACATCCTGCGAGATCTGGATCTTCTGGAGGTTCGCAAAACTGGTCAGGTCCATCTTCCCGGTAATCCCGAAAAGGGCCTGGAACGCCTCGGTTGTCGCGTTGTCGAGCGCCTCGCGGCGTCCTTCTTCCTCGGTTGCGGCACGTGTCGAGACCCCGACAAAATACTCGTAGACCCCATCCTCCCAATGGACCTGCTGGATCCATTTGGGCGGTTTGGCGCCTTCAACGGCAGGTGAAAACGACAGCACAACAAAAAAGAAAAGGACCCGTTTCATAAGGAGCCCCCCTTCTAATTATCAGGTTGCTGACAAGCCATATTTCCCAGGATGTTGAAAAATGTCCCAGCTGCAAGGCGCCCGCGAGAGCACGACTGAGGCGTACTGTGATGTACGCCGCAGGGAGGGACCGAGCGAGCAACGCAGCAGATGGGCATTTGGCAACATCCTATTGGATGCTCTCGAGCTGTTCGACCGTATATTCCTTGTCGTCGTCCACCTCGACCGGCTTGAAGAACTGGTTCCACTGGTCGTTCACCGCCTTGGCAAACTCCGCGGTAAACTGACCCTTCTTTTCATGCTCATCGAGGAGGCTCTGCGCCTTCTGCTGGAACTTGTCGATCGGCATCGCCGCCCGGCTGTAGCAGGTGTATTTCACATAGGCGTCGGGGCCGTTCTGGACCAGCACCTTTTCCCAAAAACGGTTGTCAATGAAGACCCCCTGCAGGAACTCGATCTTGGTCGATTCCGAGGAAATCTGTTTCAGGCTGGAGGCATCGATCGAGAACCCCTCCGCCGCGTACTGGAGCTGGTTCTCAAGCCGCGTATTCAGCTCCTTGGAAAGCTCAACCCGGGCCTGGAGGTCGGCCGCCGTCTGGCAACGGGTGGGGGAGCTGTCTCCCGGGACATCAACCGCCCCAAGGACGTAGATATTCCCATCCTTCTTGACATGCGGCTTCTTGTAAAAGTGCTTCGCGTACTTTTTCTTGCCGTAGCTTGTCTCGATCACCTCACTCTCCTTGACCTTGTATTTCACACCACCGACCCGGTAACTCGACCCGCCGCAGGCTAAGGTGCCGACGAGCCAGATCGGGATCAGGGATACCAGCAACAGCTTCTTCATAGCTCCTCCTTTTATACAGGGTTAACCTTCTCTCAACCACTGAGGGGCACAGGCTATTCAAAAAAACCCTGTTTTGTCTAGAGATTTTCTAGAGATTTTTGAATCCAGGGACGGCAGGGGAGATTCTTTACCTGAAGGACGACCTGATGCATAACGGGGTTGATGGAAGGCCGAACGGGCTTTCCATTGCCGTGACGACATTGATCCGCTACTGAGATTTCTTGACGTGATTCCGGGAAAGAGTTAGCGTCTGACCTCTAACCCAAAACATTAAAGGAGGAAAAAACCATGTCTCTCAGAAGAAACCGTTTTCTCATTGTCGTGCTCCCGATCGCAATGATCCTTGTTGCCGGAACGGTTGAGGCAAAGAAGAAGAAAAAGGAGGCGGAGGGGGAGGCCCTGCCGGGACTCAAGCAGTTGAAAAAGGTGGTGGCGGTTGCCGACTTCAAGCTGGAGAACCTGCGGCAGGAGGGGAGCCGTGACCTTGCGGCCAACCTCGGTGACCTGTTGGTCGACAAGCTGGTGAACACCGGAAAATTTATCGTGGTGGAGAGGGACCGGATGCGCGGCAGTGACCTGACCCTTGACGCGGCTGCGGAGAAGGAGCAGGCGGCGAAGCAGGCAGGGATGTCCCGCGGGAGCGGTGCGGAGGCGGGTAAGGCGGCGGCGGCCCAGGCGCTCTTTTCCGGTTCTGTGGTCGGTGCCGGACAAGGCTCAAGTTTTGGCGGCGGTGGCGGTGGTTTCGGCAAGGGGGGGTTCGGTCTGGGTGGTCTTGGTGTCGGGACGATGCAAACGGCGCTCGTGGTCCGGTGGTATGATACCACCTCCCTCGAGATCAAGGGGTCCCATGAGTGCAGCAAGACCCAGTTTTCGCTCGGGCTCTTTGGTGGCGGCGCCGGCGGTGGCGGTTTCGGCGGAGGCGGCGGCAAGCTCCGAAGCCCGCTTCACAAGACCTTTGGAAAGGCGATGGACAAGTGTGTCAAGTGGGTTGTTGACAACATGGAAAAGCTCCCGTGGGAAGGGAAGATTCTCAAAGGGGGTGAAAAGATCTATCTCAATGCGGGGGGGGATGCGGGTATCAAGGTAGGAGACACCTTTGCCGTTTACAAGGCTGGCGAGGAGTTGGTTGATCCCGATACAGGATTGAAACTTGGCAGCGAGATGACGCTTTCCGGTCAGGTCCAGGTGACTCATGTCGAGCCGAAGTTCGCGATTGCCGCGGCGACATCGGGAAGCGGATTTGGGGCAGGGGATATTATTCGTGAGCAGTAAGCCAGGGGGATGTTTGTGCAGAAGACGACTATTTAACAAGAGCCGGCACGCCCCAACGCTATTCCTTGATCACCTCGTTCAGGAACCCGATAATCGGTTGGTGACAAGCATCCTTTGCGTT
>CAYWRF010000108.1:0-6615 GCA_964460495.1 uncultured Pseudomonadota bacterium | reverse complement strand
GGTTATCGCCGCCCTTAAAAAGAGGGGGGTCCGCGGAAAACGATTCCTGATCCCAAGGGCAAAAGAGGCGCGGGCGGTTCTTGTCGATGAACTGAAAAGACTGGGGGGACGTCTGGATCTTGTGGAGGCGTACCGGATGGTGATCCCCCGGAACGGGAGGGAACAACTGAATGATCTGATCCAGGCGGGCCAAATCGATCTGATCACCTTTGCGAGCTCGTCGACGGTCGAGAATTTCATGAAGATGGTAGGCTCGGAGGCAAGGGAGAAGGTCCGGAGGATACCGGTTGCCTCGATCGGTCCGATTACGTCAGAGACGGTCCGCCGGTTCGGTCTGGACCTCAGGATTCAACCGAAGGAGTACACGATCCCGACCCTCGTGAAGGAGATCGCAGACCTTTTTCAAAATCCAAACCGGACGGTCACGATCCGGTAGTCCTGGGCCTCGTCAAAATCCTCAATGATCGCCCGGATCTGGTCTCGGGGAATCCCCTTCATCACCCCTTGAGAGAGCCGGTTGAAAAGGTCCTGTCTCGCCTTTTCCTTGTCCCCTTCATAGTAGTCCCAGAGCGTCTTTTGAAGGGCGTAGGTGACGGGGCCCTTGAAAAGGGGATCCCAGTCATCTGAATCGGTCGGGAGATAGGAGAGAACCCTTCCAAAGTCGCGCCCCTCGATCCGATCGGGTGTGCGCATTTCACGCCCCTCCTTGACCATGTAGACAGGGTGCCAGTATTTCTCGATCAGGAGATCCCCCTCTTCCTTCAATCTCCTTTCCGGATTCATTTCTTTCGAGAGTCCCACCATATCGAGTGTGATAAAGGCGCCGCGAGCCTCTTCTGAAAGAAAATGGAAGACGGGAGCATGGCCGGTACGAACCGCAGCGACTTCAGGATTGAGGGGGTGTTCGGGTGCACAATAATGGGGGCAAGGAGCCCGGTGAAAAAACGACCGGCGTCAACCAGGTTGTCCTGCCATCGGTCATGCCCCACTGGGATGATCTGTGTCACAGCAAAGGCCTTTTCGTCGCCGCCAGAAAAGGGTTGCGTGAAGGATAAGACAGAGAAATGCTTTATTCAGGGAGAGAAAAATTGTGTTGATTATGTATTTGAATCGAATACAATATAAGGCATGAATTTTAAAAGCCAATTGATGACAGTGCGGTTTTCGCCGCAGGAAGCGATACAGGTGGATCAGTACCTGAAAGAGAACCCCTTGTTTGATGGCTTTTCGGCCCTTGCGCGGATTGCGACGCTGACTTTCATTGGGGAGGAGAGAAGATTTCACCTGCTCCCTGTTGAATCAGGCTCAAAAAAGAAAGGCCCCTATTTTCTTTGGGACTATGATCTCTCGGAAGCTCAAATTCGGGAAATCCTGGGCCAGAGAGGTCTTTCCAACGAAAAAAGGTGGTTGATCGGGAGAATTCTCGCTGAAGCACGATTCGAGGATGTCATGAAATATTTGACGGTTAAAGAAATTCGGAAGGCACTCCCGAAAGTGCGGCTTTTGCCGAAGGTCAAAGAACGTTGGGAGTATGCGATCCAGCTCTGGACAAAAAATGAGTAACCCTGAAATCCTCACCCCGCTTCAGAAGGACTTCTTGAAGGAAATTTTTGCCGATCCGTGGTTTCGAAGATATTTTTATTTAACCGGCGGGACCGCTTTGGCCGCCTTTTACCTGCATCACCGCTTTTCAGAAGACCTCGATTTCTTCTCTCACGATGTCACGCTTGATTCCGTTCCCGCGTTGATGAACCAAACAGCCAAGAAACTTAAATTGTCCATCAAGCAGATTCAGACCAGTCCCAGCTTTCAACGCTATCTCATCGGCGATGAATTGAAGATCGATGTCGTGGCTGATGTCGGTTTTCGGGTTGGTGTTCCGGAGCTGATTGATCATTACATGGTTGATACCCTGAAAAATATAGCCGTCAATAAGGTCGGTTGTCTTTTAGGGCGCACCGATGCCAAGGATTTCGTCGATCTTTATTTTATTCTGCAACAGGAGCCCTTCGATATTTTTGAACTGATCTCCCTGGGTGAAAAGAAGGATGGCGGTCTGGAACCATTTGTCTGGGCCTCATTGATCGCTCAGGTCCAGAACTTGACGATCCTCCCCCGGATGATCAAACCAGTCTCATTAGAGGAATTGAGACAATTTTTTCTACAATTAAGGGATCGAATTCTCAAGTCACTGAAGCCGGAGCATTAATTGTCCAACTCAGAGGCATCTTGCAGCCAATCCTCTAAGCAGCTGCGGAAGCAAGTCCTGCGCCAGCAATCCTGAGGCCCCATCGATGCAGTGGTGTCATCGGTAGGTTTCGACTCCTAGCTAGAAAAGTTGCTTCCCGAAACTCCAATATCGTGTTCCATAGAACACGGATCTTTAATTTTTTTGTTGGCAGAGACGCAACATTCTTTTAGGACCCACGATAATGAAAACGACTGGAGCAAAGATGACTGAGGAATTGGACATCTACCAATATACTAACTATCGGAAATTTCTGCAGGATTTCTACGATTCGGAAAAAGAGAGGAACCCCGAAAAATTCTCATTCCGTTACTTTGCAAAGAGGGCGGGATTCTCGACCTCGAATTTTCTTTACCTTGTTATGCATGGGAAGAGGAATCTGAGTTTTGAGAGTATACACAGGTTCGCTCGCGCGATCGGGCTGGGGTCCCGCGAGACGCTCTTTTTTGAGTCGCTTGTTCATTACAATCAGGTGGCCGATCCGATCGAAAAATCCCGCGCCTTCGAAAAGCTCCTCTCCTTCCGGGAATACCGGCAGGCAAAGAAACTGACGAAAGAGGAATACGAATATTTCTCGCGCTGGTATTTTGCCGTGATCCGGGAGCTGATCGCTCTCCCGGAATTTCAAGAGTCCCCCGCCTGGATTGTGAAAAAACTGAGGGGAAAGATCTCCCGGGAAGAGGCGCGACTGGCGCTCCGGAAACTTCTGGAGCTGGGGCTCATCAACAGGGGCTCCTCGGGGCGACTCCGCCAGGCGGACCAGAACCTCGCGACCGACGAAGAGATCTCCTCCGCCGCCCTTTTCAGGTTTCACAACGAGATGATCGAGAAGGGGCGGGAGAGTCTCGCCCTTCAGGCGAACGAACGGGAGGTCTCGGCATTGACGATGTCCCTCTCGAAAGGGCAGTTCGAAGAAATCCGAAAAAAGATCCAGGAGCTGCACCGGGATGTGCAGCGGTTGATCGCGGACAACGGGCAGGAAAGGCCGACGACGGTCTGCCAGCTTAATTTTCAGCTCTTTAATGTGACGACCCCGGAAAGGAGTGAGCGATGAAAAATGGAATCCTCTGGCTGTTTTTGGCCCTTGCCCCTCTGGCCGCCTGCTCCGAGAATCTGACCCCTCCGGCTGAGGGGGATGGCGGGGAGAGTCGACAGGATGAATCGGAGGGGGAGCCGGGTCAAGCCGGCGCCGGGGGGAGCACCTCCGCCGGGAATCCGGTCCAGTCACTGACCTTTGATCTCCAGGGGGCGGTCGGGCTTGCTATCGACAACTCGGCCGGGGCCTCGGCGCTCGCCTTGACTGACGAGGGTTCCAGCAATCTGAAGAGGGTGAACCTGGATAATTCTCTGAGCGACGCCGTCTCTTCCGGTTCCGCGACCGTGAAAAACCTGATGGTGGCTGCCGGGAACCAGGTTTATCTCCTTCTCGCCTCACCGGTTGACTCCTGTATCCTGCTTCGTGTGGAGGCGGAGACCAACGCGGTTTCTTGCGTCGATTCCTCCATCACCAATCTCGTCTGGCACAAAAATGCCTCTTTCCTCCATGACCCGATCCAGTTCGACGGGAGCGGCGCTATCTACTACCTGTTTACCGATTCGAAGGGGAGGCTGGTTCTGAGGAGAAATGCAGCCGGCGTCGTGACCGATCTGATCAATGACTCTATTTCCGTGAAGGATTTCCTTGTCGTCACCGACGGGACCGTCTTCCTGACCGGAGAAACGACCCCGACCGGGTCAAAATGGGTCCGAACCCTTTCGCCGGCAAACTCGATTCAAAACATCTTTACCTCGGCGACCGCCAACTTCATGAGCCTGTTTCCGGACGGCAACATCTACATGGGGATCTGGGCCGTGCCGGTCTTCGGTGTCGCGAGGTACCTTGTCGAAGAGGCGCTCCTCGAGGAGACGAAGTGGATCACGACCGATATCAATGGACTGACCGAACCGCGCTATTTTGATTGCAGGCAGATTTCCACGGACGGGACGAGTCCCCAAGCCGATTTTACAGGGTGGTGCGGGAGCTATGTGACGGCGATCCATCGCACAACGGACAGCAAGGTTTATGTGGTCGCCGGCGATAGCGCCGAAGGGGTCCTGATGCAGTATTATCCGGAGGTCCGCGAGGCGAAGACATCCGTTGTCCAGGTATCGATCTCCAAGGGGATCCTGACCTCTCTGATCCTCGCCGGTCTGGATCGGGGGGCGACGAACAGGCTCGTCCTCTTTGACACCCGGACGGAGTCGGAGACGAACCTCCTCGGCCCCGAGAATATCGAGGTCTACCACTTGAGTTACCGCAACGCGAACAATCACCAACTGGTCCTGTTCGATGGCCTTCGATTTAGTGACGGCCAATATGTGATCTGTCAGGTCGATTTAACCAACAATCAGGCGATCGTCTGCTCCAAAACCGGCACGACGAGGTTGGCCGATTTCCAGATCTTTGAAGAATAAGGAGGATCCATGTTTAGAAAAAATCTCGCAACCGTCGGCCTCATCGCAATCCTGTCGGTATTACTCGTCTCATGCGAAGGAGGCAATTTCGTCAGGGGGAGCGGCTCAACCAGCGTTGGGGGTGGCGGTGAGAGTGGGGACAACGAGGACGATGGCGACGAGGGTTCGGAAGGAGAAGAGTCGGAAGAAGAAGAGGAGGGGGGTCCTGCCAAACCGGGGGAAATCCTCTCTTCCGTCACATTTGATCTCACGGGGGCGATCGGTCTGGCGGTTGTCGAATCGTCAGGGAGCGCTTTGCCGACTCTGGCGACCGACACGAGGGGATCCTCCAATCTCAAGAGGGTCAATTCCGACAGGTCGCTCTCGACCGCGGTCCGGTCGGGAACGGTCTCGGTCAGAAGCTTCATGATCGCGCCGGGGAATCAAGTCTACCTCCTCCTTTCCCAGGCGGTTGCTTCCTGCATCCTGATTCGCGTGGATGGCGAGACCAACGAGGTGACCTGTGTCGATTCCACTCTGGCCGAGATCAGTTGGGACAACCGGTTCGGCGATCCGATCCAGTTCGACGGTGAGGGAAATATCTATTATCGGGGGAGCAGCAATGGAAAGGCGGTGTTGCGAAAGAACACGAGGGAGACGATGACCGATCTGATCAACGAGAACATCAATCTCAGGGGTTTTCTGGTCCTGCATGACGGGACCATCTTCTATTCAGGGCTAACCTCCTCGACCGGGGCCGAGTGGACAAGGACGATCTCGCCTGCGAATTCCGTCAGGACCCTTCTCACCTCCGCACCGGAGCTCTTGACCCTTTTCCCTGACAACAATGTTTACATCGGCAGGGCCTTCGGCTTCTCGGCGGCACGCTATCTGACCGCCACAGACGAATTTGATTCGATCGGCTGGATCGGCGATGGAATGACCGGTTCCAGTTATTACCGGTGCCCAACGGGGGTCAGTTGCTGGTTCAACAACTATGCCGATTCGGTCATCAAGACAACGGACGGCAAGGTCTTTATTGAGAACGGCCATCTGGTCCAGTTCTATCCGGTTGTTCAAGATGTTGCGACCTCGGTCTCCCGCGTGACACTTTCGAAGGGGATCCTTTCCTATCTCCTTCTGGCCGGCCTCGACAAGAGGAACAAGAACAGGCTCGTCCTCTACGATACGATGTCGAATACGGAGACCGATCTTCTCGGCACCGAGGAGATCGAGGCGTACCACTTCAATTACATGAATTCGAACAACCACGAGATGATCCTGTTCGACGGGTTGCGTCTGGAGGGGAACCGGTACGTTCTCTGCCAGGTTGATCTGACCGAGAACAATCTCCTCACCTGTTCCGTGACGGGGGATGCCAAGCTGACCGATTTCCAACTCTTTGAAGATGCCGACACAATCGCCGGCGGAAGCGCGACCGGCATGAAAACCTGGAAGATTGGCGGTTCTGTCCGGAGGCTGTATGGGCAACTGAATCTCCAGAACAACGGTCAGGAGGTGATCACACTGAACCGGAACGGCCGCTTTACATTTCCGAGAACGGTTGATTCCACCTACAACGTGACGATCCAGTCCCAGCCCGTTGGACAGACCTGCGCCGTTTCAGGGGGGGAGGGGGTCATCCTCGACGCCCACATTGATACCGTTTCGGTCGACTGCTCGACCAATAGCGGTGTGATCGTGACCGTGGGGGGAGGTGGTTCCTCCTCGGCAGTCGACGGGATCGATGCGAACAGCGCAATGTTAAGCTCCCCATCCGGGCTCGCTTCCGATGCCCAGGGGAATCTCTACTTTTCGGAGGATTCCCGGATCCAAAGGCTCGCCCCGGATGGCACACTGACGCTGGTTGCGGGGGCTAACGCCTCCTCCGGGTTCTCAGGTGACGGGGGGCCGGCCACCGCCGCGAGACTCAA
>CAYWRF010000107.1:0-6658 GCA_964460495.1 uncultured Pseudomonadota bacterium | reverse complement strand
GAGGGGGCCATCGCACATCCGATCGATCATGACGTCTCTCAGTCCTTTCTCACCCGGCTCGTGGAAATCGGGGTTATGACGGCACAAGAGATGCGCACGGTTCTGGGCACTCTAGATGACACAAGACAGCAGATCCATGACCGTTTCATTGACCTCCTTGCCTTAAAGCATCCGGGGGATGAGCTCCGGTTTCTGGCCAATCTGATCCATGGAGACCCTGCGCTCCAGGAACTGACGATGCCTGATATCTGGGTCGAGGCAACAACGCCGGAAACCCCACCCGAGACGGTGCCCGAATCGGCACGGCTCTTGGGGAACCCACCGGCAGGAAATATATACAATCAGATCCTCAAGAGGGAGAGATCGGAGAGGCTCGGTGGATCGGCGATGACGACCGACGCCGGTCGGGGGCACCAGGGGCCTGTGGAGAATCAGGACGGCGTCCTCCAGGTGATCGATCAGGGACAAAACCTCCACCACGTCAATCTTGACGGGATGGGGGGACTGGGGAACGGGGCGGAGGCGACCCGCCTTGCCGCCGAGGCGTTTGAGCGCGTGTTGCAGGAGACCGGTGATGTGGATCAGGCGTATCGGGCCGCCAATCAGGCGATCCGCGAGTTTAACGGCGGCAAAGTCGGCTCCGGTGCGGTCGTGGTCAGTTTCAGGGTCCGACCGTCAACGCAACCGGGCGGCCCGGCGGCGATCGAATTTCACTGGGCCGGGGATGCCGAGGGGATGCTCCTGAGACGCCGGTCCGACGACGGCCGATGGCAAATCGTCTACAAGACCTTGAAAGACAACATGACCTCCGCGCTTATTCGACTGGGGGCCACGCTCGATGTCCTGACGAGGGGCCCCAACAACGGAGACCCAACCAATTTTCTTGGATACGACAAGGGGGCGCTGCAGGCCGGCGGATTTGCGGCCCGTCATGAGGCGATGGAGATCCACCACACGAAAGACGGATTGACCCCCGACCCGACCGCGCCATCCGGGCTTAAGTTTGCCACGGAGATGGAGGGTGGAATCATACTGGAACAGGGGGACCTGGCACTGACCGGTTCCGACGGCCTCTGGGGAAATTTCCAGGACGCGAATGACATCCTCGATATCATCCGCGATTGCCGGACCGCCGAGGAGGCGGTTGCCCTGCTCCGGGATGAGGCCCATTACCGGATGCAGGTCGTTGACAATTCCAGGGAGACGCTCGCCGAGGGGCGATGGGACGCAAGGGCCCCGTTTCGGTATGAAGGACGGGTAACCCGTTTGAAGGGAAAGACCCTCTTTATCAACGGCGAGGGACAGGTTTTCGAACAGGAATCGGGCGGCGTTATGATCGACAAGTTCCGTGTCGACCACTTCAGCTCAACCGCCTATCTCCATAATCCAACCTCACAAGGGATCAATCCCCCTGCAGGACCGGTGCCGACTGAACCGGCCCCGTCGTCACCACCTCCAGCTACCGGTAACCCCGGCACACTGGCCCGAACCCTCGTCGGGATGATGCCTGTAGTGGCGATCGGCCTGACCGAGTTTTTCAAGGGGGTGATCGACTGGGCCTACTGGACCGGCAACAGCGGCCTCTTCTCGGTCTTTGGAACGCCTGTACCGCTCGAGGAAACAACGCCCCTGCCGGAGGGTGTCGACCAATCACTTCGAAATGCAACCCAGGGAAGGGTATGGAACCGGCAGGCCCTCGGCCACCGACATGAGGATGCCGCGCTGATCGGCGCCGCCCAGACCGGATTACAAAGTTTGACAGATCTTGCAAACAGGCGTCGCCTTGGCGTGCCAACGCGCGAATCGCTCGCCCTGAGGGATCTGATGCAGTTCATGCAACAGAGAAGGTCCCCCGAAATCTCCTGGCAGTGGCTCCTTGCCCTGGCCGCGTTGGAGTCAAAAAGACCGGGGCAATTCGACCGGATCATCCTCGATACACTTGCACTCTACCAAAGGGCCGGTGACCATCTGGAACTTAAAGGGGCGGTGATCGAGATGGTCGCCACCGCCAATGACGAAGTCTGTCAATGGCTTGAATCAGAGGGACAAAGAAGGGGGGCAACGGACAGATTCTGGGCAGGTCAAAAGGTGCAGGGAAGCAAGGCAGAGCTCGCTACCCTCCGATACCTTCTTCAGGCAAAGGATGTCGAAATCAGTTCAGTCGAGGCGCTCTCCCGATCGGCATCGGGTCGATCGACCACACCCGACCTTGTTGTCACCTGGCGGGGCCCAACCGGCCAAAAGAGGAGAGAGTTGTGGGATATCAAAACCTCTCGCGGGGGGCATCGGGTTGAAATGGGCCAGTTCGAACAGACAGGTCTCGTGGCGGATCGATATCGGATCATCATGCTGGGCGGTCAAACGCCCGACCTGTCGAGCCTTGTGGGACATCCGCTCGGGTCCAGGACAAGGGTGCATCACCGTGGGCTGGTCAATTTGGCAAAACCGAATGTGTACGATATTCAGCAATTGAAGATCTTTGAAACACCCTGACCCCCTTCGCCCCGTCCCACCATAAAGAAGGCGACCGAGACCCCCACGGCAAGCGGAAGGAAACCGCTCATTCTTGGCAAATGCACCGCAAAAAAATTTGTGAGACCCCTCACAAAGGAGGTGGCAACGGATACCGCACCACCCCCCTCGGCAACGGCGATGCTTGCACGGTTCCCAAGGCTCACCGAGACCTGCGTGAGTCGATGAAGGGCCTGCCTCAAGGCCTCGCCATTATCAGGCGTCCTGCATTTGAGATGGGCCTGAAAGGCCTCGTATGCCCCCTGCCGCGCCTCACGAAGAATCACGGCAACCCGTCCCGCCTCCCGTCCTGCCTCCGATCCGCCCAAGAGCTGAACCGCCCCCTCAAGCTCCACCTGGTGTCGCCCGATGCCCCGATCGATCCACCGGGCGGTCTTGACCTCGTTCCCTCTAAGCATGATATCAAAATTGGCCCACGGATCTCGAAGGTGCCATATTGGCGGATTGGGTCCGGGATCAAACTGGGTACAGGTGAGTCTCCCGGGACCGCCCCACGGTCCGCTATCGATCCGAGAGAGGACCTCGATCACAGGACCGAGTTGCTCGGCCCCTCCCGGAATCGCCACTAATACCCTTCGCGCACCCGACATGATTATCTCTCCAAGCGTGCCTGTTCTCGTCAGGCCCGGCAAGAAGTTGCTCCCTGTGCGTCTTTTTTTGTGGGGTCAAAAATCAGAAAAAGTCCTTGACCACCATTTTTAGGTATATACAATGAGATATATGTATGAACTCCTCTTTGCGGAGGTCGTCTCCAAACAACAAAAGACGATTCCCAAAAAGGATCTGGAGAAGATAAAAATGATCCTCTCGACTCTTAAAGAAAACCCGCGCCCATTTAAATGCAAAAAACTGGCAGGGGGCACACAAGAATACCGGATCCGATATGGAGACTGGCGCGTTCTTTACTCTATAGACGATCTCCACAAGAGGATCGTAGTTTACGGAATCCTTAACAGAAAGGAGGCCTACAGATGAAAACGATCTCGGTCAAACTGGATGACTATCTCCTCGATCTCCTGAATCATGAATCCAAAGAGAAAAAAACAACCCGGATGGAGTTGATTCGATCGGCTATTGTCAACTTTCTTCTCAACCGTGACGATGCGGGAGATCTTGCTTACGTCGAAAAACACCGTGGCGACCATCTGCTCTCTTACGAAGAGACCTTCAATAGGTGATCGGCGGGGGGGTCTTCCTCGAAACCTTCAGTTGATCGAGGAGCTCAAGGGACAACCGGACTTTCTCCCGTTCATGAGGCATGAGGATCTCAAACCCGATCCGTTCAAGGTCATCGGTCAACAAAAAGAGCCTCCGGATCTCCCGACCGGTTCCACCGTGAACCCTGTCACCCTGAAATATCCTGATCGTGTCACCTCCCGCACGAGCGGTCTCAAACGATATGTTCGAGAAGACATGATCGAGCTTTCTCCTTAACAGTGCGAGCAGCGAGGGGACGTCCGTCGGAAGTTCAAAGTCGATGCTGTTCCTCCTGTGTCCCGCCGGAGTCGTGGAGTTTCGAGATCTCACGTCCTCCAGGGCAGCCGCAGTGGCCTCCTCTGACCGGAGCCACAACCGTTTCGATCCCGGAAAGTAATGCTCAAACAGTCCCCGTATCTTTCGGGAAGAGACCCGATGGGTGAGTGGAAGCGCTGTGATGTAGTGATCGAGATAACCGAACCGTTCCTTGAACTCCCATCCATAGCGCCTGTCCCACCATTGGGCATCCCGGGCCAGATCGATCCCCTGCGCCTTCGCCCTCCGGACAATCTCCCGGAGCGCGAGGGCGCTGTCATGGGAACCCTCCCTCAACGTAAAATAACCGGTCTCCCCAAACGGGGCCATGACCCCTCCCATTTGAACATCGTCACTCACCATTCGGGAGAGACCGGAGGTCCTCTTCATGACAAACCGGGCAAGCTCCCTTGTGGTAATCCGCGCACCCGGCCTGTGACTGACCACGGTTGAACCTCCCCCTTTGAAGAGCGCCGCATCGGGAAACTCGTTATGGATCTCTCTCAAGAGACGGTTCGGATCAAACCAGTTCCTGAAACCTCGTGCCGAGAGGAGCAGAAGACCGGTCTGGATCAGGAGCTGCGGCGTCGGGACCTCCGACCTCTTCCCGAAACCGATCAGGGTCAGGTTTGCAAGATCGGCCCCGAGGCCGATCAGGACGAGACCGGACCGAATCTGGGGATTCAGGGTGGGGATAAAAGAGACAAGGCCGGAGACAATCCCTCCCAATAGAAGAGAATCCCCCAACCGATCCTGACTATCAAGCAGGCGAAAGCCTGTCCGGAGGGCGGTGTGCGCCATCGACCCGATTGCAAAATAGGGGGTCGCCTTGAAGAGAGGGAATGTCGAGAAACGCCCGGCCCGGTCAACAAATCGGGGGAACCGCCTCTCCAGAAAATGCGATTCATGAAGGAAAGAGGAGGAGTCCTTGAACACCCCCCCCACGAGCGCAAAGGCGCCGATAAGGCCAAAGCCGGAATCGACCGCCGAAAGGAGAGCGCTGTCGGATACGCGAGCCATCAAGGGGTTCTTCGGCAATTTCTTGAAGATGTTGTTTCAAATTGTTGTTTCAAATTCCTTGATAAAGTGAGTGATGGGCTGCTAGCCTGCACGCATAATGCTCTCGGAACGAAAGCGCCCCAAACTCCTCCAGCTAGCTACACTTAAGGAGGGCTTTGCAAAGAGCCTGGACGGGACCCGGATCTCCTTCCGGGCGATCGGGAAAGAGGCGCCCCCGATCCTCTGCGTGAACGGCCTCGGTGTCTCCACCTTCTTCTGGACCTACCTCGAACAGCACTTTCGGGACCGCCATCAGGTGGTCACCTGGGACTACCGCGGACATGGCCACTCCGAGCTGAAGACGAAGAATTACAGCATCGAGGCGCTCGTCCAAGACCTCCGGTCGGTCGTCAAGGCGCTCCGGCTGAAAAAAGGGATCTTCATCGGACACAGCCTCGGGACACAGGTGATTTTTGAGTATTACCGCCGATACCCTAAAGAGGTGGAGGCGATCGTCTCCTGCTTCGGTTACTACGGCCACCCGATGGACAGCTTCTACAATCTGACCTTTTCCCCGCTGATCATGAGGCTCGTCTACTTTCTCGGAACAACCTTCCCGAAACAGTCAAATCTGATCAGCCGACTCCTCCTCTCAAACCCCCTCTCCTTCTGGGTTGCCGGGATCCTCAAGGTGGCAAACACCGGGATGGTCAACCGGGCCGATGTCGACCGGTATGCCCGGCATGTCACCTCCATCGATCCTCTTCTCTTTACGAACCTCCTGAAGAGCTCCCAGGAATCGACCGCCGAGGACCTGCTCCCGCGGATCAAGGTCCCGACACTGATCATCGCCGGTGAAGAGGACCAGTTTACCCCCGCCTGGATCTCCAAAAAGATGCATCGTCTGATCCCCCGCTCGGAGATCATCACCCTCCGGAAGGCGACCCATGCCGGGCTTGTAGAACAAGCGGACCTTGTAAACTTGAGGATCGAAAAATTTTTGGAGGAAAGGGTCAGGAGGCGGCGGCGCGTGCCGGGACGGGACGCCGCTTGAAGACAAGCCCCGATTTCCCGTTGCACTCGACCTCAATCCGGTCCCCTTCGTGAAACTCCCCCTCCAGGAGCTTCATCGACAAGGGGTCTTGCAGATATCTCTGGATCGCCCGCTTCAACGGGCGTGCCCCATAGACCGGGTCGTAGCCCTCCCTTGCCAAAAAAGACCTCGCCGGTTTGGAAAGAACCACCTCAATTTTTTTCTCTGCGAGGATCTTCTGCAGGCGGCCAAGCTGGATCGTGACGATCGACTCGATCTCCTGTTCCCCCAGCGGATGGTAGACGACAATATCGTCAATCCGGTTGATAAACTCCGGGCGAAAATGGGACCGGAGGTCCTCTTCCTGGTTCCCGACGTTGCTCGTCATGATGATCACGGCATTCCGGAAATCAACGGTCCTCCCCTGACCGTCGGTCAACCGCCCGTCATCGAGGATCTGTAACAGGAGATTGAAGACGTCGTGATGCGCCTTCTCGATCTCGTCAAACAGGATCACCGCATACGGGTGCCGCCGGACCGCCTCGGTCAGCTGCCCCCCCTCTTCATAGCCGACATAACCGG
>CAYWRF010000106.1:0-6732 GCA_964460495.1 uncultured Pseudomonadota bacterium | reverse complement strand
ACGGACCGGCTCGGTGCCGGTCGCCAGAAGAATAAACTTTCCTTCAAAGGTCTCCCTGCCCACCTCAACAGCCGTCGCCGATTGAAGATGCGCCTCTCCTGAAATCGTCTCTATCTTATGCCCCTTCAGGAGACCGGCGATCCCATCGGCCAGTTTCTTCACCTTTCCATCCTTGCCCCGGACCAGTTTTGCAAAGTCGATCTCCGGAGGCGAGAAACGGACCCCGATCGCCTCGGCCCGTTTCGCCATCGCAATCATTTCGGCCGCCGCAATATAAGCCTTGGACGGGATGCAACCGCGATGCAGGCAGGTCCCGCCGAGACCGTCGCGATCGATCAGGCAGACCGAGAGCCCCCTCTGCGCGGCACGGATCGCCGCCGGATAGCCCCCAGGCCCGCCACCGACCACCACAAGATCAAACGATTGCAATCCTTCTCTCCTTTGCCCCGATATCGGTAATTTTTACCCGGAAATCAAGTTGAACCGCCGCCGGCAGTTTCTCGGCCCACTCGACGACGATGATTTTTCCGTCAAACTCCTCAAGCCCAAGCCCCTCAACCTCTTCCGGCTTGTCCAGACGGTAGAGGTCAACATGAAGCAGAGGACCGTAATCATTCACCAGCGTGAACGTCGGTGAATTGACATAGTGCCGTGAGTCGATCCCAAACCCTTCCGCCATCCCCTTCACAAAAACGGTCTTTCCCGCCCCGAGGCCGCCATAGAGACCGATCCAGTTGCCGGGCCTTATTGTTTTCACAAATTCAGCGGCGATTTTTTGGGTCTCCGCAGCGGAACTGGAGTGGTAGGTTTTTGGCATCACCGAGCGGTTCCTTGATATGCTTTAACAACTAGACAGCTCTCCTATCAACTGATATTTGCCAGGATAGCGAGTCGTAAAGAAAAGGGAGGAAAAAATGGTCTACGCACTTTCTGATTATCTCTGGACGATATTTCAACCTTGGGATCTGAAAGAGTGGGTGAGACAGCAGCATGGCTGAATTATCCAAAACCCTCGAGATAATTGTTCGCCTCTTTAATGGAACACAAATAAAGAAAACGACGGGGATGTCTCTTAAATTTAATGAAAAAGGGGAAGCGGTATTTCAAATGCCGTACAATTCACAATTTGACCATGGCTTGGGAGATACCCATGGTGGGGTTCTCGCAACGCTTCTTGATAACGCAGGTTGGTTCACCGTGGCCGCTCATTATGGAAGATGGGTATTGACTGCTGATCTTAACATGAAACTTTTAGAGCCGGTTCAGAAGAATAATCTTGTCGCTAGCGGCCACCTCGTTCGAGCTGGCAAGACTTTGGCAGTTGCCACCATGGAGGTCACAGCGGAGGATGGAAGGCTGATCGCCATTGGATCGGGGACCTTTTCGGTAACCCCACAGGTCATTGAGGGATAATGAATCATGTTGACCCTTCCCCTCCGCTGGCTCAGATCACGGCAGACGGTTCGGAGATCTTCTTTTTTCGGATGAAGAATTGCTTCATGAATTAAAATCTCTGGCTGACAAGCAAGGCGTTCCTTATCAGGTTCTCATGCGACTTTTAATAGCCGATGGTGTCAAGCGATTGAAGGCTGCTTGAATGTGGTGCCAAGGTCCTTAGAGACCCGCGGGATCTCCTCAATCACGTCAGAGGCCAACAACCCTCGACCTCCAAGTCTCTTGGCAACCCGATCCCCCGCTAAGCCATGGATGTAAACCGCCGCGAGGATCGCCTCCTCCAAGGGATAGGCGGCCGCGAGCGCCCCAATCATGCCGGTCAAGACATCCCCCATCCCGGCGGTTGCCATGCCGGGATTGCCGGTCAGGTTGATGAAGCAACTTCCCTTTGGAGTCGCCACCACCGTATGAAACCCCTTGAGAACGACAAAAACGTGATGAGTTTTGGCGAAGGAACTCGCGATCCTCAGCCGATCCTTTTGCACTTGAGCGGCCGTCCGACCGATCAGGCGGCCCATTTCACCCGGGTGCGGTGTCAATATAACGGGACCCGATCTTTTTTTTAAAATTTCTGTCTCCCCTGCCAGCAGATTGATCGCATCGGCGTCGAGGACAAGGGGGAGAGGACAGTGTTGAACCAGGGTGACGACAAGGCTCCTGACATCCGCCGTCGTGCCGAGACCCGGCCCTGCTGCGACTGCCCGTTTTTCCTTTAAGAGAACCTTGAGAGGGGCTGAGGCACGGCGGGAGAAACCTCCTCTCGCGGTTGACGGGAGCGGCTCATACATCACCTCCAGGAGTCCACGAGGGATCTTCCGATAACAGCGGTCAGGGAGGGCAAGGGTCACAAGACCGGCGCCGCTTCGGAGCGCCGCCCACGCCGACAGGAGAGGCGCCCCCAAACGGTTAATCGAACCGCCAACGAGAAGCAGGTGACCCCAGGTCCCCTTGTGACTCTCCTTGGGTCGCGGTTTCAGAATCGATCGGAAATCGCTCGGGCTGATGAAGCGGGCCGTTTTCATGGTGAAAGGATCTTCTTCATTTCCCTGACTGCCTGCTCCAGGCCGACAAAGACGGCGCGGGCGATGATAGCATGACCAATGTTGAGTTCGCGGATCTCCCGGATCTGGGTAATCGCCGCCGTGTTCTGATAGTTCAACCCGTGTCCCGCGGCGACCCAGAGGTCGAGCGATTGCCCCTGACGGGCCGCCTCCGCGACCCTTTTTATCTCAAAGGCACGTTTTCCCTCATCCGGTGCATCGGCGTATCGTCCTGTGTGGAGCTCGATCGCGTCGGCCCGGAGTTCGCGAGAAGTCTCGATCATCCCCTTCTCCGGCTCAATAAACAGACTGACCCGAATCCCCTTTTTCTGGAGCTCAGGGATTGACCGGACCAGTTTTTTCTTTAATCGGATCACGTCCAATCCCCCCTCTGTCGTCAATTCCTCCCTCTTCTCGGGAACGAATGTGACGCTCTCGGGGGCGAGGTCGATCGCAAAACGGATCATCTCATCGGTGACGGCCATCTCCAGATTGAGCTCCGTCTGGACCGATCGTCGAAGCAGCCTGACATCCGCCTCCTGTATATGTCTCCGGTCCTCCCTCAGATGGACGGTTATCTGATCGGCCCCGGCCGCCTCGGCCGTGGCGGCCGCCGCGATCGGGTCGGGATACCTCGTTCCCCGCGCCTGACGTAGGGTTGCCACATGATCAATGTTGACACCGAGCTTCAAAGGAATCCTAAGAAAGATGGGAAGAGATGGTTGTTGCAATCTCTTGTGACAGCATTTCGATCCGCGTGCGATCTCGCCCCTCGACCATGACCCGCACCAGAGGCTCTGTCCCTGAATAACGGACAAGGATCCGTCCCGCCCCCGCCAGGCTCCTCTCCGCCTGCTCCAGAAGCCGTGCAATTGCCGGCACCTGTCCGAGCTCCCTCTTTTCCCTGACCTTCACGTTCTTCAGCACCTGCGGGTACGGCTGATAGCGGGAGACCAGATTCGAGAGCCCTTCTTTTCGTTTGAGAGAGAGGGCAAGGACCTGAAGCGCGGCGAGGATCCCGTCTCCGGTGGTTGTGTACTGACGGAAGATCAGGTGCCCCGACGACTCCCCCCCAAAGAGATATCCGTTTTCCCGCATCGACTCCACGACATACCGGTCCCCCACCGCGGTCCGGACAAGGCGTCCCCCGCAATTCCGGAGATATTCCTCCACCGCCATGTTGCTCATTACAGTCCCGACAACGACGCCATCCCGCAACATCCCCTGCTTCAGGAGGTCCTCTCCACAGACCGCCACGATCGCGTCTCCGTCGATCACCCTTCCCATCTCATCGATGAAGATGACCCGGTCCGCATCCCCATCCAGCGCGATGCCGGCATGCGCCCCGGTCTCCAAGACTCTCAGGGCCGCCTTCTCCGGGCAGATCGCGCCGGAGGTGTTGATGTTTGTCCCGTCCGGATCGACCCCCATCCGGATCACCTCGGCCCCCAGCTCCTCAAAGACGGTTGGCGCCACCTCATAGGCAGCCCCATGCGCCGCATCGAGGACAATCCTTAATCCCTCCAGAGAGAGATCCTTTGGAAAACTTCCCTTGAGAAACTCAATGTATCGCCCCCGCGCCTCTTCGACACGAAACGCCTTGCCGATCCTTTCAGGAGGCGGCCTCTTTTGATCCCAGTTGTCGGCAAAAACCAGTTCCTCCAACTTCTTCTCGGAACTGTCGGCCAGCTTGTACCCCTCGTGATCGAAGACCTTGATCCCGTTATCGCGGAAGAGGTTGTGCGAGGCGGAGATCATGACCCCCGCCTCGGCCCTCATCCCCTGTGTCAGGAACGCGACCCCTGAGGTGGTCATCGGGCCGACCAACAGGACATCCGCCCCCATCGAGGTGATCCCGGAGGCAAGCGCCAGCTCAATCATATAACCGGAGAGGCGCGTATCCTTGCCGATCAGGATCCTTCGGTGCCGATTCCCATTCTGAAATGTGAAGGCAAGGGCGCGCCCGAGTGACAGGGCGATCTCCGGCGTCATCGGGTGCTGATTCGCGACCCCCCGAATCCCGTCGGTCCCAAAAAGCTCACGTCCTTTTTCAGCCCGCTCAATTACCATAGAACCGCTCTCCCTATTACGACCAAGACAAAAATTCAAGGAGTAAATCGCTAAGATTTTAAGGCACTTACCATCCGTATCACCTGCGAGGTCTCCCTCACATCATGCGCACGGATCAACGAGGCTCCGTTCCAGGCAGCGATCGCGGCAACCGCAAGGGAACCTGTCTGGACAAAGGGGTGCAACGGGTCATTTAATTGCAGCAGACGGCGGATGAACGACTTCCGAGAGGCACCGATCACAATCGGACATTCCAGCGCCCTGAAATCGGGGAGATGTCTCAAGAGACTTAAGTTGTGTTCCTGCTCCTTCCCAAAACCGATACCCGGATCGGCAAGGATTCGGGAGCGATCGATCCCGATCTTCACGGCGATCTCGATACGCGACTTCAGAAAATGGATCACCTCCGAGACGACGTTCAAATAGGCGACCCCCTGCTGCATCGTCTCCGGCTCCCCGCGCATATGCATCAGGATGACAGGCACCCCCGCCTGGGCAACCACCTCGGCCATCCGGAAGTCATAACGGAGGGAGGAGATGTCGTTGATCATCGCGGCCCCCTCGGCAATCGCCTCTGAGGCGATTGCCGATTTTCGCGTATCGACGGAGACCGGAATCCTGAGACGGGTGACAACCCTTTTCAGGACCGGTATCACGCGACTCCGCTCCTTCTCGATCGAGACCGGTTTCGCGCCGGGACGGGACGACTCCCCCCCGATATCGATCAGCGCCGCCCCCTCCTCCTGCATCTTCAGCGCCTGTTCGACAGCAACCGCCGGGTCAAGGAAACGCCCGCCGTCCGAAAAGGAATCCGGCGTCACATTGAGGATCCCCATCAGATAAACCTGATGGGAAAAGTCGAACTCCCTGTTCCCGATTTGCATGACTCTAATAGAACATTCAGCGATCAGCATTCAGCTTTTAGCTGACAGCTGATTACTCCTTTATGCCTTGCCCGGAACCGGCACGACCCCTCCTATGGGGAGGCCCTCCTGCACCGGCTCGGTCTGGACAACCTCTCGAACTGGAGGCTTGGGTGGCTCGATTTTTTCACCACGGAGGACCCGATCGATCTGGTCCCCGTCGAGAGACTCCAGCTCGAGGAGGGCCTGGGCCAGCCGAATCAGCTGATCCTTGTTATCCGTCAGGACCTTTTTCGCCCTCTGGTAGTTCCGATCGACGATCTTGGTCACCTCCTGATCGATCCGGATCGCGGTGCTTTCGCTGTACTCCTTCTGCTGGACAAAATCACGGCCCAAAAAGATCTCCTGCTCCTTACGTCCGAACGCGAGCGGCCCGAGATCGCTCATCCCCCATTCACAGACCATCTTGCGGGCCATCGCCGTTGCCTTCTCGATATCGTCTCCCGCACCGGTCGTCTGGTCATTGAAGATCAGCTCCTCCGCGCATCGCCCCCCCATCAGGACCGCCACCATCGTCTCTGCAAACTCCTTGGAATGGATATGCTTCTCGTCGATCGGGAGCTGCTGGGTAACCCCCAACGCCATGCCGCGCGGGATGATCGTCACCTTGTGGACCGGATCGGCCCCCGGGATTTTTTTGGCAACGAGCGTATGCCCCGACTCATGGAACGCAATCTGTCTCTTCTCGCTCTCAGACAAGATCAGGCTCTTCCGCTCGGCCCCCATCAGCACCTTGTCCTTGGCCAATTCGAAATCGGGTGGTTCGACGCACTTCTTGTCCTGCCGGGCTGCATTTAACGCCGCCTCGTTCACGAGGTTCTCCAGATCGGCGCCGGAAAAACCCGGCGTCCCCCGGGCAATAACGGCCAAGTCGACCTGCGGCGAAACAACCGTCTTGCGCGTGTGCACCTTCAGGATCTCTTCCCGCCCCCTGAGATCGGGACGCGGCACGACAACGCGCCGGTCAAAGCGGCCGGGGCGCAGCAAGGCGGGGTCGAGCACGTCGGGACGATTGGTCGCCGCCATGATGATCACCCCGTCGTTCGACTCGAAACCGTCCATCTCGACGAGCAACTGATTCAATGTCTGTTCCCGTTCGTCGTGGCCGCCGCCCAAGCCGGCGCCGCGATGACGACCGACCGCATCGATCTCGTCGATGAAGATAATGCAGGGGGCGTGCTTTTTCCCTTGCTCAAACAGATCGCGCACACGGGAGGCGCCGACGCCGACAAACATCTCTACGA
>CAYWRF010000105.1:0-6855 GCA_964460495.1 uncultured Pseudomonadota bacterium | reverse complement strand
GTCCCGGCAGCCGGCGCTGCATCCGTCTCCAGAAACCAGATTCCCGTCATCACACCCCTCACCGGGATCGATCGCCCCATTGCCGCAGAGTGGCGGGATCTCGCTGACCGTGAAACTGATGCGCGCCTGATTGTTCGGAAGGTTCGAATCGGGCGAGGAGGTTGAGAGATCGGCTGTCACCTCAAAGTTCCCACTCGAGGCAAAAGAGAGGGTGAAGTCGACGGTCACTGCCTCTCCCACACGCATGGTTCCGAAATCGCATTCGACATCAGTTTCCGAAACGTCACAGGTCCCTCGCGAGGGGGTCGTGGAGACAAGCGTTGCGTTGGGGAAGGAGGTTTCGAAGGAGACGTCGTTTGCCGGATCGGGGCCACTGTTCTGGACCCTATAGGTGAGGGTCAGATTCTCTCCGACAAAGATCTCCGGCCGATCGACAGTCAATGTGATCGAGGGATCGGCGGCAAACGATTCATAACGGACGAGGGCGAATGTCCCTGTATCACCGGTGATCCCCTTCTTGCCGGCGACAACGATCTTGCCGTCCGCCTGGATCACCAGGGAGGTGGCGATGTCTTCGATCCCCCCGACATCTGTAAACACCTTCCCCTGAACCCCGAAGGTCTGATCCGGATCGCCACTCGTGAGATCGTATCGGGCGATACCGAAATCGGCCCCGACCCGTCCGGCAACGATCAGTTTCCCCTGCTGGATGCCGACCCCATAGGCATGGTCGGTTCCCCCGGCAAAGTCGGTCCTGACAATCCCGGCTGTTCCAAAGGCGGAGTCAGGGGCGCCGTCGGAGTACCGGTATTTCACTATGGCAAAGTCGCCTCCGGCACGACCTGCGGCAAAGATGGAGGTGCCCAGTTGGGTCATGGCGTAGGCATGATCGGTCCCTCCCAGATCGGTTGTCAGTTTGCCATCTCCATCAAATGAGTTGTCCGGGGCGCCATTATTGAGAAGATATTTGGCGAGGGCAAAATTGTTTCCCGATTTCCCTGCAAGGAGGATCCGGGTCCCTTCGAGAGACATCGCATAGGCGATGTCTGTTGAGCCAAAATCCGTAAACACCCTTCCTCCGCTCCCAAAGCCGTCTAATTCAGAGCCATTTAACCTGATTCTGAGGAGGGCAAAGTTGTTGTTGGAGTGGCCGGCTGCGTAGATCCAGGAGGTCGACGATGTCCAATTGGTCGCGAAAATAGAGCGGATCGTGTCATCCGCCGCCCCCATGTTGATCGTCTTTTTTCCGTCGGTATCGAATGTCAGATCGGGATCGCCGGAGGTGTCGTATCTCGCAATTGCGAAATCGCCGCCTGAGGTGCCGCCAACGACGATTCGCTGATCGGGAAGGATCGAGACGGCGAACGCCTTGTCGTTCGGGGCGCCGAAGTCGGTAAGGGTGATCCCCCTGTCCCCAAAATCGGTATCGAGCGTCCCGTCAATGTTGTATCGGGCGATCGCGAAGTCGGTCGCGTTGTCGGCCCCAACGGTGTAATAGCCGACCGCGACAATCTTCCCGTCGCTCTGAAGTGCGATCGCGTTGATCACATCCTTGTCGGCGGTTGGGTCGATGATCCCGAGTTGATTGGCGAGGTCGGTAGTCACGAGACCGCCGGTCCCGAATCCGCGGTCGAGATCACCGGGCGTTGCCGCAAGAGTTGCCGGCAAAAGGGTCAGGGTAGCGATCCCCAGCAGTTTTCGCGATCTTTTTCCCAGATGCCCCAAGCAGCCCTCCATCCTTATATATGGAAAATGCAAGCTGCATGCCAAATCAGAGAAAAAAATGACAAACTAAGATACTGATATAACTAGTGATTTCGTCTAAAAAGGTAGCAACACCCGGAAGGCTGGGGGGTCAAGACCTCTAAGGTGCGGCAAATGTCCCTGATACCGATGCGGAGCCGAGGTCATTCGCCTGGATCTTGGAGATCACATCGTCCGCATCCATCGCGTTCGCGCCGGTCTCATTCACGAGGTTTGTCACGCTCAGGGCATAGATCGTAAATTGATAGGTGTGGGCGGCATCACCGCTCGGGGGGCAGGGACCGGCATAACTGACCTGTCCCGTGTAATTCGGCGCCGAGTTGTTCGCGTTGAACTGATCCTCATCATCGACCGACGTTGAACCGGAAGAGATGTCAAAGACCACCATGTGGGTCGTATCCGGATCGGTGGTTGTGTCGATCATCGTGATCGCAAAGCTCTTCGTCCCGTCCGGAGGGTTTGACCAGGAGAGGGTTGGGAGCTGATTGCTCCCGCCGACATCGGCACAGGAAAACTTGGTCGGGATCGATCCCCCGGAATCGAAGCCGTCGCTCGATTCCGCGCTGGTCAGGGCGAAAGAGGATGAAGTAGAGCCACCATTGTCATCCGTTGTCGTATTGGTCCCGCAGCTCCCACCCAGCGGGCCTCCGATCAGAAACAGAGCGGTGACGATCCACAAACCTTCTTTACCAACGATTTTTTTTGACATAGATCCCTCCAGGCGGCGGTCTATAATCAATTATTCGCCCGGAGGCAAGGGGGAAACATCTAAGGTGTGGCGAATCTGCCGGTTTCACGAGATTGATTCAACCAATGCGGAGGCGATCCGCCGGGCCCGAGCGGGTGAGGCGGAGGGAGCGGTGTTTCTCGCGGAGACCCAGACGGCCGGTCGAGGCCGAAACGGCGCCGTCTGGGAATCGCCGCCTGGAAAGAATCTTTATCTGACCTTTCTCCTCCGGCCGCCCGTTTCGCCAACCGATGCGGTGCCGATCACGCGGGTCGCCGCCTTTGCGATTCGGGAGGCGTTGCAGAGGTTTGTTCAGGGGCTGGAGATCAAATGGCCCAATGACATCCTTCTCAACGGGAAAAAGGTTGCCGGGATCCTTTCCGAGATGGAGACGAGGAAAGGGGAGACGTCTTGGGTCGTCTGCGGGATCGGGATCAACGTGAACAGCGATCCTGAGGATTTTTCCCTTTCCCTTCGGGAGGTGGCGACATCCCTGAAGATCGCCGCTGCCCGGGGCTTTGATCGTGAAGCGGTTCTCCAAGCGGTGTTGGAAGAGATGGAGAAAAGGTATGGCCGGTTTAAAGAAGAGAGTTCTCGCGATTGATATCGGCAATTCGAACATCGTTCTCGGCCTGTTTGAGGGTGAGAAGATCAAATGGGTCAAGAGGGTTGTAACCGACAGGGGACTCCGGTTTTTAAAAAATATCCGGCTTAAGAGTGTTGACGGTATTGCGGTGGCCAGTGTCGTTCCAGCGCTCGATTCTCCTTTAAAACGTCTTCTCAAGAAGAAGTTTGGTCTCAAAACGCTCTTTGTCTCTTCAAGGATCCGATTGCCGATCAGGCTCAAGGTCAAGAGACCCTCCCAGGTGGGGGCCGACCGGATCGCTAATGCGGTGGCAGCCTATAAAATCCCCCCCGGCCCCCCTTTTTCAAAGGGGGGTGTTATCGTTATCGACTTCGGCACTGCGACGACCTTCGATGTCATTTCTGAAAAAGGGGACTACCTCGGGGGACCGATCGCACCCGGGATCGGGATTGCCAATGCCGCCCTTCATGAGAAGACCGCCAAACTGCCGCTCGTGAGAATTACCCGTCCGCCGCGGGTGATCGGCCGAGAGACCCGCGAGTGCATTCAGGCCGGCGTCCTTTACGGCTATGCCGGCCTTGTGGAGGGTCTGATCGCGCGGATCCGGAAGGAATACGGGAAAAAGATGAGGGTGATCGCCACGGGCGGTCTCGCCCCGTTGATCGTTTGCGAGTGCTGCTCGATTCAGGATGTGGATAGTTTCTTGACCCTCAGGGGTCTAAAGTTTATCTACGAATACAATGTCTAAAGAAATTCCCAAGGCCTACGAGCCTCATGAGGTTGAGAAGAAGTGGTCTGACCTCTGGTTGCAGAAGCGGCTCTTTCATGCCGAGGCGGCCTCGAAGAAACCGGCGTTCTGCATGGTGATCCCGCCGCCCAATGTGACCGGTTCCCTCCATATGGGGCATGCCCTGAACAATACCCTCCAGGATATCCTCGCCCGCACTAAAAGGATGATGGGGTTTAACGTCCTCTGGATGCCGGGGACCGACCATGCCGGGATTGCGACTCAGAATGTGGTGGAGCGGGAGCTCAAGAAGGAGGGGAAGTCGCGTCAGGACCTGGGTCGTGAAAAATTCGTTGAACGGGTTTGGGAATGGAAGAAGAGGCATGGGGATCAGATCATCCACCAGTTGAAGAGGCTCGGTTCCTCCTGCGATTGGGATCGGGAACGATTCACAATGGATGACGGACTCTCCAAGGCGGTTCGCGAGGCGTTCGTCAAACTTTATGAAGAGGGGTTGATCCATCGGGACCTCTATCTCATCAACTGGTGTCCTCGTTGTCGTACGGCGTTGTCCGATATTGAGGTGGAGCATCAGGAGCAGGAGGGGTCGTTGTGGTTTATTCGCTACCCTCACCCGTCCCGCCACGAGGCGGGACGCCCTCTCCCGCCAAGGGGAGAGGGCTACATCGTAGTGGCGACCACCCGACCTGAAACGATGCTCGGTGACTCGGCGGTTGCCGTCCACCCCGATGATGACCGTTACAAGCATCTTCATGGGAAGAAGGTGACTCTTCCGCTTGTCAACCGCGAGATCCCGATCATTGCCGATCCCCGGATTGACAAAGAGTTTGGAACCGGTGCGGTCAAGGTGACGCCGGCCCACGACCCGAATGACTATGCGATCGGGAAGGATCACCATCTCCAGGAGATCAATATCTTTACCGACGAGGCGAAGATCAACGAAAACGGGATCCATTTTCAAGGACAGGATCGCTTTGAATGCCGCAAGAATATTGTCAAGGAGCTTGAGGAGAAGGGTTTTCTGGAAAAGGTTGAAAAACACAGGAATGCGGTCGGGACCTGCTATCGGTGCCATCAGATTGTCGAGCCCTCTCTTTCACTCCAATGGTTTGTGAAGACAAAACCACTGGCCAAGAAGGCGCTGGAGGCGGTTCAAAAGGGGGAGACAAAATTTTTTCCCGAAAATTGGGCCAAAACCCATGAACAGTGGATGGAGAACATCAAAGACTGGTGCATCTCAAGGCAGCTTTGGTGGGGGCACAGAATTCCCGCATGGTACTGCCGTGAGTCGTCGGACCTGTCCGACGGGTCTGACGGGTCCGACAAACAGAACATGAGCCGTTGCCCAGCCGTGGTAGCGCGTGAAACTCCCAAAAAATGTCCCTCCTGCGGCTCCACAAATCTTGAACAAGATCCGGATGTTCTCGACACCTGGTTCTCATCGGCCCTCTGGCCCTTTTCTACACTGGGCTGGCCCGACAAAACTCCGGAACTCAAGACCTTCTATCCGACGTCGGTTTTGATCACCGGCTTTGACATCATCTTCTTCTGGATCGCCCGGATGATGATGATGGGTCTCCACTTCATGGGGGATGTCCCGTTCCGTGATGTCTATATCCATGCCCTCGTGCGCGACGCTGAAGGGAAAAAGATGAGCAAGTCGAAAGGGAATGTCGTGGACCCCTTGACGATCATGGATAAATTCGGAACGGATGCCTTTCGATTCACCCTGGCGGTCCTGTCGGTCCCCGGTCGTGATGTCAAACTCTCGGAGCCGGTGATCGAGGGGTACCGCAATTTCATGAACAAGATCTGGAATGCGACCCGCTTTTATATCTCACAGCCGTACGAGGAGAAGTCACTCGAAATCATGAGTCATTATGACAAGTGGATCCTCGTGGAGTGGGGAAAGAGCCTGGAGGCGACCACTCAGGCGATCGAGGGGTACCGGTTCGATGAGGCGGCAAAACATCTCTATCATTTTTTCTGGCACACCTTCTGCGACTGGTATCTCGAGTTTTCAAAAATCAGCCCGAACCAGGCGATCTTCGGCGAGGTGTTGAAGGAGGCGATTCTTGCCCTGCATCCCCTGATTCCCTTCATCACGGAGGAGATCTGGCAGTCACTCCGCAGCCCCAAAGAGCCGGACTCCCTGACCCTCGCCTCGTATCCGAAGTGTCGAAAATGGAACTTTGAGAAGGAGACGAAATCGGTGGAGCGGATGATCGAGGTGGTGACGGCGATCCGGGTGATTCGCGGGGAGAACGCGATTCCGGTCGCTGCCTTGTTGTCACCGATCTTTGCGGTTTCAAATCGCGACGAGCGGGCCTGGTTGGAGGGGGAGGGGGATATCCTCCGGTGGCTGACCCGATCGGAAAAGGTTCAGTTCACCGATCAGCCGATCTCCGCCCGCAAGATGGCCCATTACCCGCTGGGGGGGCTGGATATTTATATCCCGCTGGAGGGGCTGGTCGATCTCGATCTGGAAAAAAAGAGGCTGGAGAAGGAGATCGAGAAATTGAGGGAGGATCAGGAGCGGCGCCGAAAGAAATTATCCGATCCCGGATTTTTGGGGCATGCCGGAGCAGAGCTGGTGGATGCTGAAAAAGGCCAGTTGCAGGTCGCCGTGGAAAAACTCGCCCGTTTGGAAGAGACGTTCAGGAACTTGTGATTATCCC
Organism: uncultured Pseudomonadota bacterium; assembly: GCA_964460495.1. Lineage (GTDB taxonomy): Bacteria > UBA10199 > UBA10199 > JACPAL01 > JACPAL01 > CAYWRF01. The sequence continues at coordinate 352 of CAYWRF010000105.1, read as the reverse complement.
AACTCGGTATTCAGCAAGAGGGCGGTACCTAAGGTTGCTATCGCAAGGCATCCGAGTCCTCGTGGGTTTCGACAGACGGCAGTGAATTCTCTTACACCCCACTCGAGCGCCGCACCAACGATATGGGTTTGATTGGAGGAGAAAAGTCGTGCACGGAAGACCCGATTCAAAAAGATGCGCCAGGGATTTTCAAGGAAAAAAGGGAGTTTTGGAATTGTCACATGATACGCCGTAGCATCCTGCGAGAAAAAGCGTGGGAATGCAGCCCTTGGTGCCTCAATTCCACTACTGCGGAATTTAGGTTTCGGGGAAAATGAGTTGAGTAGTTCGAGCTGCACACATTTTTTTAGAA
>CAYWRF010000104.1:859-6929 GCA_964460495.1 uncultured Pseudomonadota bacterium | reverse complement strand
TTGAATTTAATTCATTTTTTGAAAATCCAAGACCCGTTGTCGTGTTCGCCTGCGGATCTAAATCTATTATTAATATATGTTTTTCTGAAACTGCGAGCGAGGCGGCAAGATTGATTGCCGTTGTGGTTTTACCTACACCACCCTTCTGGTTACAAAACCCTATTATTTCGGTCATTTACTATTTACTACCCCTTTTTATTTTGTTCCCCAAGTGCCGATATATCGTAAGAATAAGACAGTGAACGCCTCAAATCAATAAAAATGTTCCACGTGGAACATTTTTATCTACCTCGATTTCATTATCACGAGTCGTCTCTCAATATTCCTGTGAGGACGTCCATATGATATTACCTGTGTTGTATAGTCTTTCATATTTTCTGCCTGTCTAATTTCTGAATTATTCATGGAACCCTTAAATAATATTATTGAACCAGATGGGGCCAAAAGGCCTTTCATTCGATTGATAATCTCAGTTATTGAAATTGTTCCACGTGAAACAATTACATCTTGCTTAGTATTTTCAGCATCTTCCAGACGACCTTCACATATGATGATATCAAAAATGCCAAGTTGGCGCCTTGCCTCCTTGAGAAAAGAGACTTTTTTCGCATTAACCTCTGATAAGGTCACCTTCAAGTCTGGTCGAGCCAACTTGAGTGGAATCCCGGGAAGTCCAGCACCTGAGCCAAAGTCGAGAAGTGATCTAACCGATCCCAGATAGGGTAGGGGGGCCAAGGAATCTACAATCAACTCTTCAATAATTCTCTTCGGATCATTGGTTCCAACGAGATTGACCTTGGCATTCCACTTGAGAAGGATACCCAGATATTTGAAAAACGGATCGGGATCAAACTGCCTCCCAGTCAAGTCACAAAAAAGGTCTTTAAGTTCCTCTGTATTCAAGAAGGCCTACTTGGAAAGATAAAGAGACAGGATTTGAATCGCCGCAGGAGTAATCCCGGAGATCCGGGCAGCTTGACCCAACGACTTTGGTCGGATCCTGGAGAGTTTTTCAACCGCCTCCCGGCTCAGTCCCGCAATCCGATCAAAGACAAAACTCCCCGGAATATTGATCGACTCCATCTTTTTGAACCTCTCAATCTCAGCTTCCTGTCTAGCGAGATACCCCTCATATTTTACCTGAATCTCGACCTGTTCCAGAAGATCGATGGGATACGTTACCCGATCAAGAAGGTCCGTTATCCGGACCTCAGGTCGGCGCAAGAGCTCCTCCAAAGAGAGACCATTCCTCCTTGTAATCTTCAGGAGCTGTCTGATCGTGTTGATCCCTTCAATCTTGTTCTGTAGGACTTTCTCCTGCCCTTGAGAGATCAACCCAAGTGACCTGCCGAGGGGTCGAAGCCGCAGATCCGCATTGTCCTCACGCAAATGGAGCCGATACTCGGCCCTCGAGGTAAACATCCGGTAAGGCTCCGCCCGTCCATCGGCAATGACCCCCTTCGTTACAAGGTCGTCTGTCAAGATCCCGATATACGCCTCACCCCGACTTAAAATCAAAGGAGGTTCACCGGAGATCTTTCTTGCGGCATTGATCCCCGCCATCAACCCTTGGGCTGCCGCCTCTTCATAGCCTGTCGTCCCATTGATCTGTCCCGCGTGATAGAGTCCGTCGACCCGTTTTGTCTCAAGTGTAGGCAGGAGTTCGGTTGGTGGGACATAATCATACTCGATCGCATAGCCCGGCTTCATTACCTCCGCCTCCTCGAGGCCGGGGATAGTACGAAGCATCTGAATCTGGACATCAAGAGGCAGAGAGGTCGAAAGCCCGTTTGGATACCACTCCCGTGTTGAAATTCCTTCGGGTTCGAGAAAAATCTGATGGCTGTTCTTGTCTGAAAACTTGACCACCTTGTCTTCAATAGAGGGACAGTAGCGAGGCCCTGTCGATTGAATAATCCCACTGTACAAAGGAGACCTGTGCAGATTCATTTTTATAATTTCATGTGTAATTTCAGTAGTATAGGTAATATAGCAGGGGACCTGCGATAGCTCTGGCTGAATATTCGAAAAGGAAAAAAGGGGAGGGGGGGTATCGCCGAACTGGGGCTCCAACTGATCAAAATGGATTGTTCGACCATCAAGTCTAGGGCAGGTCCCTGTCTTTAATCGACCGACAGGAAAGCCGAATCTCTGAAACGATTCGGACAACTTCATGGAGGGGAAGTCACCGGCCCTTCCGGCCGAGTGGTTCTTTTGCCCGATATGGATAAGCCCCCTTAAGAATGTCCCGGTGCAAACGATGACCGACTTCGCCGGGAAAAATTCCCCTATGTTTGTCTCAACTCCGGTCACTCGGCCATTCTCAGTACGAATCTCGTCGATCATCACCTGCTTGATATCGAGATTCTCCTGATTCTCCAGGACCTGCCTCATCCGGATCTTGTATTGGAGCATGTCTGACTGACAGCGGGTCCCTCGTACCGCCGGACCCTTGCTCGAATTGAGCCTCCGGAACTGGATCCCGGTTCTGTCTGCCACCTTCCCCATCTCGCCGCCCAGGGCATCTATCTCACGCACCAGGTGCCCCTTGCCGATCCCCCCGATCGCCGGGTTACAGCTCATCTGGGCGATGTTGTCGATGTTGGAGGTCGCCAGAAGGGTAGGGTGCCCCATCCGCGCTGCGGCCAGGGCCGCCTCACACCCGGCATGCCCGGCGCCGATCACGATGATGTTGTACTGCTTTTGAGAAGACATCACGGTTAGCTATTACAATATTTCTTTTTTTAGATCACCAAAAAATAGTGTGTATGCGGTTATGAGTTCGGCAACCATTTCTTTGAGTTTTTTATTTGACAGATACTCTTATCATTGAGTAAAATTACTCAATACTATGAGCAAAATGTATAAGCGTAGTGTTATCAACACATTAATTAAACGGATTCAAGAGCCGATCAGGTTTATCCAGGTCCTGGCCGGCCCACGGCAGGTGGGAAAGACAACCTTGGCGGAGCAGGCGCAAAAAGAGATTTTGATCCCGTCCCACTATGCCTCGGCCGATCAGACAACCCTTCAGGGCCCTGCCTGGATAGAGGAGCAATGGGAAATGGCTCGACTCAAGGTGAAGGGATCATCAGACGACCAGGCCCGAAGGGCCGTTGAGGGGGGGGGCCGATCCGGCTTGGCCGGTCGGGGGGGCGACGCGAGCCCCTACAAAAAAGAGTCGGTCCTGTTTCTTGATGAAGTCCACAAGATTGATAACTGGTCCGAGGTCGTCAAGCGCCTTTGGGACGAAGATCGCCACGATAAAACCCCCTTAAAAGTTGTCTTGCTTGGTTCTTCTCCCTTGCTGCTTAAAACAGGGCTCACAGAAAGTCTCGCCGGTCGCTTTGAAATCATCCCGGTCAAGCATTGGTCCTATCTGGAAATGAAAGAGGCCTATGATTGGAGCCTGGCTCAATATGTTTTTTTTGGAGGGTACCCCGGTGCCGCAGAATTGGTCGCCGACGAAGAACGTTGGTCACAGTATATTCTGAATTCCCTCATCGAAACGACTCTCTCCCGCGATATCCTTCTCTTGAAACGGATTGACAAGCCGGCCCTCTTGCGGCGCCTCTTTCAACTGGGATGTGACTATTCCTCGCAAATCCTCTCCTACCAAAAGATGCTTGGGCAACTTCAAGAGGAGGGGAATACGACGACATTGGCCCATTATCTGGATCTTCTCGGAGGTTGCGGATTGGTGAGTGGCCTTTCCAAGTTCAGCGGGTCGCGGCAGCTCCAGCGGGGGTCCAGCCCGAAATTACAGGTCTGGAACAACGCCCTGATTTCGGCACAGTCACCCCTTTCGTTTGAGGAGACTCAGCAGGACAAAGAACGGTGGGGAAGACTGGTCGAATCGGCTGTGGGGGCCCACCTCTTGAACGAAACTCGTGGGACAAAGGTGGAGTTGTTTTATTGGCGAGAGAGGAATCGGGAGATCGATTTTATCTTGAAAAAAGGACCGAATATCACGGCGATCGAAGTCAAAAGCGGACGAAAAAGAGAAAGCTTTCCCGGCGTGGAGATGTTTTCAAATCTTTTCCATCCCCAAAAAAAATTCGTTGTTGGAACCGGGGGTGTTCCCCTTGAAGATTTTCTCAAGGGACCAATGGTTGACTGGGTTGGATAACATCGCCCCACAGCCGCCCTTCGACTCGTTTGGTTCGACTTCACTCACCACACATCACTCGCCCAGGCAGAATCGAAAACAGCTTTAAGATAAATTATTGACAAAAACGTTAAAATTAACTATAAACGTTAAATAATGTTAGATACAATAAATAATGACAAATACTATTCACCGGAGGAGCTGGCAAAGAAGTTTAAGCTCAGCCTCTCCTCTATCTACAAGCTGGTCCGGTCGGGGGAGATCCCTTCGATCAGGTTGGGGAAGATTTATCGGATCCCTGAATCGGACCTGAATCGTTTCTTGACGGCGCAGAAATCGGCCAAACCGGTCGTTTCAAAAATCCCTGGAACGGCGCAAAAGTTTCTGGATCTGATCAAATCCTCTACCCTGCGCCAGCGGATTCAGGAGGTTTATCTTTACGGCTCGCATGCCCGTGGGGATTTTAATACGGAATCGGATATTGATCTTTGCGTGGTGATCGATCGATTGGATATCAAGACCCGCAACCAAATCTCCTCCCTCGCCGAGCGGGCGATGGCCGCCACGGAATACCAGGAGCTCCTCTCCGTTCGTGAAGAGGGAGCGGAATCATGGGCGAGGATGAAGAGAGAGAATTACCCGCTGGTGCAGAATATCCTGCGTGAAGGGATTCCCCTTTGGAAAAATCACTGAAGGCAGCGCAAGAATTCAAAGGGCGCGCCTTGCGGTCCATCAAAGAAGCCAAGGTTCATCTGAAAAATCATTTTCTGGAAAGCGCCGTTTCGACCGCCTACTATGGTTGTTTTTACGCCATCCATTCGCAATTGGCGCAATCGGGAATCGAGGTCTCCAGTCATAAACAGGTGGGGATCCAGTTCAGGCGTCTTTATATCAAGACCAAAAAATTACCAACAAGGTTCAGCGCAATTTTACAAAAACTGTCCGAGTGGCGAATGGAGGTCGACTACGATTCGGCGCCTGATATCGATGCAGCAAGGGCTGGAGAACTGGTCTCCCTGGCGGGAGAGTTCGTGGAGGAACTTTTTAGAATCCAGGCTTAAGGTTGCGCAAAAAAACGACTGTCATCATTTAGGCCCCTTGCGTTTCTCCAGGATTGTCTTGAGCTCAAGGACAACCTGGCGGTCCTTCGGACGGCCAAGTTTTTCTTTGATTCGTATCAGCGTCTCAATATCGATAACAGGACAGGGACGTCCAAAGAGCTCTATGATCGTTGAATGATTTTTCACCTGCCGAAAGTCTCCGATTTCGAACAGGGAACCCAACAAATCAAGCCCGCCGGAATCCGTTTGCAAGTAGAGATTCTTCAGATTCTCCAACTGTTCCAGCGGCAGATCGTCAAGGGACCTCCAACCTTTTTGTGCCCGAGCCCGTGGGTGGAGGTCTTTCAGAGCGCTCCGTAGTTTCTCGATATTCTGTCGGGAAAAATCAAAGCAGATGTCGGCATCGTAGGTAACAGTTGCCGCCCCGTACATCGTTGCGGCGAGACCTCCTACGAGAACGAAATCAATCTCATTTTCCAGTAGTCTTTGGAGGATCAATTTTGCCTTGAACATGGTCCCAGGCCTTTCTCAGCTCGAAAATAGTATCCAATGCCTGTTGCAACACTTCCAGCCGTTCTTCCGGGGTTCTTTGCAGGTTGGCCTCCAGTAGCGAAACATCAATCCCCCAGGATTTCGCAGAATCTTCGGCGGATGACTGTTTCTTGGAATGCATGAGAGGATCATAAGGGCTAGTTGTGAGAAAGGCAATTTCCATTTCTGGACTTTTTTGATTTTCTTGACTGTCTCGTGATTTCCGCTTACTGGGTTGTCGATGGTGTCGCTGAGAAAGGTTCTCTCACTTCTTATTATTGTCAGTCTGCTGACATTCGCCCCCCTGGGGCAGTTGTCGGCCCTGGAGCTCTCTCTGATGCCGGGGTTGAAGAAGTTTCAGGGGAAGGAT
>CAYWRF010000104.1:0-849 GCA_964460495.1 uncultured Pseudomonadota bacterium | reverse complement strand
ATCTGATGGTGGTGGCGCCCGAGATCTTCGCAGGCCTCCATCTCAAGATGACCGGCGACACCGACTTCAAGGAGTACTTTCAGGCGAACCTTCTGGGAAAGTTTGATGTCCCGCTGATCCCGCTCCTCTTCTATTTTTATCCGCAGGGGGGGATCGGGTTTGACTTCTGGGATGACACAACCTCGATCTTCAAGGCGGGCGCCGGTTTCAAGCTGAAGCTGATTACACTCCTCGCGATCAATGTGGAATCAAACTACAGCTACATGCCGTCCAATTTCGGTAAACACGCCGTCGACGTCTTCGGCGGACTGATGCTGGACTTCTAGGGATTTCTTCCGTTGACCACCGCCGCTGCGTCCAGATCAAACCCTGCCTTGTTCTCACCGTAGAATCTCTTGCTCCTTAAATCCCGGATCAGGATGAATCGGGCCCAGTCGAGCCCGACATCGGCCAGGTCAAACAGATCCCCTCCTGCTTCATCAGGGTCGGTCGGGTTGATCTCATTGATTTCGGGATTCGCAAAGACCGGCCGGACACCGGCGCAGCCTGGACGGCCGGGAGAATCGGGAAAACAGGGGAACGGATAGAACTGCAACCCATCCTGCGAGACGGCAACCCGGGCCCATTCGGTATAATTGTACATCGGGTTTTCAAAGACGATCAGGTCGGTTCCCGGACCATCGCACGGGAGCCAATCGGTGAATTCGAGTATGATCTTTCCGCCTATCCCAAGTGAGAAGACATGCGTCGAACCGTTTTGGGGAGAGGCGGGATGGGCGCGGGGAGGGCCAAGAACAATCTCCGGCATGAGATCCTCGTTGAAACCACCGTCAATCCCCAACTGATACT
>CAYWRF010000103.1:0-6938 GCA_964460495.1 uncultured Pseudomonadota bacterium | reverse complement strand
TCGCGGATTCATCTTGAGGACCTGAAAGAAGGCGGCCAGCGCGTCTCCGTAGCGGGATTGTTTGAGAAAGCTTTGTCCGAGGGCGAGCCACGAGATCTCGGATTGGGGGGAGAGCCGGCGGGCGCTCGCAAACGATTCCTCCGCCCTGATTGCATCCCCCTTCTTCAGGTAGAGCTCACCCAGCTTTTGCCAGGGGGCGGCGTCATCCGGCTTCGTCTCGATGGCCAGCCGGTATCTGAGGATCGCCTTTTCCCAGTCGCCGATCGCCTCATAGGTATCACCCAGGACGAGATGGGCGTTGTAGAGGCGCGTGTCGAGGGTGGTCGCCTTTTGAAACTTCTTGATTGCGGTTTTCTGATCCCTGAGCGGGCTTTTGACCGACTTGGACCGTTCCAGGTAGGCGAGACCGAGGTTGTAGTATCCATCCGCAAATTTCTTGTCTCTCTGGATCGCCTTCTGGAAAGAGACGATCGCCTCGCCGACCCTTTTTTGTGTCAGGTAGACCGCCCCCATATGGTTGTACGGGGTCGCCCATTTCGGATCGGCGACGAGCGCCCTTCGAAACGCCGTCAACGCCTTGTCGTATTGACCGCGGTATTTGTAGACGAGCCCCTCGTTGCTGTGGGCCTCGGCATATTTCGGATCGAGTTCGGCGGCGGTCTTGAATTCCCAAAGCGCCTTTTCAAAGTCGTTTGTGGCGAGACGTTTGACCCCTTCGTTGTTATGGAAGACCGCGAGGTCGAGCGGGATATGTTTTTTCTTTTTGGCCACGGCCGAAGACGCGGGCAGGACCAAAAGGATGATGAGGGCAAAAACAGTTCTCTTCATGATCTCCCCCCGCAAGCCTCCAGCTGTTTCAGGATCTGTTCCGCCTTCTTCCGAGCGGTTTTCCCCCCCAGGTCGGCACCGGTGATCGCCGCGAGGTAGGCCTCAATTTTCCGTGCCTCCGGGGCGCTCCTCAAGGGATCGAGGAGCTTGGCCTTTTCAAGCTCTCTTCGGGCCCGAGTCAAGAACTCCTGATACTCCTCCCCCTCTCTCCACCGGATCAAGGTCGCGCGGGCGGATGCAAGCGAAAGGCCCAGATAGGCCGGGGTGAAGTTGAAGTCGTTGCGGATCGATTCCTCAAACCGCCGGATCGCCTCGGATGTCCCCTGAGGGGTCTTGCGGTCCAGGGCGACACGTCCCAGTGTGTAGAAACGGAGCGTTTCCAGAGAGAGGGAGACGATCTTGTAGGGGATGATTTTCTTCGGACTCCACGACTTCAACCGAAACGCCTTGCCGGCCTCGACCGCCAGATCGACCAACAGGTCCGCCAGACCACGGGTTCCGGGGAATTCGGCAGAGCCGTTTAGCCGTCCCTCTTCGGTTTTTTCAGCCACCTTCAGGAACCGGGCGGAGACGTTTAGCAGGGGGCCCGCCCCGCTGGGGCCTGCCCCGTCGGCCCCCCCCCTTGTGAATTTGCCGATCACCAGGAAATCAGCCCCCTCTTTTTTGGCAATCTCAAGGGCCTGGTTTGTATCAAAGGTGTCGTGGCGTGATGACTCCGGGGAGGTGAGCGGCGTCACCTTCTCCGAGAGTGCGAAATACCCCTTCAGGACGACGGGAAAGAAATCCTTCAGCCAGTCATCCTTCTCGTAGGAAGAGCCGTTCTCAAACGGAAGGAGGAGGATTTTTTTTGCCCGGAGACCCCCCTCCTCGTTCCACTGAAAAACAGAGGGCCAACAGGGTGAGGCCTGGGTGATCACGGGAAACAGGAAACCGATCAAAAAAAGCTTGAGTGTTCTTGTCACCTGGGCATTATCTCATCCTTTAAATCCCGTTTGTCAATTTTGACTTTCATGGTAGAGAGGGAGGCAGGTGGCGAATCCCGACGAAAGCACACAGATGACGGAGGACAAAGAGGAGTACCCCTGCCTCGAGGTCCTGGCGGGCCCGATTCCGGGGGGACGCCTTTCCCTGAGGAAAGGCAAGAATCTGATCGGCCGTCTTTCGGAGAACGATATTGTCCTGGATGACTCCAGCATCTCCCGCCGTCATGCGTTGATTGAGGTTGGGGAGGGGGGGGCGACGATTGCGGATCAGGGGAGCCGGAATGGGACAAAGATTCAAGGGCAGAGGCTTGAGCCCGACCAACCTTATCCATTGACCCACAATACCCGTCTTCAACTTGGGGCCTTCCAGCTCCGGTATCTGACCCAGGCGGCCCCGCCGGCGACGGCCGAACCGGTTCGAGAACCGGAACCGGCACAGCCGGAACTGTCTCAGGAACCGCCGCTTGAAACAAATGCTACCGGCGAAGAGCCGCCGTCGGAGGAGATGCCTGAGGCGCCTCGTGTAGGGAGGCGGTGGGGTCGTCTTCTTCTTTTTGGACTGATGGCGGTTCTCCTCGTCGCGGCTGTTTACGAGGTCTTTCAGTTCATGAAACCGGGTAAAAAGACAGAAAAGGCCAGGACGATCGAGGAGGAGGAAACAGAAGGCGAGGAAGGGGAGGCGATCTCAGGGGGGGACGAGCGGCAACTGGTCCCCTCCTCATCCTTCAGGCAGGTGATCCTCGATTTTACCTCAGAACCGATCCCGGCCGCGGTCTTTTTTGGAAAAGAAGAAATCGGTCAGACCGATTTTCGCGTCTCATCCCCGATGGAAGATGGCAAGCTCTACGAGGCGCGGGCCATTTATAAGCTGGAAGAGATTGGTGAGACTCTGGAAGAGATTGTGACGTTTGCCCCGACAGCCGGTGTGGAGGTGCTTCCGGTCCGGTTTCGGGCAAAGGTCGGTTTGTTCAAGATCCTCTCGCTCCCGGCAGGGGTTGACGTCTATCTGGAGGGGTCCTTTGACTCGGATCCGACAAGGACCAAACCGATCAAGTTCGGAGAGATCACCTTCGGCAAGCCGATCTATATCCCTTACGGACAGTACTCGGTGGAACTTCGAAGGAGCCGTCCCCTTGAAGGGGCGCAGGATTTCATCCCGCAGGTCGTCTATCGAAGAAAATTCGAGATAAAGGAAGGGGGAGGGGAGTATGCACTCAATCTGAAAGAGGCGGATCTTTCTCTCTTCCCGCTTCAGATCGCCTCGATTCCCTCCGGCGCCAAGGTCCTTGTGGATGGTCAGGAGCTCGGCACGACGCCGTACGAGGGACAGGCGGCAACAGGCGAGCATATCCTCGTACTTCGGCGCGAGGGTTTTTTTGATTATTCCCAGCCGATCCGGATGGATCTCAATGCCCCCTTTGTCTCCGAGATCCCCTTAAAGACCTCCCTCGCCGGTGAGATCATCAACAAGGCTACCACGATGATTTCCGAGAAACGGCATGGAGAGGCGCTTCCCCTTCTGGTGGAAGGCTTGAGCCGGGATCCGACCCCTCGTGAGACGGCCGAGATCTCCTATCTGATCGGGATCTGTTATCTCTGGCAGAGATCGTTCCAGGAGGCGGACGGTTATTTTCGGAAGACGATGGAGCATCAGGATCTCCGTCTGCATGGCCGGTTGGGGCTTGCCCATATCGCTTTTCATCAGGGGGATCCGGTCAAGTCGCTTCAGCTCCTGATCGAGATCCTCGTCTCTTCTCAGGACCTCAAACTGAGGAATGACGCCGGTATCCTCTTCCAGCAGATCTCCCCCTTGAAGTCTGTGATCTATGTCAACTCATCCCCTGCGGGTGCGATCGTCTTCGTAAACAGTGAACAGGTCTCCCAGATGACACCACTGATCCTGAGAGACCTCGGTGTCGGGACCTACAGGATCGAGATCAAGAAGGTGGGATTTGTACCCCAGGAGATCAAGCTCAACCTGGGTGTCGCCGAATTCAGGCCTGTGGTCGTAACACTCCAACCGGTTGGAGAGACATAATAACAATTGTTGTCGAAATCCTAAAAATCTGATAGAAAATCATCTAGATGCCAAAAACAGAGCGAAAGGTTGCGATCCCCGAGGCTCGTTATCCGGAGATAATGAGGCTTCTTGAAACGGAGAATTTTGAGAAGTTCAACAGGGACTTCATGACAACGTATCAGGAGCTTGAAAAGGTAAGCAAAATGAAGGGTTTGAAGAAGGCCGCCGAGGCGAGGAAGGGGATGAAGGCGATTGAGCGGACAATGGACCTCATGAGGGAGCTGTTAAGAAAGAAGTATGAGGCGGCTAAAAGGTAGGGGGAGACGCAACTCACCGGGTACGGGAGTCCGATAATCAAGTCGAAAGGGGTTGAGACCTTGGGGTCAGGACCCCTCGGGGTCGAGACCCCTCACTTGAAGGAGGATCCATGGTTACCGCGATAGACCCGACGTCAATCCGATCAACAGGGCATAAGATCAAGTCGACCCAACCGTCTCAGGATTTTTCGGTCTTCATGGGGTCGATGGCCCCTGCGGGGGCCGAGGGGACAATTCAGGCGGGTGGTGATCCGCAGCATGCCGCAGTCACTCAGGCGGCAATGACCGGTCTCTCGGCGGCGAGCGCCCCTTACGGGGGTAGTGCCTCTTATGGAGGGGCCCTTTCCACGCAGACAAACCCTTTTAATCCAAACTATGCCGATCCAGCCTTTGGAACTGCTCCGGCCTCAACCGGCACAACCGCCACCACGACCGCAACAGGTGCCGGAACTGTCCCTTTTGACAATCCGAGCCAGGAGCTCCTGGAGAGAGACTACCTCCTCGGCCGGATGCATACCGATTCGATGAACATGCTGGTCCTTCAGTCGGAGGTTCAAAATCAGAACCGGCAATACACGCTGGTTTCAAACATGTTGCAGAGCCGCGATCGAACACTCCACAACATGATCCAGAACATGAGAGGGATGTAATAACGGGAGGGTGACCCTTTGGTTCCGATCGATCGTCAGGAGTTGGTCCTGCTTATGGAGGCGGGTTACGTCTACATGGGGATGGGCCGGTTTCACGAGGCGAAAGAGGTCTTTGAAGGGGTCACCGTTCTCCAGCCGGAGAGCGAGATCCCGTGGGTGGCGATCGGGACGGTTCATTTTGCGATGAGACAATACGATCAGGCGATCCGTCATTATAAAAGGGCGCTCCAGATGAAGGCAGATAGCCCCTTTGCACGTGCCTATCTGGGAGAGGCTCTCTTTTTCCGAGGGAGAAAGGAGGAGGCGCTTGCCGAACTTGAGAAGGCCTCCCTTCTCGATCCGTCCGGGACCTCGGGCGAGTTTGCCCGCTCCTTAAGCGGCGTGATCAAGGACGGGTTTACTCCACCCAAGGGTGTCCCACCCAAGGGTGCCTCACTCAAGGGAGTTGAGAGATCAACGTCATGAAGAAGCGGCCTACACTATGGGTCCTCCTTTTTCTGGGGGTTATCGCCTGCGGCAAGGTTGAGCTCCATCATGGGCTCACTGAGATGGAGGTCGACGAGATCCTCTACATCCTCCACCAGGGAGGGATCGACGCCATCAAGAAACGAGAGGTATCGGGTCAGGAGGTTAGCTGGGTGGTTGCGGTTACTGCAGAAAAAGAGGCGTCTGCCCGTCAGGTTCTCATGGCGAACAATCTCCCCAAGAGGCGAGAAATGGGGCTCTCCGAGGTCTATAAGGAAAAAGGGTTGATCCCGACACCGGATGAACAGAAGGCCCGTTTTCTTTTGGCCTTGAAGGGGGAGATCATCAATTCCCTGGAAAAGATCCCCGGCGTTGTCGATGCGGATATCGTGCTGAATGTCCCGGAAGAAAATGAATTTGCTGATCTGAAGTCCGACACGAAACGGCCAACGGCGTCTGTGGTGGTCAGGACCAAACAGGTGGAGGGGGGGACGGCGCCGGTGAGTGAGGCGAAGATCCAGCGCTTTGTCGCCAATTCGGTTCCGAATCTGAATCCCAACGATATCTCTGTCATCATCTCTTCCTTGGCGGTACCGGCGACAGCGACCCATGGCCCATCAACCCTCTTTCCAACCCCGACGACGGCGCCACGGAGGCCTTTGCCCTCTTCTTCCCCTGTTGTGGAACTGGCCGGGATCAAGGTCCAGCAGGGGTCGATCGGGAGGCTCAAGGTCTATTTTGTCTCCCTTTTGGGGCTCCTGGTGGCTGTCTCTGCGGCGCTGCTCGTCAATGTGGTCCGGCTGAATCGTCTCCGGCTCAGGCTGCAGACCGGGACCCCTGTCGAGTCTGTCCCGCTGGAGGCGGGGCAGAGACAGGCCTTGCTTGGGGCCGGCCCCGGTGAGGGGATGGAGGGGACTTTTGATGTCGGCAAGAGGGAGGCGCGTTGATGGGTGCTTCACCCAAGGGTGCTTCACCCAAGGGTGCTTCACCCAAGGCAACTCGGGGCTGGAAAGGTGACGATAATAAGGCTTAAGGACAGTTTATGAACTTGAACAAGATTGATACCAACCGGATAAAATTTGAGGCACGGGTGGCGGCGCCTCCCGATCCCCCGAAGAGCGGTTCCGCCTTCGGGAGGTTTCTCCGTTCATTCGGGGCGCTGGCGGCCCCGGTCGGTTATGCCGCCTCTTTCTTCTTTCCCCCGGCCGCCCTCATTGGGGCCGCCTCGTACGGGTTGGGTCAATTTGGGAATTATCGCGATTCCTCCAAGAAACAGGATATCAACTCGAACCAGCTCCCACAGATCCTCTTTCCTGCAGTGACCACGCCTGCTGGTGGGCCTGGCAGGCCTGGGGGATCGCCCGAAGGGCACGTTGATCCGATGAATGTGATTGCAAACCGGCAGGCGGCGACGAACGACATGATGAACCAGATCGGAGATTTGGAATGACACGGATCAGAAGGACAGATGGCTTTAATACCGATAATGTGATCCCGATCGGTTCGGCCAAGGAAGGGCGGGCCTCTTCCTCCAATGAGGTGGGTTTTGCCAGTGCGCTCCAGGGGCTCTCGGCTATTTGTTACGGTCGATCGCTGCAGGATCACTCGCGGGACATTTTCAGGATCCTTGAGGTGCGACAGGCGCTGTCCGAGTTCCTTTGCGAATCGATGGGGG
>CAYWRF010000102.1:0-6961 GCA_964460495.1 uncultured Pseudomonadota bacterium | reverse complement strand
GTTCTCGTGGTCGCGGCGCTCCTTCTCGGAATCGGAGGGATTGCCTTCTCGTGGGCTAAAAGGGCCAGAGAGTCCGGTCTCTAGGCAGCTAGCCGCTTGGGTGTCGGCTTTGAACGGCTGTCGGCAAAAGGTTGTGTCAGTCTGGAGGCGAGGTGATTTTTCCAGAGCTCCTTGATCTTCAGGATCTCGTCCGTGGAAAGGGGAGGTTTTTCTGCCGATTCCACAAACTCCCGCATCGGATCGAGTTCGGTAAAGTTAGGAAGCACCGTTGCGACGGATGAGGGATTCAGGCAGAAAAGAATCGCCGATTGCGAAAGGGCCCTCCGACCCGACAAGACCTCCTTCAGCAATGAGACCGCCTCCAGACCTGCCTTCATCCAGAGCTCTTTCCTGTGATTTCGATGGTCGCTCTTCTCAAAATGTTTATCGGGGTTGTAACTTCCGTCCAAAAGACCGGAGGCGTGCGGGACCCGGACAATCAAACGCGTTCCCCGATGCTCGGCGTGCGGTAACAGCGAAGCTGTTGGCTCCTGCTCGAGTAGGCTGTAGATCACCTGCAGGACCGGGTATTTTGCCTCCTCAATTGCGACGCGCCCCTCTTCAAACCACCCGATATCGGGGCCGAGGGCCGCGGCGTATTCCCGGATCTTTCCCTCCTTCTTCAACCCCTCGAGGGTCTCCCGGATCTCGGCGGAACGGACTACCTCCATCCGCGGGTTGTGGAGCTGGTAGAGGTCGATCCAGTCACGCCGCAGGCGTTTAAGGCTCCCCTCGCAGGCGCGCCTTATAAAGGAGGGGGACCAGTCCTGAGGGAGCTCGCCATGGCCGGTCCGTTCCTCCGTCGATTCCCAGTCGTAACCCAACTTGGTCGCGACAACCAGATCGTTCAGCTTCTTTCCAAAAGCCTCCGCAAGGATTGTCTCTCCGAGCCCCTTTCCATAGACATCGGCGGTGTCGTAAAAGTTGATGCCGAGCTCCCGTGCCTCGCGGAGTAGAGAGACGCCTAAAGAGGCGTCCTTGACGCCCCACCAGGTGGTGGCGACGGTCCAGACCCCGAAGCCGATCTGGGAGACGGGAGGAATGAATGGAGAGAGGATACGGGTGCGCATCGGCCGGGGTTGTAGTGTCCCGTCGTGGAAAAATCAAGCGGGAAGAAGTTTGATAAAACTGGTCATCCGTCCCGTTTTCTCGCCATCACGTCGATAGGAATGAAAGAGATCTGGACGGCAGTGGGTGCAAAGATCGATACGGTCGATCCTTTCCGGAGAGAGGCCTGAACAGATCAGTTGACGGCGATTGGCCTCTGCGAGGTCGAGAAGCCATTTCTTTTCACTCTTTCGTTTCAATGCCTCCGGAAAATCTCCAAACCGGGAGGCGACATCCTGCTCCACCTCATAGCAATTCCCGCCGATCGAGGGGCCGAGCGCCGCAACAATCCTGTCAGCGCTGGCCCCCCGCTTGACCATTTGTGCGACCGCCTTTTCTGCAATCCGGTCCGCCGTCCCGCGCCAACCGGCATGGACCGCTGCAACGAGCCCAGCCTCCGGCTCTGCGAGGAGGATTGGCAGGCAATCGGCCGTCTCCACCGCGACCGAAATTCCATAGGTTCCCGTGATCAGGATATCATATCCGTGCGGCCGCACCTTGGGCACCTCTGTCACAAAGAGAGGTGAGGTGCCGTGGACCTGTTTGGCCGTCACGGTCCTGGCCGTCACGGCTGGGAACGGTGAATCGGCCCGGGTCACAAAGGCGTGACTGATCTGGGGGAGGGTGAGGAACAGGGGAGACTGGATCATCGAATAAGCCCTTCCCTGCGGTACCATTGCCAGGTCTTTCGGAG
This sequence comes from uncultured Pseudomonadota bacterium, assembly GCA_964460495.1. Taxonomy (GTDB): domain Bacteria; phylum UBA10199; class UBA10199; order JACPAL01; family JACPAL01; genus CAYWRF01. The sequence continues at coordinate 5,121 of CAYWRF010000102.1, read as the reverse complement.
TGATTCCCGGAGCGGCGTGATCCGGTATCCCAATTCCCGCGAGGCCTTTCCGGAGTCGAAAAAGACAGGAACTTGGGAGATCCGGACCTCCTCCGGTGTCAATATCGGTCTCCGGTGCGTGAGCCGGCTGATCCAGTCGAGGGAACGGGCGTAGGCCGAGAGGAACGGGATCGGGATCTTTTTTTGCGGCGGTTCAACACCGACCATTTCTGCAATCACCCGGAACATCTCCTTCCAGCTCACATTTTCTCCGCCCAAAATATAGCGTTGCCCCGTTCTCCCTTTTTTGAGGGCGGCGAGATGCGCCTCCGCGACATCCTCCACATCACAGGTGGAGCAACCTCCCTTAAAATAATAGCGGATGTTTCCTCGTGCCATCTGGAGGACCATCGCCCCTCCGTGATAGTGAAGGTCGCCGGGGCCGAAGATCACCGCCGGGTTCAGGATCACCGCATCGAGCCCCCGCTGAACCCCGCGTCTCACCTCCTCCTCCCCCAGGAACTTTGAGTTGCAGTAGGGGATCCGCCAGGGCCACCAGTTGAACTTGAGTGACTCGTCACCGATCTCGCCCGGAGGGGGGCGACCGATCGCCGAAACGGAGCTGGTATGGACGAGTCTTTTGACCTTCTGTTCGAGGCAGGCCTCGACGACGTGGCGGGTTCCATCGCTGTTGATCCGGTAAAGGGGTTCTGTATCGCCGCTCCAGAAGGAGACGAGACCGGCCGAGTGAAAGACCGCCTCAACCCCCGCCATCGCCTGAAGCAGGGAGCCCTTCTCCGTGACATCCCCGAGGGCTGTCTCAAAGGAGAGCCCCTTCAGGAGCTTCATCGGCGAGTTTCGCCTCTTCAGGATCCTGACCGAATGACCCGCAGCGATCAGTTTTCGGACGATATGGGAACCGACAAAACCGGTCGCCCCTGTTACAAGAACCTTCATCGGACCGAACCTACACATAGAGAAAACCTCTTGGCAAGCGGGGGTGGTCATGATACCCGGCTCTCCCTATGTCAGAAACGGAAGAACTCCCGCGCCAGTTTGTGAACTTCTCCTTCTATAAGGTGGATCCCGCCTGGAGGCGGCTTTCGCGAGACGAGCAGGATCGGGGAAAGGCGGAGTTTGTGGAGGTGGTCCAGTCTTATTCGCGCAAGATTATCCTGCTCCCCTATTCGCTGATCGGCCTCCGGCCTGATTGTGATATGCTCCTCTGGCGGATCGGATTCGATCTCCCGCTGTTTCAGGAGATGTCGGCACGGATCAACCAGACCGGATTCGGAAAATATCTTTCGACCCCCTTCTCGTACCTCGCGGTGACAAAACGGTCGGTCTATATCGACAAGCATGTCCATCCCGGACAGGAAGGGCGTCGCGGCCAGATCCAGCCGGGGCTTTCCAAATATCTCTTTGTCTATCCGTTCGTGAAGAGCCGGGACTGGTACCTGTTGCCGTTTGCCGACAGGCAGAAGATGATGGAGTCCCATATCGCACTCGGGCACAAATATCCCTCAATCCGGATCAACACCACCTACTCCTTCGGGATCGATGACCAGGAGTTCGTCGTCGCCTTTGAAGGAGACGACCCGCGCGAGTTTGTCGATCTAGTCCAGTCACTCCGGGAGACCGCCGCCTCCAAGTACACGGTCCGTGATACGCCTGCATTTACCTGTGTGCGCAAGGATTCGATCAAGGATCTGATCGATCTTGTTTAGGCAACCTTTCTGGCCTCTTCCTGCATCGAGATCTTCTTCAGTTCTCCCCCCCGATGGCGGAAGAGTTCATCCGTGACCGCATCACGGAGCGGCGCGAGCTCTTCTTTGTTCGCGAATTTGTGGGCCAGTTCCTCAAGGAAAAGGGGCTGATCCCGGAAGGGGAGGGCGTAGATCCGGTCCAGTATCATGAACGGGAGACGGTTCCCCATCCGGGCCGCCTCGGCCAGTTCATGGTTGATCTTCAAAAGATTTTCCCTCGGAGCGATCTCCCTCTTTCTCAGCTCCTCAATGAACCTCCGGCTGAGCCTCTCGTGGAGGTTCAGGATCCTTACGAGACGACGGTCGATCTCGCTCTGGACCGACCCGACAAACTCCAGGTATTTTTTCTCCGCCTCGTTTTCGGCCGTCTCTCCCGTCGGTTTTGAAAGAGACTGGACCTCCGCGGGGCTGATCGTCAGGGCCTCTCCTATCCTGAATCTTACGGAGCCCTCCGTCTGGACCTGATACGCCCCCTTCGGGATGATTGAGGCGACATCGTCGATCCCGACAAATACGAGATGGAGGGCGGTTTCGTCTCTTGGGACCTGGCGGGAGAGGGCGATCGCGGTGTCGACCGCCAGATAGGCGCAGCCCTTCTTCAGGTGGCCAAGGTCCGACTTCAGGGACCGGACGCTGCCGGTCGTGTAGTAGCCGGCATCGAGCCGTTCACCCTTGGGGCCAAAGTTCGCAAGCGCCCGTGTCCCTTGCGGGTACATCGCGACCTCGACCTCTTTTTCCAGAAGGATACGGGCTGCCTCGCCGACCGCGTCTCTTCCCTTTCCCTTCCGGTCGACAAAGACCATGTTGACCGCCTCGATCAGCTTCCCAACCCCGAGGCCGCTGTGGATCATCTTGTTGTCGACAAAGTGATCCTTTGCCGCGAGGTAACGGGGACGGACATTGCGTCCGGAGGCAAGCCTGGTGGAGCTCAGGGCAAAGAAGTTGAAGACGAAGTCGAGATAGCTCTTGTGGTTGCAGACAAGGATGATCTTTCCGGAGAGCCCCTTCAGGTTTTCTGTCCCTTCAACCGTCATCTCGGCCCGGAAGAGCTGGAGCATCCGGGAGCCCCAGAGCGAGGCCATCACATCAAAGACCTCGCGTCCGTAGACCGGACCGAGTGTCTCGAGCGCCCGATAGGCGCTCCGGGCAAAGATCGCGGTGTCGAAGGTCCCGTGCATCCAGACCCAGAGGGTCTTCTTCGGCGGTCTTCCCGTCTTGTAGGAGACATGGGTCGGGTCGACGACCCGCGTTGCCTTTGACGGGACCGGCACCGCCGCCGGACCGAGGCGCCGGTAGTAGTGGTCAAAGAATTCCTGCGGATGGACGTGCGGGTTCGATCGCATGAACTCGGTCATCTGCAGGCCAGTGGTGACATGGCGCCGATAGGTCCAGAGGGAGAGGAGGGCGAAGAAACCGTGATAGAAAAGTGTCTGGAACCGGCCGGCACGGATCTCCGGGCTTCCAAAGACCATCACGGTCAGGTCATAGACGAAGGCGGCCATCATCCAGAGGCCGATCGTGTAGTCCCGGAGGTGGCCGATCCCATACTCGATCTTTCCGGCAAGAAGGTTCAGGTGCTGAATGCTTGCATAGGTCGTGATCGGATGGCGCCGTTTCCAGGCGGCGAAACGGGCATCCCATCCCTTGAGCCTTCGGTAGATCCGGTCCTCCGGGAAGAAGGCGCGCAAGGAATTCCAGATGTTCCAGATCTGCCCGGCCCGGCGCCACATCTGGGTCAAGGTCCCGATGATCGGGACGAGATAGATAAGGACGATAAGCGACATCGCCGCTCCTCTATCCTAAAGGGGGCAAGGGAGACAAGCCGGTTTGTTGACGGATTGCGTTAGTGCTGACTCATGGAATTCTCGTGATCCCCGGCAGGATCTCAAACCCTACTAACCGATCAACCATGCCGGGAGAAAAAGGATTCGGGATCCTTCGTCGTAATGGACCTCTCCATTGTAGACGTAGCATCCGAAAGGGGCCTTTTTTTCCTGATTGAGAAAAATCGAGAGATGTTTTACCTTTTTCTGGTCGCTCTTCGATGAGAAAGTTGCCTCGAACGGGATCACCAGAGGTTGTTTGACAACAACAAAGTCCACCTCCACCTGGCCGCTTGTCCGCCAAAAATAGATCTCACTTTGGCGCGGGTCCCGATCGAGCCAGACCAGCAACTCCTTCAGGAGCCAATTTTCAAATCGGTGTCCTATGGTCCCGGTTTTTAACAGGGCATTTCGATCATAGATCCCCGTCAAATAGCTCACAAGGCCGTTGTTCGTGAGATACCCTTTGGGAGATTTGACAATCCGTCTCAAGGGACTCCCGATATAGGGATACACCTCCCGATAAACCAGGGTCGCCTCAAGATACCCGCGGTATTTTTTCAAGGTGTCGCGGGAACAGCCAAGGGCCCCAACAATTTTCTTGTCTTCGCGAATCGATCCTGTCTGTTGGGCAACGACCTCCATCATCCTCTGGTAAAGGCCGATATCGGATATAGTTTCCGTATCCCGAATATCCTTTTCCAGGTAGGTTTGAAGATAGTTGCCGAGGTAGGTGACCCGCCTTTTTTCGCCCGACTCGGTGCCTCCCTCCTGAAGGACCTCCGGCAGCCCTCCCCAAACCATCTGTTCTTCGAGTGCCTTCTGGAGTTGCGGGCGAAAGGGGGCCATCCGGTTGGAGAGGGAGATGATCTTCGAAGCAGCTTCGTTGCCGGCAAGTTGGTCAAGGATGGAAGGGAGTGAGGGGAAGGGGGGTGATTGCAGACCGGCTGTTTCACGGATACCAAACTCGCGAAGTTGTATCAATTCGATCCGGCCTGCCAGTGTTTCAGCCGCCAGATGATGGAGCCCCAAAAATCCGGAGCCGGTCAGAACAAATTTGAGCGCCGGAGTCTCTTTATATTCGTCGTACAGGATCTTGATCTGATCAAACAGCGCGGGGCATTTTTGTGCCTCGTCGATAGCGACTGAGAGCGGTCTTTCCGGCGTAATTTTTTGAAAGGCCTTTTCTTCAATTATCTTTTTCAGTTCACCCGTCTCAATCCTCTGCCTCTCTTCGAGACTGTCCATGTTGAACGTGACCCATTTTTTTCCGGATTGAAGACCAGCCAGATGATTGACGAGGGTTGTCTTCCCGGCCCTGCGAGGTCCTAGGATCGCTGTAATTCGACTTGACCGCAGAACGGACTCCTCAAAAACGGTTTGATTACAGCGAGATACAAACATGCAAGTAATATTACTTGTTGAGTAGTAATATTACAAGTTATTAATAGTCTGGTTTTTTCTCACAACTTGTCCCGGTGATCGGCGATCAATAGGGTAGCAGGATGTTGACAAAGGCCCATCTGCTGCGTTGCCCGCGGCAGGCCCTCCTT
>CAYWRF010000101.1:0-6965 GCA_964460495.1 uncultured Pseudomonadota bacterium | reverse complement strand
CAGATTGACTATCAACGCGTCAATCGGGTGGAGGACGTCTTCAAGGAGGGGGATGAGGTGAAGGTCAAGGTGATCCGGATCGAACCGAACGGCAAGGTGGCGCTCTCCCGTCGGGAGACGATGCCGCCGCCCGAGGGTTGGGTCCCGCCGCCGGAGGGGTCGGACCGTCCGCCACGCCGTGACAGCGGCGGTCGGGGCGGCTTCAGAGACCGTCGCCCGGGCGGTCACGGACCAGGCGGTCATGACCGCGGTCGGGAGCGAAGGCCCTCAAGATTCTAGCAACTTGTCTTGTGGTCGCGCTGCGCGTCCCTGAATTATCAATGATGTAATCGGCGAGTTTCTGCTTTTCTGCCGCGGGTATCTGGGAGAGGATCCGGGTCCAGGCCTCCGTCTCGGAGATCCGGTCTCGGACCACGAGCCTCTTCAGCTGAACCGACGGGTTGATCGTGACGAGGATGTTCTTCTCCATCATTCTGTCCAGCCCCGATTCAAAGAGAAGCGCGGCATCGATGACAATCGTTCTCTTTTTTTGTTGTTTGAGTTTTGCAATTTGAGCGAGGATTTCTTTCCGGATCTCCGGGTGGGTGATCGCTTCAAGAATCTTTCTCTTTCCCTCATTTCCAAAAATCACCTCACCCAGTCGCTGACGGTTGAGGGTCTTGTCTTTTTTCAGGATTGTCGGGCCAAAGACCTCCAGAATTTGACAGTATGCCTTCTTGCCGGGTTTGACCACATCGCGCGCGACGAGGTCGGCATCGATCACCGGTATCTTTTTCTTCCTGAAGAAGGAGGCGACGAGCGTCTTCCCCGAGGCGATTCCGCCCGTGAGACCGATCAGGTGCGGGAGGCTCTCATGCTCCGCCGCGAGGCGTTGATGGAGCTCTTTCAGGGAGGGATTCACCCGCTCCTGGGCCTTCATCGTCTTCCAGACGGACCGGACAAATTCAGGCTCGCCGAACTGTTTAGGTTTTTTCCGTGATTTTCTTCTGAACAATTTACAACGACCCCTCTCTGTCTACTCAGGTTTTTTTCGAAGCTGTTGGAGCATAAAACTAATGTCACGATAACATTTGTCAAAGGACTTGGCCTTGCGCGCGGACGTCATATCAAAAATGTCAGTCATGGCAGCCTGATCGTCAGTTGCAGAATAACCTCTGTCAGATATCATTCGGTCACTGAGCCAGCCTTTGGCATCCCGAATGTTTTCGGGATCGGATGGGCTCTGCAGATCCTCGACCAGGCAGCATCTGCCACGTAGCGACTCGGCTGCCGCAAGAAACCACGCCTCGAATTCTTTCTTGGCCAGAACAACGGAAATCAGCATGTCACCTCGCGCCTTATAGGCACGGGCTAGAAGTTGCGGCCCTATCCGTGCTGGGCAACAACCATCCCAATCACAATCAAGAATGACAACAATACCGCCCTGTCCCTGTAATTTTCTGGCCGCTAAATCAACGGATCTCTCAATCTCTCCCTGTTTGATCAGACGAGATGCCGGAATACGAATAGGATACAGAACACGCGGCACAAAGTCGGGAGCCAACTCCAATGCAATTCGGCGTATTAATATAGGGACTGCTTCACATTCTCCGTGTCCTTCAACAATGGCTGCTATTTTGATTTCCGTCATGGCTTGACATCTGCAAACAATTCTAGTTGGTCAGCGGAAATGTTGGTAACAGCATTCTCGTCCGGTTCCAACTGATTCAGACGCAAGAGTTCTCCGGCAGTGTAAAGTCGATCTCTTATGGCTGACCTGCCCGCTTGATCCAACGGCCCAATGCTGGTCTCTCCATTTCGACAGGTTACCGCCAAGATGTATTTGTCGGCAATCTCTTTGTCGTCCAGAAGGTCAGGACTATGACTTGTCACTGCTATTTGCGCCGTTTTCGAGGCAGCCTGCAATGCATCACGTAATACACCAGCGGCCCCCGGATGCAGGGCAACCTCAGGTTCTTCAATTCCGACAAAGGGTACCTTTTTCATAGCACCGTTGGAAGACTGAAAGAGCGCAGTTAATACACCAAGCGCTCGTAGTGTACCGTCAGACATGTTCTCGGCCATGAAGGTCCACGGATCTTTATTAGTTCCAACAAGCTGTCGAAATTCAAGAGTCTCCTTTTTCCCTATGTGCTTAACATCGATACGTTGTATGCCCGGCACAACCCTGGATAGAAAACTCACAACACGATCATGCGTTTTTTTGCGCTCCTTCTCCATAACGTCTAAAACACTGGCGAGATTGCTGCCATCGCGTTTGAGCATCTCACCAGGATCAGGTGGTTGAAGATCGCGAATCTCATCGGGATTCAGATTGTAAAATCCCATACGTGATAACGCATCATAAATGGGTCGAAACGCAGGCAACCCCGCGGCAGCGACTAAATAGAGGCGGTCACTCAATGCCGGGGGTACCACTTTAATGGTGGACCTTGTCACATTTCCATTTTCAACTTTGTAGGATGTTTCCTCCAGAGAGCCCTTGGCAAAAATACGGCATTCCTCCTGTTGGACCTCGAATCCCCCTTTCTTTTGTGAACCAATGCGAAGGGCATAGATTCCTTCACTTTCATCCGGAAGTTTCCAATCCAGTCGAATTCCAAAATGTGTTGGATGACCCGATGAACGACGACGCACCTCAGCAATTCCACCTCGATTGCGCAAGGAGTGTTCCAGAGAGGTATTAAGAGAATCCGATACCAGTCGGAGCGCATCAAGGAAATTACTCTTGCCCGCTCCATTCTGGCCAACAAGAAAAGCAAGAGAGTCGAGCTTGACCGAGCATGCCCTGATGCTCTTGTAGTTATTAAGCACCACCCTTTTAAGAAATATCTGGTCAGTCACTGATGAGCCTCTAACAGCAGACGGTTTCTCCTGCAATTGGTTTTTCCTGTTCAAGATTTGTCTGCTAGATTTTGTCCTTCATGATCTCCAGCAACTGCTCCTTGGTATTCTTTGACGGATCATCCAGAACGATTTCCAGGAGCTCCTTCAAAATCGTCCCGATCTGCGGCCCCTCGGGGACCCCGAGCGTCATGATGTCGGTCCCGCTGACCGCGAGGTCCTTGACCCCCATCGGGGGGCGACGGGCCAGCTCTTCTTCAATCCTCTTCCGGAGCTTCTGGACCCCGCGGATCCCCTCCGGATATTTGCCGCCGCGGTTGTCGGCAATCCGCAGATCAACAAGCTTCAGGATCAGGTCCGGCCCGACCTTGTTGATGAATCGCCGGATCGCCCGGTCCGAAAAAAACGACTTCGTCTGAAACATATGGTTCTCGATCAGCGTGAAGATATTCTGCGGATTCACGCCAAGAGTTGAAAGTTTCAATCCTTCAAACCGCTTTCGGGCCATCTTGCGGGAGACGATCTGGTGGCAATAGAAGGTGAACCGGTTCTTTTCTGGATCAAACCGGATCGTTCGTGCCTTGCCGACGTCATGATAGAGGGCGGAGAGCATCAGCTCGAGGTCCCCGGCGAACGGGATTGCCGGGTCCTTTCGGGAGGCGTCGAGGACTTTTAGCGTATGCAGGAAGACATCGTCATTCTTGAACTTGTTCCCCTGAAGCACCCCGACATTCTCGGAGAGCTCCGGAAAGACCTTGGCCAGGAGACCGGTCTCCCGCATCAGGATGAATCCCGCCGATGGCCGCTCCGCGAGAAAGAGCTTTCGAACCTCCTCGGCGATCCGCTCTGCCGAGACGGTCTGGATCAGATCGGCGCATCTTTTCATCGCCTCAAGTGTCCTTTCTTCGATCGTGAGCTGGAAACGGGCGGCAAACTGGATCCCGCGGAGGAGTCTTAACGGATCCTCCTCAAATGACTTGTCCGAGACCATCCGGAGGATTTTTTTCTCCAGATCCTCGCGCCCCCCAAAAGGGTCCACCGTTTTTCCGGTTCGCACCTCCCGGGCCATTGCGTTGATCGTAAAATCGCGTCGAGAGAGGTCGATCTCGACCGGCAGCGAGGGATCAAAATGGACATCGAAGTCGCGATGGCCGGTCCCGGTGGAGACCTCCTTCCGGGGGAGGGCAATATCGTAGGACTCCTGACCCTCCCGAGGGGAAAACTTGATCACGCCAAAACTTTTTCCGACAACAAAGACCTCCCCCAGCGGTTTCAGGAGGGCGATGATCTCCGGCAGCGGGAGAGAGGTGACGAGAAGGTCGCAATCCTTGTGGGAGATCCCGAGGAGGCGATCCCGAACGGTCCCCCCGACCTCAAAGACACCGCCGCCTCGTTCCGTCAGCGTCTCAATAAAACTTGATTTTTCTCTTGTCACGGAAGTCGGCAATCCAGGGCTCCATCAAGGCTTCGGGTCTGATCGGCTGAACCTCAGGCTCCTTGTCTGATTTGGACTTCTTTTTTTTCGCCTTTTTTGTCTCCTCTGCGGGGGGCATCAACTCTTTTCCCCAGGTCCCGAACAAAGTCGGCGCGAGTTGGCGGAGTTGATCGCGGAGGAGGTCCTTCTCAACGCCCCTCTCAAAATCCTCGCCGTAGGTTTTTTCAAAATAGGGCCTGAACCGTTCGTGATAGGCAACCGGATCAAAGATCCCCTCCTTGAGAAAGTTGGGGTTGGTGCGGATCGCCTTCGCCACCTCCTCGTCGGAGACGCGGATCCCGAGCGACCGGGCATACAGCGCCTCTATCTCCCCGTTCACAATCTGGCCCCGGATCATCGATTCGATAAAATTCCGCGGGATCTCTCCCTTCACCGCCTCCCTCATCCGTTGAATATTGTCATCGAGGAGCTGATCAAATTTTTGCCGCGGGATCGGCTCACCGTCAATCGTCGCGAGGAGTTCCCTTTGCTCCAGGATCCGGCTTTGGAACTCCGTGTACCCAAAAAAGAAGATGAACGAGCCGACGATCAGGGCCAGTATCACCTTGATCATCCACGAGCCTGCATGCCTTCTCATGAGGTCAAGCATGGCACCAGCGGTATCCCGAATAACAGAGGGAAATCAATAAATTTGTTGCCATTTAAGTGGGGGGGATGTTACCGGTTTACCCTCAATGCTAGTTGTCGATTCGATCCTCGGACTTTTTTCCAACGACCTGGCCATCGATCTGGGAACGGCAAACACACTCGTTTATGCAAAGGGGAAGGGGATCATTGCGTTTGAGCCTTCCGTTGTCGCGGTCCAGAAGGATGGGCGCGGACTGAAACGGGTGCTGGCGGTCGGCAAGGAGGCAAAGGAGATGCTCGGGCGGACCCCCGGCACGATCGAGGCAATCCGTCCGATGAAAGAAGGGGTAATCGCGGACTTTGAGGTGACCGAGGCGATGCTCCGCTATTTTATCAGAAAGGCGCACAATCGAAAGACGCTGATCCGCCCCCGGATCATCATCTGCGTCCCGTCCGGAATCACGGAGGTTGAGAAGAGGGCGGTCCGGGAGTCGGCCGAGTCGGCCGGGGCGCGCGAGGTCTATCTGATCGAAGAACCGATGGCGGCGGCGATAGGCGCGGGGCTCCCAATCACGGAACCGTCGGGCAACATGATTGTCGATATCGGCGGCGGGACCACGGAGGTGGCGGTGATTTCGCTGGCCGGGATTGTCTTTGCCCGATCGATCCGTGTGGCGGGTGATAAACTGGATGACGCAATCATCCAGTATCTGAAGAGAAAGTATAACCTGCTGATCGGCGAGAGGACCGCAGAGCAGATCAAGATTGCGGTCGGCACTGCCTATCCGGAGAGCGAGGTAAAGACGATGGAGGTGAAGGGGCGCGACCTCGTCGCCGGCGTCCCGAAGACACTGGAGGTGAACTCCGAGGAGATCCGCGAGGCGATCCAGGAGCCGATCAACGCAATTGTCGAGAGCGTGAAGATCACGCTGGAGAGGACGCCGCCGGAGCTCTCGGCCGATATTGTCGATCGCGGCATCTTTCTGGCAGGGGGAGGGGCGCTGCTCCGGAACCTGGACATCCTGCTTCGGGAGGAGACCGGTCTTCCGGTGATGGTAGCGGAGGACCCGATGACCTGCGTTGTTCGCGGGACAGGAATGGCACTTGACCAGTTGGATACGCTCCGCGGTATTACAATTACGTGAGTTTCTTTTATCGTCTGCTACGTCGTCTCGCCTTGGTCCTCCTCTTCATCTCGATACCTCTTTTATTGTATCTCGGCAGGGGCTCAATCCTCGAATTTGTCGTAGCCCCCCTGAAGAGGATCTCACAGGAACTCGTCTACACACTCGCTCGCGGGATCAGGGGGATCGGGGAATCGGTTTTTCAGCTTGGAGAGAGGTATCTCTTTCTGGTCCATACCGCCGATGAGAATCAAAAGCTCCTCGCGCGCATTTCCGGTCTGGAATACCAGACGGCGCTCTGCGGGCCTATTCAGGAAGAGAACGGGCGTTTGACCACGCTTCTCAAGATGGAGCGGACACTCCCGTTCAAGACGGTGAATGCCCGTGTGATTGCCTACCCGCCGCTGGCGGAGTTTCGGCTCCTCGCGATTGACCGGGGGACGGAGGCGGGGGTCGGGCGCGGGGATGTCGTCCTCTCGCCCCAGGGTCTGGTCGGGCAGATCCTCTCCGCCAGAGAAAGGCAGGCCCAAGTCCTGCTCCTGACCGATCCGACCTCGGCCGTTGATGTGCGTGTCAGGAGGACAGGGGCGCGGGGGCTCGTTGTCGGTTCCGGATACCGGATGGAACTCCAGAGGGATCTCTATATTGGTGCCTTCGAATACTGGGACCGTCTGGCGGAGGTGGCGGAGGGGGACCTGCTCGTCACCTCAGGTCTGGACGGCCTTTTTCCACCGGATATCTCTGTCGGCACGGCGCGGAAGGTGGAACGGGGGGGTGGGGATCTCTTTTTATCCGCCCGCGTCCTTCCGGCGGTTGATTTTCACAAGCTCCGGGAAGTGGCTGTCCTTGTCGGTCGATGAGAAACCTGATTCTATTTTTTCTGATCGGTCTGGGTGGAACGGCGCTCCTGCATGCCGGTCCGGTTTTCTCCCGGA
>CAYWRF010000100.1:0-7007 GCA_964460495.1 uncultured Pseudomonadota bacterium | reverse complement strand
GGTGTGCCCCGGCGTGTGGATTGCCGTCACCTTGAGATTTCCGATCTTGAACTCAAGCCCTGACGTGGCTGAGATGATCCTTGTCCCCCCTCCCCGGACAGGCGCCTCGTCCTCCGGGTGGATGTAGACCTCGGCACCGGTCGCCTTCACCAGCTCCTCAACACCCCCGATATGATCGAAATGATTGTGAGAGAGAAGGATCTTCTTCACCTGATAACCGTCCGCCTTTGCAATCTTCAAGAGGCGGTCAACCTCCCAGGCAGGATCGACCCAGGCACACTCCTTCGTCTCCGGGTCGCCGATCAGGTAATTGAAATTTTGCATCGGACCGACCTCAAGTTGCTTAAGGTACATGGGTGAGCGCCCCCATCTTTAATCCCAACCATAAGGTGATCGCGAGAAAGAGCAGATTCATGACCTGCGCCCTCCAGATCTTTTTCGCGTATCGCGCCTGTTTTGCCAGATCCCCCTCGATCACCCCGTAGACCATCCTCTGAAATTTGAGCCCCATCCCGAAGCACTGCATCCCGGCAACAAGAAAGATCAGCAGGGTCATCCCGAACTTGGAGAGGAGGATCCGTCCGAACGTCTCAAAATACCGGCTCCCGAATCCGATCTTCAGGGTCGTCAGGTGGATCGCACCGGACATGAAAACCAGACAGATCCCGAACAAAAAGAGGGGATGGAAGACCCGGAGGGAGTCGGCAATCCCCTTCATCCTGATCGCCTGATCGGGAACCGACTTGGACCAAAAGAATACGAGGAGGATAAAGAAGATGCCCGACCCGAGACTGACCGCTAGCCCAAAGAGATGCAGATAGGCAAGAAATTCACTCATCGAGGTTTTTTCGGATCCAGTTGAGATACCGCCTTGAACCACCTGAGACCGGCAGGACCAGAAATTCCGGGAGCTTGTACGGGTGGATCTTTTTCAGGGCCGCCTCGAGGGACGCCCGCCTGAAACGCGACGTCTTCAGGATCAACAGACACTCCCTCTCTTGACAGAGCCTCTTTTTCCACATGAACAGAGAGAAGGACCCTGGAATAACCGTCACACAGGCAGCCAACCGCCTCCGGACGACCGCACGCGCGATCCGGGCCGCGTCGGCCCGCGATCCAACCGTAGTGAGACAGATGACGTATTTCAATCGACCTCGACCAGGATATCGTTCCCCTCCACCTTGCAGTTGTACTTCTGGACCTTTGCCGCAGGATTGACCGGCGAGACACCGGTAGTCACATCGTACTGCCATCCATGCCACGGGCAGGTGACAACGTTTCCGTCTAAACTCCCCTCCCCCAATGGACCGCCTCGATGCACGCAGGTGTTGTCGATGGCGCAAAATTGGCCGTTGACGTTGAAGACAGCGACCGTCCTTCCCTGCACGTCAAACGACCTCCCCTCATTTGAAGGAATCTCACTCTTTGCAGTAACCTTTACATAGTCTCCCATAGGTTCCTCCTTTGTTTTTTAGTCGTTATAGAATCCCCCGGCCGATGTCAATCACCTCCCCTTTTCTCCCCTTTTCTCCAGTTGACCGTCCCGGGACGTTTGTTTAAGGTCCTTAAGAGGTGTTTATGGCAAGACTCCCGGTAAAAACTGCGATCCTAGTGACGCTTTTATGCTCCCTCGGGGCAGGAAAGGACCTCATGGCAGATACAAAATATTCAGAACCGAAGGGTCCGCTCCCGGATATCCAGAAGTATACGAAGGCGATCCTCCAGACCGATAAAGGAACGATCACACTGGAGCTCTTCCCCAAAGAGGCGCCGATAACCGTCTCGAACTTTGTGAATCTCTCCCGGGGCGGATTTTTCAACAACCTCATCTTTCACAGGGTGGAGCCAAATTTCGTGATCCAGGGTGGCGATCCGGAGGGGACGGGACGCGGCGGGCCCGGCTACACGCTGCCGGCCGAGATCAAAAACAACCCCCATAAACATGTCGAAGGGGCGCTCGCCTGTGCGAGAACGGGCGACGCCGTCAACCCCGAAAAGCGCTCCAGCGGGAGCCAGTTTTATATCACGCTCGCGCCAACCCCCTTTCTGGACGGGAATTACACGGTCTTCGGACGGGTTACCGCTGGAATGGATGTCGTGAAAAAAGTTGTCCGGGGGGACAAGATCAAGCGGATCGAGATTCCGTAGTACGGGGCGTAGCTCAGCCTGGTAGAGCACCTGCTTTGGGAGCAGGGGGTCGTAGGTTCGAATCCTATCGCCCCGACATCATCCCTACCTCGCCGCAGCGGATCGCGGGCCGGGGAACTCCCTCTCTTTGTAACCGGAGAGAAACTCCTCCTGACTGAAGTCGTCGACGGTGATCGCATCAAATCCCATCTGTTCGCTTCTTTTCAGATCCTCCGCCTCTTCGCGCGTGATGACTCCTGCCTTCATCGCCGCCTCAACAAGCGCAGCCCCTTTGGCACGGGCCAGAACCCCCTTCTTGACCGCCTCGCGCATCTTCTTTTGGATACGCTCCGCCGCCTTGATCACCTTGAACGCCTGCTCCAGCCGATGCAACGCCTCCCCTTCCCGTGTCGGGACAAAGATCCCCTCGGTCATCCGCTCCCGGACGGCGTCATTCTCCTGGATCAGACGCGCGATCTGATGTGTGAGGTGATCGCTCGGCTCATCCCCCAGGGAATTGAAGTGGGACCAGAGACGGACCGGTCCGCGAAAGAACCAGCCGAACCCCTTGATCCCGATATTCTCAAAGATCCCGTCAAACGCCCTCTGGACCTGGACGAGCGCGAACTGCAGGCAAAAATGGACGAACGGCAGGTCCTCGCCCCGCCGTCCCTCCGCCTCAAACCGGCGGAGGACCGAGAATCCAAGATACATCCAGGAGAGGATGTCGGCGAACCGCCCCGTGATCTTCTCGCGAACCTTCAGCATCCCTCCCAATCCGGCCATCGCAACATCGGCCATCGTCGCAAAGGTCGCCGAGATCCAGGAAAGTTTTTGGTAGTACCGGCGGACCGGTCCGGAGACCGGCGAGGGGGCAAGATATCCCCGCGTCGCGCTCAGGAGGACCGCACGGCAGAGGTTCTGGACGACATGCCCCAGATGTCCCCAAAAGGCGCTGTCAAACCCGGCAAGGTCTCTCTTCCCGATCGCATCGACCTCACGAAAGGCGTACGGATGGGCCCGGAGCGCCCCCTGACCGAAGACGATCAGTGTCCGCGTCATGATGTTGGCCCCCTCGACCGTCAGCGTGATCGGAGTCCCGAAATAGACATGGGCGAGCAGGTTCCGCGGGCCGCGCGAGATCGCCTGCCCCCCCTGGATATCCATCCCGTCGTTGATCACCTTTCGGCCGATCTCGGTTGCATTGTACTTGACCATCGCGGTGATCACCGGCGGCTTGATCCCCTTGTCGATCGCCCCGCAGGTGAAACGCCTGACCGCCTCCAGCAGGTAGTTGTAACTCGCGATCCGGGCCAGCGGCTCTTCGATCCCCTCAAACTGTCCGATCGAAACCCCGAACTGCTTCCTTACGGTTGCATGGGCGCTGATCACACGGGTGACCAGTTTGGCCCCGCCGGATGCCTGGGCCGGGAGAGAGATCCCGCGACCGGCGCCGAGGGACTCCATCAGCATCTTCCACCCCTTGCCGGCCATTGCCAACCCCCCGATGATCGCCTCCTCGGCCGGGACCACAACATCATGCCCCTCTGTCGGGCAGTTATAGAATGGAACCGCGAGCGGATCATGGCGCCTCTTCACGTCAACCCCCTTCAGGTTCGTCGGAATCAGGGCGCAGGTGATCCCGACATCCTCCCCCTTGCCCAAAAGGTTCTCGGGATCCCTCAATTTGAAGGCGAGGCCGAGTAGGGTTGCAATCGAGGCGAGCGTGATCCATCGCTTGTTCCAATTGAGTTTAAGATAGAGCTTGCCATCCGGCCCCTTGAACAAGAGACCGTTTGCACGTATCGACCCGGCATCGCTCCCGGCAAGCGGTTCTGTCAGGGCAAAGGCGGGGATCTCCTCCCCGGTTGCGAGCCGGGGCAGATACCTCTTCTTCTGGACCTCTGTCCCGTAGTGGACAAGGAGTTCCGCCGGCCCAAGGGAATTCGGGACCATCGCGGTGACCGCCAGTGGGATCGACCGGCTCGCCAGCTTCTGAACCACCGCGCTGTTCGCCAGGGCCGAGAATCCGAGACCTCCATGCCCCTTCGGGATGATCATCCCGAAAAACTTCTCCTTCTTGAGGAGCGCCCAGGCCTCCGGCGGGAGGTCCCTGTCGATCCAGACCTTCCAGTCATCGACCACCTTGCAGAGCCGCTCGACCGGCCCCTCGAGAAACGCCTTCTCCTCCGGGTTGAGCTCCGGATAAGGCTCCTTCAACATTTTTCTGAAATCGGGCCGGCCGGAAAAAAGGTCTTTTTCAATCCAGACAACCCCCGCCTCCAGCGCGACACGCTCAGTCTCGGAGATCTTCGGCATCAGAGGCTTCATCACCCCCATGAGCCAGGAGGAGAGGAGGATCCTTCGAAGGGGACGGATGTTAAAAATCAATGCGAGGGGAATAAAGGTCAGGAGAACAGGCGGGGGGGCCCCAAGGCCGATCAGCACAATCAGGAAGGCGAGGCTCCAGAGGATCAGCGGCGCCCCCAGAAACCCAAGGATCAGAAATGAGGCGATCGTCATGAGGAGCGAGCCCATATGACGCACGGTATCATTTTTTCGGAATGAATGTCCATTCATTTTTTATTGAACAAGCTCCAGGACAAGAACAGTGGCGCGACGGTTCTTGGCGCGCCCGGCGGCTGTCTTGTTGGAGGCGATCGGTTTCGCCTCCCCTATTCCGATCGCCTTGAGCCGGGCCGGGGCGACACCACACCGGATGAGGAATCTCTTCACCATCTCGGCGCGCCGGAGTGAGATCTTCAGGTTCCCGCGGGCAGAGCCGCGGCTGTCGGCATGCCCCTCGATCCGGACGATCTTGATCTCCGGGTGATTGATCATAACCTCCGCCACCTCGTTCAAGGATCTCCCGATTGAGGGTGTCAGCTCCCCCTTGTTATAGGCAAAGGTGATCGGGACCCTCATCGTCAGGATCTGCCCCTGTTTGAAGAGGAGCTCCGCCTCCGGGCAGCCGTGGGCCGCCGCGATGCCGAAAACCCGGGGGCAGCGATCAGCGATGTCGAGGATCCCGTCCTGATCGGCGTCGGACTGCGACAGGACACGGATCGCCTGGATATCCCGTTTGGCGAGATCCTGCCTCAGCGTAAAGACCTTCGGGCAATCGGCGTCGTGGAAGTTCGGATCAAAGTCGTCCGGTCTCTCCGGGCATCGGGCGACCAACGAAACGGTCTGTTTGATCTCAAAAAATTTCGGACAGGCCTGGTCATGTTTTGCCGGGTCAAAGGTCGCCGGATCGTCCGGGCACCTGCCGGCAAGCCCCTGGGCCGCCAGGACATAGACCGTCGCATATTCCTCCTCAGTCAAATCCCGCCTGAGTTCGTAGACCTTCGGACATCCGGCATCATGCACCTTCGGATCAAAATCCTCGAGCCGGCTGGGACACTTGAGACTCAAGGAGGCCAACTGGCTCAACTCGTAGTACTTGGAGCAACCGGGGTCGTGTACCTTCGGATCAAACTCTTCAGCCCTCTCGGGGCACTTCGCCTTGAGATCGAAGACCGCCCATTCAACCGCAGGAGGGGTCTCGACACCGTATTTCAGTTCCTGGAGCGTCTTCCTCTTTTGTCTCGATTCTTCACGGAGCGGGGCATAGGAGACCCTCATCAGGCCCCTGAAGGCCGGCACCCCAACCCCATAGACGACACCGACACCCATTCCACCCCCGATCGCAAGCCCCCTGGATGATCGCCACTCCATCCCCCCCAGGATCTCTATCGGAGTCTCCTCCTCATCAGCAAAAAGATGTCCGAAAGGGGTCCTCCCCTTCATTTCGAGATTGATATCCAGCCGGTCGGGGATGACCCGAAGGATCGCACCAGCCCCTATGAGAAGTTGGGCCGGCGAGAGCTGCACATTGCTGAAGGTGATCCCCTCCGTCACCTCAAAACCGGTGTTGAAGGCCAACACGAACCGTTTGGCAAATTCAGCGTCCAACGCAAAGATTCCCCCCCCCAGGATCGATTCATCCCCCATAAAATGCCCCGGATTCCCGGTTGGAATATGGAGGTACGGGACAAAGGCAAGACCGACCGGTTTCTTGTAACGCGAGAGGATATTGAGCTTTGCCGCCAGCTTCAGATCCCCCAGGTCGAAATTGTTTGTAAAGCCGGGGGCATTATCGGGGACAGGATCCTGAAAGTGGAGATTCCAGGCGACCGGCATATCGAGGGCAACCGAAAACCAGTCGGTTATCCCGAATCCGCCAAAAAAGTGCTGCAGGAAGGTGCGATCGATGATCCGCCGTCTCGATCCCTCAAGAGGCCGATAGGCAAAGTTGAACTCCGTCCCCCCTTCCCAGTCCAGACTGAAATGCCCCTGCGAGCCCTGAATAAACTGAAAGTCCGGCTCCATCAGCGCCGGCCGTGCGCTCAGGACATTGAATCGGCTCGCCGCCTCCAACAATCCAGAGGGTAGCATCAGGAAAAGGAGCGAGAGACAAATGCCCTTTGAAGATTTCATCTATGAGGAGGGTCGAGAATTACCAGTCGGGAGCGATTCAGGCAACAAAAATAAGGGCTGACCGAGGTCACCTTAATTTGTTACACTGACAACATGAGGCAACGGTTGCAATGCCTGGTCCCCCTCCTCCTCTGTTCCTGTGCCGCCCAGGTCGATCTCACAGTCGCCAGCTCCGACTCTACCGCCCCGGCGATCACGACCGCCAATCCGGACGACGGGCAGTCGGAGGTCCCTACAAACCTCGGATCCATCGCCGTCGCGGTGGACGAATCGAGCCTCGATCTGACCCTCTCAAGCGTCACCGTCACCTGCGACGGGGCCTCCATCTCCACCGGCCCCTTGAGCTTTGACAGCGACCTGATGAGCGTCACGACCTCGATCGGCTCCTCCAGCCGAAGCTT
>CAYWRF010000099.1:0-7013 GCA_964460495.1 uncultured Pseudomonadota bacterium | reverse complement strand
GTAGAGCTCCTGCCTTCCAAGCAGGAGGTCGCGGGTTCGAATCCCGTCTCCCGCTTACAAAACTTTTTCTGGAGGGGTGCCCGAGTGGCCAAAGGGAGCAGACTGTAAATCTGCCGGCGTTAGCCTTCGGAGGTTCGAATCCTCCCCCCTCCACACATTCTCGCTGGCGTAGCTCAGTTGGCAGAGCAGCTGACTTGTAATCAGCAGGTCGTCGGTTCGAATCCGACCGCCAGCTTTTTTTCTCACAATCGTAAATAATGAACTCCCCCACCCTTGGCAGGGTATCGGGAAAAAAGTCGCGATTGTATAAAGATTTTGCGCTCTTAAGTCAAGAGGATTGTCAGGGACGGCCCATTTTTTTGATCGTTGATTGTCGCGCGATTTCCGCAAGGATCAGGGCGGTAGAGACCGAGGCATTATATGAACCTATTTCCGGGTGTCTCATCGGTATCTTCAACCTAATATCGCACCTCTCCCCCACAAGCCTGGAAAGACCCTGCCCTTCACTGCCGATGACCACCACCACCTTGCCCGGAAACAGCTCCTCATAGAGGGACTTCTCCCCTTCCTGATCGGCGCCATAGATCCAATAGCCGGACTCTTTTAGAAAATTGAGTGTTTCCGAGAGATTAGTGACGCTTGCAATCTTGAGGTATTCGACCGCCCCTGCCGCCGCCTTGCAAACACCCGGGGTGATCCCCACCGCCCTGTCGACACGGATCACGACCCCCCCCACGCCGATGATCCTTGCGGTCCGACAGATCGCCCCCAGATTCTGGGGGTCCTGGATCCCATCCAGCACTAAAAGCCAGTTTTCATTCAACAGTTCCCGAATATCCTTATAGGGATACGCCTCGGTCTCGGCAACAACCCCCTGATGATCCGTGAATCGATCAAAAAGAGGCCTCCCCTCCCTAACCGGAATTTTCTTCTGTCGGGCGATCTCCAGGATTGAATGGGTCATCGACCCGTGGGTCATCGACCCGTGGGTCATCGACCCGTGGGTCATCGACCCGTGGGTCATGGACCCGTGGGTCTTGGACCCCTTTATGAAATGGATCCGGTCGATCCTCCTGAGCCCTGCGGCGATCAGGTGATAGACGGGAAAGGTGCCATAGACAAAATCGCGGCCCATATCGGATCGCTATTCGATTTTACGGGAATTATCAATTCCTACGATACTAACAGAGGTACTCGTGGAAAACTTTCTGCTTCTGTAGACGGAGCTCCTCTTCCAGCTCCACCAGGCGGTCCGGGTGCATTGTGGCGAGTGTGTTACGGGCATCAAAATAGAGTTGCTTCAGGTGGGACATCCGGGAGAGGAGCTCTTGCCTCCTCTGGAACGACCGGGTCTTGTCAAACTCCAGCTTGGCATATTCGTGATTCATGGAGGTGGTCACGAGGACCAGCTCCAGATTCTCCCGACTGCCATTCTGTACATTCAAGTCATCCATTGTTCCACCTACAGGTAGACTCATGCATACTTCTCGCCAATGAAATCGAGGGGGGTCCAACATCTATCTATATGATTTTAAATAATAATAATTAGACGCCCTGACAGGGGTTCTATGTAGGTGGGGACTCTTATCCCCCCTTTGGGGTCCCAATCTCCTTTATAATCGCCTCGGCAACCGCTAAAGGATTCTCAGCCTGGAGGATCGGACGACCTACCACCAGATAGTTGGCTCCCGCGGTCATTGCCCCAGAAGGAGTATCAACTCTTCTTTGGTCATCAGTCTTCTGGTAACCGGATGGGCGAACCCCCGGCGTAACAATCACGAATGAATCGCCCATTTCCCGCCGCACATCCGCAGCTTCCTTGGCAGAGCAAACCACCCCATCCAATCCTGATTCCCGACAGCGCCTGGCAAGTTCGATAACCTCCGCATCCCGGTTGCCGGCCTCACTCGTCAAAACGGTGACACCGACTAACCTGGCTTTCTTGTTCACCGCCTGGACCGCCACCTCGAGCATCTCCCGACCACCGGAGGCGTGGACATTGAGCATCGAGACGCCAAGACCCACGGCCGATTCGCAGGCCTGTGCAACGGTATTCGGGATGTCGTGAAATTTAAGATCGAGAAAAACCTTCCCCCCCTCCTTGAGAACCATCTCCACAGCCCGGGGTCCGTAAGAGGTAAAGAGCCTCAATCCCACCTTATAGAAGGAGACGGCCGGCCTGAGCTCCCTGACAAACCGCTCCGCCTCTTTTAAGGTGGGAAGATCGAGGGCGACAATCAACCGGTCATCTTGCATAGAACTCTCCACAGGCTTTCCGAAAAAATCGATCGAAGCTGTTTCAAACTAGAAAAGCCTCTCTTTCAAAGCATTCATGACGTTCTCTTTCTTGACTAAAGCAATCTCCCCCGTCCTGCGGGATTTCAGCTCAACCTCCCCCCTGGCAAGCCCCTTCTGCCCTACCTGGATCCTCCAGGGGATCCCGATCAGGTCGGCATCCTTGAATTTCACACCGGCCGATTCGTCACGATCATCAAAGAGGACCTCAATCTTCTGATCCCCCATCTCGTGATAGAGTCGCTGGGAAACCTCCTGAACCTCCCCTTGCCCAAGGGCGAGGAGGGCGACCGGATAAGGGGCGATCGGGAGGGGCCAGATAATTCCCTGGTTATCGTGATTCTGCTCAATCGCCGCCGCTGCGGTCCGACCAACCCCGATCCCGTAGCACCCCATCTCGATCAACTGCTCCTTTCCTTGCGGATCGAGATAAACGGCATGAAGCTTCTTGGAGTACTTGGTCCCCAGATAGAAGACCTGACCGACCTCGATCCCCCGATGGGACCGAAGGGCCCCATCTCCCTTCGGACATTTCTTGTTCGCCGGTGCCTTGTCGGTGCTCGCCGCATAGTCGCATTGGTCACAGGCAAAGATCTCATCCTCGCCGGAGTTTGCCAGAACGTGAAACTCATGGGAAAGCGACCCGCCGATCAGACCGGTGCCCGCCTCGACCGGTCTGAATTTGAGGCCGCAGCGGGAAAAGATCCTCTTGTACGCCTCAAACATCCCCTGATAGCTCTTGCGCGCCCCCGCCTCGTCGAGGTCAAAACTGTAGCAATCCTTCATCTGGAACTCGCGGCCCCGCATCAGACCGAACCGGGGCCTGATTTCATCGCGAAACTTCGTCTGGATCTGGTAGAGTTTGATCGGAAGCTGACGGTATGACTTGACCTCGTTCCGGACAATATCGGTCACAACCTCTTCGTGCGTCGGTCCCAGACAGAAATCCCGTTCATGACGGTCCCTGAACCGAAGCAGCTCCTTGCCATATTCCGGCCACCGACCCGACTCCTCCCAGAGCTCCCTCGGCTGGACCATCGGCATCAAGAGCTCCTGCGCCCCCGCCCCGTTCATCTCTTCCCGGATAATCTGGGAAACTTTTTGGAGAACCCGAAGGCCCAGAGGGAGATAGTTGTAGATGCCGGCAGCGACCTTCCGGATCATCCCGGCCCGGAGCATCAGTTGGTGACTGATCACCTCCGCATCGGCCGGCGCCTCACGGAGCGTTGGGATCAGGAGTTGGGAGAAACGCATCTCAAGGCTTGTAACTATTCGAAGGGTTTCCCGCAACTCATTTTGATCAGGCCCTTGGGTGCCGGGATGCGATCTCTTTCAGGTGCCTGAGATTGAGGTGGGTGTAGATCTGGGTGGTTGAGATATCGGCATGTCCGAGCATCGCCTGGACACTTCGGAGATCGGCCCCCCGCTCCAATAGATGCGTTGCAAACGAGTGACGGAACATATGGGGGGTAACCCGTCGCCGGATCCCGGCCCTGCGGGCATAGTTTCTCAAGATCTGCCAGAACATCTGCCGCGTCATCTTTCTGCCGCGTCGGGTCGGGAAGAGCGGATCGAGGGCCTTCCCCTTTGTCAGCTGATTCCGCGGCCCATCCAGATAGGTCTGAAGCGAGGCAAGGGCCGATCGGCCGACCGGCACGACCCTCTCCTTGGAACCCTTCCCCATCGTCCTCAAAAAACCGGCCTCCCGATCGACCTCGTTCAAGGTCAGTGAAACCAGTTCGGAGACCCGGAGACCGGTTGCATAAAGGAGGTCCAGCATCGCCCGGTTCCTAAACTCCTCGGGAGAGTCTCCTGCCGGGATCTTGAGGATCCGATCCACCTCCTCCAAAGAGAGAAAATCGGGCAGCTTTCTCCCCCCCTTTGGAAGATCCAGCTCGGTCGCAGGATTTTTGGGGATGACCTCTTCCGAAACGAGATAGCGGAAGAAGCCGCGGAGGGTAATCAGATGCCTCGCCAGAGACCGCCCCTTGAGCCTCTTGAGCGAGAGGAGATAGTCGAGGATGAGTGAAGAGGTGACCTTCTTCACGGAGGTTTGATGATGTCGCTCCAGATAGCGGGAGAAATCGGCCAGGTCGCTCCCATAGGCAGAGAGGGAGTGGGTTGCTAATCCCTTCTCAACCCGGAGATAACTGAGATAGCGATCAATTGTTTCATCCATTGGCTTGAATTTGAACCGATGTTACTCTAGGTTTCCAATTCTGTCTATGCAGGACGCAACTCCCACGATCCTCGAGATTGGCCCCGGGAGGGGTGACTTCCTCTTGTTCCTGGCGAAGGAGCGACCTTGCGAAAAGATCGCCGCCATTGAATACAAGAGGAAGCGCTTTGACAAGCTGCTCAAGCGTTGCTCCCCTTATCCTAATATTTCCCTCCACCTCGGGAACGCTGAGGATCTGCTGCCCGAACTCTTTCCGCCAGAGACACTCCGTGAGGTTTACATCCTCTTTCCCGACCCCTGGCCCAAGAGGCGTCACGCGAAACACCGGCTCTTTCGGCCGCCGTTTCTGGAACATCTGGAATTTGTCCTCAAAGCTCAAGGACAGGTGATTGTCGCGACAGATGACAATTCCTACAGGCGACAGATCGAAGAGGTTTTTGGGTCGGCCCCCTTTTCCCTTTTATCAACCCCCTTCCATTTTCCGACGTTCTATGCTCAAAAATGGGCGAAAGAGGGACGAACGCTTTTCAGCCTGGTCTATGAAAAAAGAAGGTAGGGAACAGGACTCGTCATGCCGACACAACCTTCCAGAACGATCGAAACGTTCCCGAATCCAAAACCGGATCGGGACTACGAGATCGTCCATGAGTGCCCGGAGTTCACCTCGGTCTGCCCGAAAACCGGCCAACCGGATTTCGGGAAGATCACCGTTCGCTATATCCCTGACAAGCTCTGCATCGAACTCAAGTCACTCAAGCTCTATCTCTGGTCCTACCGGAACGAGGGGGCATTTTACGAGAAGGTGGTTAACTGGATACTCGACGACCTCGTCGCCGCCTGTCAGCCCCGCTGGATGGAGGTGGTCGGGGATTTTAATGTGCGGGGGGGGATTAGCAGCCAGATAAGGGCCAGCTACGGAAAGAGATAAACTTAATTAAATTCCAAAGGTACCGATTATCGGATCAAATTCATGAACTCCTCGCGCGTCGCCTGGCGGGAGCGAAAGACGCCGAGCATCGCGGAGGTCACGACCGTCGAGCCGCGCTTCTGGACGCCGCGCATCTGCATGAAGAGGTGCTCCGCCTCCCTCACGA
Organism: uncultured Pseudomonadota bacterium; assembly: GCA_964460495.1. Taxonomy (GTDB): domain Bacteria; phylum UBA10199; class UBA10199; order JACPAL01; family JACPAL01; genus CAYWRF01. Next base: position 1,445 of record CAYWRF010000099.1, on the reverse strand, counting down.
CAGCCACACCCAGCGGATCGAGTGTCCGCTGAAGCGTTTCTGCAATCTGATCGGTCAACCTCTCCTGGACCTGGAGCCGCCGTGAAAAGAGATCGACCAGGCGGACCACCTTGCTTAAACCCACGATCTTCTTCCTCGGCACATAGGCGACGTGGCAATGCCCAAAAAAAGGGAGCAGGTGGTGTTCGCAAAGCGAGTAGAGGCCGATATCCTTGACGGTGACCATCTCCTCATGATCCTCCGCGAAGACTGCCTGACCGATGATCTTTTCCGGATCCTGATAGTAACCCTCGGTCAGGAAACGAAGCGCCTTCGCGACCCGCTCCGGGGTCTTCACGAGGCCATCCCGCTCTGGATTCTCTCCGAGACCCGTGAGCAACGAGCGGACGGTCTCCTCCAGCGGATCGATTTCGCTAAAAGGAAGGATCTTCGTTTTTGATTTCACGAAAGGAGATCCAGACAGCGGCGCGCGTTCCCCTCCGGATTCACACCAGGCTCAAAGGAGACGACCTTTCCCTCTTCATCGATCACGACCGTCGATCGGATCGCCCCAACCGCCTTTTTCCCGCTGGAGGAGGTCTTCTCTCCCCAGGCGCCATACCGTTCATGGACCTTGTGGTCGACATCCGCGAGGAGCGGGAAGTTCAACCGGTATTTTCTCTTGAATTCGAGATGGCTCTCCACGGGGTCCCGCGAAACACCCAGCACGACCGTATTCTTCCGGTCAAACTGTCCCGCGAGGTCCCGAAATTCACACGCCTGCTTGGTGCAGCCGGGGGTGTCATCCTTCGGATAGAAGTAAAGGACCACGCGACGCCCCTTGAGGTCCTTCAGAGAGATGTTGCTCCCGGTATCGGCCGGAAGCGAAAAATCGGGGGCCGGCTCCCCCAGCTTCGGTCTTGCCATAATGAGATCCCTCCTTGCCCCTGAGCCCTTGGGTTATTAACCCCTACCCTCGTCAAAAAAATTTGTCAATTCGGTGAGATCTCAGCCGGGAGATGCCGATCGAGCAGGTCCAAAAACTCCTTCGGGCCGATCACCTCCCCGACAACCCGTTCCAGAACCTGGCCCATCGGATCCAGGACGAGATAGGTCGGCCATCCGACGATCTCGTATCGGAAGATCATTCTCTTGCAGGTTGGGGTCTCGACGGTACAGTCGACCTTGAGCGGTATAAAGGAGGCGGTCAACCGCTCGCGGACCTCCGGCCTCGAAAAGGTCCTCCTCTCCATCTCGAGACAGGGAAGGCACCAGTCGGCCGCAAAATCGACAAAGATCGGTTTTCCTTCTCCCTTGGCCCGGTCAAATGCGCGATCGGGAGAAGTCTCCCAATAAGAAGGATGAGCGGACGATGTCACGGCCCGAGAGGCGCCAATCTGTCGAAACGCAACAAAACCGTAATAGGCTGCAACGGCAAGGAGGAGAACCGCCATCAGCCGTTTCGC
>CAYWRF010000098.1:0-7209 GCA_964460495.1 uncultured Pseudomonadota bacterium | reverse complement strand
AGCTACCCGACGGTCTACGACGCCGTCAAGCGTCAGATCGATCAGGGGCTGAATGAGCGCGCCTCGTATTCCTATCGGATCTTCACCTTTGACGACGCCGGAAACTTCTCGGCCGGCGTGGCGGTAGACCCGGTCTCGCCGCGCGACCTGACACCCCCTGCGCCGGTTTCAAACCTCTCCGCCTCGATCCCTGAGCAGGGTATTCTGATCACCTGGACAAACCCTCTCGACATCGATCTGGAGGCGGTGCTTCTGATGCGGATCGACGGCACCTTGCTCTACACCGGTCTCGAGTCCCGCTATATAGATCTTGTGACCGGCACCGGTAATTACTGTTACGAGACCCGGACACGGGACATCGCCCAAAACCTCTCGGCGGCGACCGACCCGCTCTGTGTCGACTTTGTCGATGCCGATGCGAACGGGATCGACGACTCGCTCGAGGTTGACCCGACCCACTGTGACGACGGGACCCTTCGCGACGAGACCGGCGACCCCTGCAATCACGACGATGCCCTGCCGGACCTCGTGATTGAGGGGGCCCGCGTGGTCCGGCGCGGGAGCCGGATGAGCCGGCTCGAGGTGACGATCCGGAACCGGGGATTCGTGGAGGCGACGGGCCCGATTCATCTTGGAGGCCGGCCGAACTGGTACACCAAGCCGGGGTTCAACGATATGGTGATGATCCTCTCCCGTCGGGAGACCCTGCCTCCCGGGGAGACCTATTCAAGGAGTTTCTACTGGCCCAACGCCGAATCATGGCAGCTCACGATCGATCCGCGTAATAGGGTCGTCGAGCTGGATGAAGGGAACAATAGCTTCGATCTCAGGTAAAAAAACCGGTGGCGGGCTCCGGAACATCGTCCCCGCTCCTTTTTACGTAGATCTCATGCGCGATCGCGTCATCCAGGGCGATTTCGGTCTCGCCGACCCTCACGACAAAACTCGGCCGTCGCTGGTGGACCCTTGCCTCGACCCCCGGCCGGATCCCGAGGAGCGCCAGTCGCTGGATCTCCGCGTAATGATCCGAGGCGATAAAAAGGATCCGGTATGGTCCTCCCACCTCTACCTGATCGAGGGTCGCCAGGTCCGGAAGAACCTTTTTTTCTTTCGTTTCATGTTTGAAAAAGCGACGGATCAGCCGGACCGTCTTCGACTCCTCGACAAACTCGTAACCGCAACGGGGGCACCGGAGGAGCATGCAATGCCCCTTCAGTCCGCAACCGTGACAGGTTGTCCGTTCGTCGAAACGTTCCTGACAGAGTGGGCAAACAATCATCTTACCTCCTTAAAATAAAATTGACGGCGCCGCCGATCAGGAATGAGAACGGGTAGATGAAGAGGACGATTGCGGCGGCGACCTTCAACCCCCGCTCCTTGATCACCATCAGGACATTCGCGAGACAGGGGATGAAGAGCGTGATCACGACCAGGGAGACAACGGTCTGGACCGGATCGAGTTCCCCGCGGGTGTAGAGATCGAAGAACCGGGTCGCCCCGTAGTCCCTCCGGAGGAAGCCGATCAGAAATGCCTCCGAGGCCTGGGGCGGGAGATTCAGTACCTTTTCGGTCAGAGGGCTCGCCCAGTCCTGCAGGAGCGGGAGAAAGTGAAACCGATCCATCAGGAAGAGGGCGAGTGTCCCCAACACAAAGAGAGGGATCACCTCCTTCAGATACCACTCGAGGCGCGCCAGGGTCTTTGAGACGATGTTCGTGAGTGTCGGTCTCCGGATCGGCGGGATCTCGACGATCATCAGGCTCCGCTCCCCCGGGAGGAGACGCGCGGCGAGGAGGCCGACGGCAAAGATGGAGCCCAGCACGACACCGGACCAGATGAAGGTCGCCCAGGCGGGGAGGCGGCCGAAGAGCCCCTCCTCGAGCCAGCCGACCATCGTTTGCGCCCCGAATTTTCCGACGAACTCATAGATGGCAAGAAGGACTGCGCCCAGGACAGGGACCCCCCAGATCGGATGCGTGGAGATCCTCCCGATCCACTCCCTGTGGTTCTTCCGCGGCGGGGAATCCCGACGGGTCACCTCTCCTACCAGCGCATCGACCCTCTGGAACCTCTGCTGATCGATCATCCGGGAGGGGGGTTCGTGGCGGATCGCCTCTCCTGAGCCATTATTTTTGGACAACAGACCGAGCAGCTGGTGGCGGATCTCCGGAAGACCCTTCTTCTGGATCGCGATCGTCCCGACGACCGGAATCCCTAAAAGCGTCGCGAGCCTTTTCTTGTCGACCGAGATCCCCAGGGCCCCCGATTCGTCCTCCATGTTCAGTGCGAGGAGGAACGGGATCCCGATCTCGGCCAACTGGAGGGAGAGGAAGAGGGTCCGTCCGAGGTTCTTGGCGTCGCCGACCTGGATCACCGCATCGACACCGGTCAGGATCTCGCGGGTCACCTTTTCCTCCTCGGACATCGGGATCAATGTCTGGATGCCGGGTGTGTCGATCAGTGTGACTTTCTTTCCTTCCCATGAGGTCTCCCCGGTGGTAATTTCCACTGTGGTGCCGGAATAGTTGGAGACGGTCGCATAGCGGCCGGAGAGGAAACCGAAGATCACGCTCTTGCCGACATTCGGATTCCCGACAAGCGCAATACGGCACCGTTGTCCACCCTCCTCTTTCATCATCGGGAGGGTAACGGAACCGATTCCTGATAGACATGACGGCGATCACCTTGGAGGCTAAGCCCCATCAGTGTTTGATTTCGTCACCTGGTGATGCGACTCAGATTCTCCAGACAATAACATCGCGTCTCTTTCCCCACGAAAAGGCGATTTTCTGCAGGTCCACAAGCGCCTTTATTTTATCTTCAAAGGGGATCCCGGCCTGGATCCGGTGTGCCTTGTCGTATTCCTGATACAGTTCCGGAAGCGTGACGATTCGATCCTTGCCAATCTCAATCTTAATTTCCGACTTCATTTCCAATCCCCATAAAGGGCTTTGAATTTTTCTTCAAGACCATGACGGGTCAAGATGTCTCTTAATTTTTTTCTCTCGATCTTCGTCTGGTCCAAAAGCAGCCTAATTTTCATTTTATCCTTTTCCCGAAACGCCTTCAAGAAAAGGGCGATCAAATATTCTGGAGTCACAACCTTTGTCCCAACCCCCTCAAGTTCGGTTTCGACCGCTTGGTCGACCGCCTCTTTTGAAAGTCCCTCCGCAGGGAGAAACTCTACGGGAACCCCCTCGATCATGAGCCACTGTCCCGCCCATTGATCATATCCCTTGTCCTTCAGGGAATTATAGATTGGAAGAAAGGAGATGACTCTTTCCTCTCCTGTTGGCGGCAGGGGGATGACGAATATGTCGAGATCCCTCGTGAAAAAAGGCTCCACCCATTTGAGGGCGGCCACCGCTCCCCCGATTGCATAATCTTTGACGATCCCTTCCTTTTTTAATCCGTTAATGGCTTCCAATGTTTTTTTCATTGAGACTCGTTGTCTTTCCTCGAGCGGAAAAACATTAAAAGATCGTGCCATGATCCGACAGGAAAGGCAACGGCGATGTTTAAAGGAGCGGCTCAGACAGTCCTCGGACCCTCCAAGAACGAAACTGACCCACGACCTTATTTTTTTGCGTCAATGATGCGACTCGAACCAGGCAACAACGAGGAGCGAGAGGACAAACAGGGTTGCGAGGATCCCGATCAGCCGGTGTTTTTTCTCGAGTGACATCATCAGACGATCGCCTCCCAGATGGTGAGAACCATCAGCGTGAGAAATCCGATCACGCCGAGCCAGACCGAGAGGTCCCGGTTCGGAAACCTTCGGGTCAGCTGCCGGTCGATGAACGGCCAGAAGACGAGGATCATCCCGGCGATGCCGGTCCCCAGGACCCCGACCTGCAGGGAGGTCAGTTTCAGCCAGCGGAACGTGAAATAGAAGTACCACTCCGGCTTGATATGCTCCGGCGTCAAGAACGGATCGGCAGGGGGCCCCAGCCGCGCCGGGAAGAAGACGACCAGAAAGGTCAGGAGGAGCGTCAATGACATCCCGATGATCATCTCCATCAGGAAGTGGTTCGGGAAGAACGGGAAGTGTTTTGCCTGTTTCCCCTTGTCCTCCTCAAACTCGAACTCGGTCACGCCGAGCAGGCGGATCAGTGTGATGTGAAGAACGAGGAGTAGCGTAATCGCAAGCGGCAGCAGCGCAATATGAAAGATGTAGAAGCGGGTCAGCGTGTTCTCCTCGACGCTGTCCCCTCCTCTTAAGAACCGGGCCAGAAAGTCACCCATCAGGGGGACGTTCTGCGTGATGTTCGCCGCGACGGTCGCCCCCCAGTAGGAGAGCTGCTCGTAGATCAGCGAGTATCCGGTGAAACCGAAGAAGAGGGTGCAGGCGAGGATTCCGCATCCGACCATCCAGTTCAGCTCCCGCGGTTTGCGGTACGCCCCCGTGAAGAAGACCCGCATCACATGGAGGATCACCGCGACGATCATCAGATTCGCGGACCACTTGTGGATGGACCGGATGATCCACCCGAACGGGATCTCATAGGTTATCCTCTGAACGCTCGTGTAGGCATGGCCCGGTTCCGGGACGTAATAGAAGGTGAGGAGGATCCCGGTCACAACCTGGATGATGAACAGATAGGCAGGCGTCCCGCCCAGCGCGAACCACCAGCGTTTCAGGTGATGAGGGACCGGCTCGCTCGTCACCTTGGTGAAAAACTCCCCCGGTATCGGCACCGAGATCTGAAGCCAGTTTTTAATCCTCGTTCTCATACGTCCTTAAAAGTTGGATCAGAACCGCGATCAACACGATCAGGAAGATCCCGACAGCCGTCCCAATTACCCAACGGTGCCGGACCCTCTCCTGGAGCTGACCCGTCTCCTGTTTCATCGCCTCCAGATCGGCAATGACCCCCCTGGTCTTTTCCCCGATCTCGCGGAGATCGAGGGTATGGGTCATCTGGTGAAACGAATTCCGTTCCGCGAAGAGCTTCTCCTCCAGTTTCTTGACCGGCATCCCGCGGTGGTTGAGGCGTTTCAACTCTTTTGTCATCTCCCCGATCGCGAACTCCGCCTGCACGAACGCCCGACGCATGACCTGTCCGTTATCGAAGGAATGGCATTGGGAACAAAGCTCCTCTCTGATCAGATTAAATGAGGCCTTCCGGACGTCATGACCCTGATGACAGGTGACGCAACTGGGCCCTGTCCCGCCGCGAAAGGCCGCATAATGCGGGCTCTTTTTGTAATTTTCCAGAACCCCGACATGGCACTTGCCGCAAAACGCGGGGATCTCTTCCTTCTTTGGCGCCCCGACGAACCCCTTCTCCGGGCTCATCGCGTCGGCCGCATCATTCGGGTCGCCTCCATGACACCCCTCGCAGTTGTTTCCCATCTGGTGATGGATGCTCGTCTCCCAGAGGCCCACCGGCGCTGCAAGAGGACCATCGAGTTCGCGGTGACAGGAGACGCAGACGCTCTCTGCCTTTGGTTCCTCGCCCCTAAGGGCGGCGAACGGGATCAGGAGCAAAAGGGGGATTAAGAGACCCATACTTCATCTTCCTTCTCTTCCATGGTTAATTTCTCCAATCCCGTCGGCGGCGGGCCGGAAACGACGTTCCCCTCCACGTCAAACTTCGCCCCGTGGCAGGGGCAGACGAATTCGTTTTTGTCCCCCTCCCATTTCACGAGACAACCGAGGTGGGAGCAGACGAGCGAGTAGGCGGCGTAACCCTTGCTTCCGTGGATCACGACCGCAGGCCCCCCCCGCAGATGAAAGCGCTTCATCCCGCCCGGCGGGAGTTCCCCCTTCGGGATCTTGACAATCTCCCCCCCTTTTTTTCGGGAAGGGGGGACGAGGTAGGAAAGGACCGGGTAGAGGACCCCTCCCGCGAAGATCGATCCAAGAAAACCGAGTGAGATGCCGAGGAACCGGCGTCTGGAGTTCTGGCTCATTGGAGGACCGTCTTCTCCCTCCCCAGCTCCACCTCCATCTCCGTCTCCTGGATCAGCCGGGGCTGGTAGAGGTACCGGAGATCGACCTCGATCTCAACCGGTCTTCCTCCTGCCGGGGCGAGAAAGCTGAAATGCTCGGTTCGAGGCCTTCGCGGCTCAAGGCGGTTGTCCGACTCGACCCTTGCCGCCTCCAGAAACAGGGCGGAATCCCGTGTGATCACCTCCCCCTTGGCGGTCAGCATCACCTTCTGGAAGGCCCGTTCCTCTTTATAGAAGACCGTCCCGCCATGGGTCGCCCGGAGCCTGAGGATCAGTTTCCGTGTCGGGAGGCCGGTTGGGACCCGGTGGCCCGATCCGACATTCTCCAGCCGGACCGCGACGCTCAATTTGTCGCCGGAACGCCGGGTATCCCCCAGTCCGATTGAGACCGCCTTCTTGACCTGTTCCACCGAGTGTCCCCCCGCCGCCTCGTGGCTGTTGATGTAGACCTCCCGTGTCTCCTTCACTTTTTTGGGAACAATCTTCCCCTTGATGTTCGGCATGTGGCAGGTCTGACAGGTGATCCCCTCCTTTGCCTGCGGGCTCTCCCTCCACTCGGACCAGGTCCCGAGGATCACGACCCCCCGTTCGTTTTTGTATTCATGACATCCGCCGCAAAAACGCGACTCGGTGAAGTGTTTCGCCTCTGCCGTCTCGTGGAAAGGGGAGGTGACGTCTGCCAGCGGCCCCCACTGTTTCTTCCCCGGCGTGACGACAAACGGGTTTGCAGGGTCGGATCGGAGCGCCTGCACGCTGTGGCAGAAATCGCAGGTGACCCCCTCCTTCGAGACCGGTTCCTGGAGCCTCCAGTCCCGCGTGATCCGCGTGGTCGGGGCATGACAGGAGAGGCAGAGCGGGTCGCTTTTCCCGCCGGTCTCGCGCGAGGTCTCGAGGAAGATCGTGTAAAAGACCGGGTCGTTCACCGCATTCGCGTGCAGCGACCCCTTCCATCCCTCATAGATCGCGACATGACACTCGCCGCAGACCTTGGCGGAGGTGAAGCCTGCAGGAGAAGGAGGTTTCCCTTGCGAAGAAGCCGACGCGGAGAGGAAGAGAAAAAAGAGAAGCGTCCCGGTTCTCATTGCGCCTCCGCCTGGTGCTTGTGGCATTCATGACAGGTGACCAGGTGATGGGGTGACGCAGCCCATTTCTGAAAAGGTTCTTCCATGATATGGCACGACTGGCAAAACCGGGCGTCGTGTGCGATCGTGATCGTAAAAATCCCTCGGCGGCTTAAGGAGCGAAAGGCCGCAGGG
>CAYWRF010000097.1:0-7210 GCA_964460495.1 uncultured Pseudomonadota bacterium | reverse complement strand
CAGAAAAGGGGCGATCCCAATCGTTCCTTTTTCCGATAATCTTATTGATCGTGTCGCCCATTGTCTCATCCATGTCGAAGGCAATCGTCCGTCCCTTGACAGGAGAGCTTGCTGCCTGGAGGTACAGTTCAACGTCCCTCGCATCGCAGTTGGGGAGATACCTCCGCAACAGGAGGAGGCCGTCTTCGACACTCACACCCCGAATCCTGGGCGAAGAAGCAACAGAAACGGGTCTTGAGGGGACCCCAAAAACCAGTGTGAGCCCCGCCTGCATGACCAACTGCCACCCTGTGACCTGGGTGGAATCCTTCCGGTGGAGGGAGAAGAGGTGAGCCAGATCGGCTAGATTGACGACAGATCCAAGGATAATAAAGGTGTAGGCCCACGGGGATCGAAAAATACTGCCGAGGATCATCGCGGTAATCCCAAGACCGGTCCCTGTCAAAGAGAGGGAGTCAGCAAATCGGTCCCCGCTTTTTTCTATCTGATGAGAGAAGAGACGGTCGGCGGAACGGAAACCGTGCCAAAGGGTCGTCGCAAGACCGACCGCAAGTGAGATCCTTGAAACAGGGAGAGGCAATGGTCCCGGCATCTTCCGCGTCTGCCGTTCGATCAGTTCGGCGGCGATGGCAGAAAATCCCAGGGTTGTCGCCATCGTGTCGAATGTTCCCGCCACTGCAGTTTTGGCAGATTGATCCATAAAATTCAGGATAGGTCTCGGCGGGTGGCAGTAAAAGGTTGTCCCTGTTCTTCTGCCATAATTTCTTTCACCTTGACCGGACGGCTCTCCCTTAAGTATTTGTCCAGTCTCTCATGATCTGGAACCTGCCGAATATCCTTACGCTTTCCCGCTTCGTGATCGCCGCCCTCTTCCTTTATTATGCCGTCCACGAGGATTGGAGGATCGCATTGTGGCTGTTCGCCTCAGGGGCCTTGACCGACATGATTGACGGAACCATCGCGCGCCTCTTCAAACAAAAGACGGCGATGGGGGCCTTTCTCGATCCGATGGCCGACAAGATCCTGATGTTTTCCGGTTTCATGATCCTGGCCTTCAAGGGGGGGATGCCGGTCTGGCTGACCGGACTCGTCGTCTTGCGGGATCTGATGATCACCTTCGGTATCCTGTTCTTTTATCTGCGCGGGACCGCCATCCCTTATGAGCCGACCTGGCTCTCCAAGGTGACCACCCTCTCGCAGATACTCACCCTTTCTCTCGCGCTTGCCGCCCTCGCCTATCAGACGGGCGACCTCGTTTACGGTTATGACCGTTTGCTCGCCGGGGTGTTGACTCTGATGACCCTGTTTCAGTATTTATTCAGGGGCCTCAATATCCTAAAGGAATCCAATGCCCGGTTGCTATAAATTGGTTGTCAGTGATTTTCATATCGGGAAGGGGGCGTTTCTCCCGGACGGGAGCCGCAATCCCCTTGAAGATTTTTTCTTTGACGGAAAATTCACGGAGTTTCTCGAATATCACCGGACCGGCAGCTTCGCCGACGCCGAGGTTGAGCTGATTGTGAACGGGGATTTTTTCAATCACCTCCAGATCGACACGCGAGAGCGGCATCCGGACATTATTTCGGAAAAGGTCGCCCTCCGGCGGACGAACGAGATCCTTCAGGGGCACCGGCCTCTCTTCGACGAGATGAGGCGATTCTGCCAGACGCCGGGGCATCGGATCACCTTCCTTTTGGGGAATCATGACCCGGGCCTCCTGTTCCCGTCGGTCCGGCAGAGGTTGAATGAGTGCCTGGGGGCCCCTGTCCTGGTCAAGAATGATTCCTACCGTTTTGACGGGGTTCACATCGAGCATGGCCACCAATTCTTTGCCGACAACGCCTACAACACCGGCCGGTATTTTCTGGAAAAGGGGCTCCCGGAGCCGATTGTGAATCTCCCGTGGGGGAGTTTCTTCGTGATCCATTACCTGAACAAGGTTCGGCAGGAGCGACCCTATTTTTGCAAGATCTATCCGTTCCGCCACTATCTGCGATGGGCCCTGATCCACGACACCCTGTTTGCCCTCCGCTCGATCGGGAGGATCGCCTTCTACTTCCTCTGGCTCCGCTTCACCCGGTCTCCGTTTCGCCGGTCCTCGATCGGCCGGACATTCCGGATCATCAAGGAGGTCGGGATCTCGCCAAAGATAGAGCGTGAGGCGAAAAAGATCCTCCTGACCGATCGGGAGACGCGGATCGTGATCCTCTCCCACTCCCATTATGCCGCCTTCAGGCAGGTCGCGCCGGGCAAAACCTATATCAATACCGGTCTTTGGAATGAGCAGATCTCCTTGGAGCTCTCGAATCAGGGGAGGGTGGTCCGACTGACCTATGCCCAACTGACCTACGATGAAAAGGGGATTCCTCACCCGTCCCTGAAGGAGTGGAAGGGGCATCATCGCATCATAGAGGATATTGCCGAATGACCCCGGAGATCCTGGAACTGGGGCTGGTTGAGTTCGAGGAGGCGGAGTTGTTGCAGAGAGAGCTCTCTTTAAAACGGAGGCAGGGAGAGATACCGGACACCCTGCTCCTTCTGGAGCACCCCCCTGTCGTGACGATGGGAAGGCGTGATTCGAACGAGGACCTGCGTGTCCCGGAGGGGGTCCTGGAAAGGGAGGGGATCCGTCTCGTCCGGACCGATCGTGGGGGGCGTCTCACCTATCATGGACCGGGGCAGCTGATCGGCTATTTCATCTTCGCGCTCGGTGACACTACGATCCCCCATTTTGTCTCACAGATCGAAGAACTGCTGATCCGGACCCTCCATCATTTTGATATCCGGGGTGAACGCGATCCGGTCTACCCGGGGGTTTGGGTCGATCGAAAGAAAATTGCGGCACTCGGCCTTCATTTTGAGAAGGGAATTTCCCGCCACGGCTTTGCCCTGAATGTCAGCCTGGACCTTAAACCCTACACCTTTATTCATCCCTGCGGGATCAGGGATCGAGGAGTTACCTCCCTCTCCGATCGGCTCAAGAGACCGGTTCAAATAGATGAGGTCAAGGAGAGGATGATTAGTGAGATCGACTCTGTTTTTCGGCCTGATCACGTTCCCATTCGACCCGGATCAGGTGGTTCTGCCGCGACCATTTATACGTAAGCTCCCCCTTGTGGGAGCGATGGATCCGGCTCCCGATCCGTTGGGCGAGCTTTTCCGTTGTCGTCTCGATCACAAGAGATCCATTCGACTCCTGTAAAGATATGATCCGTTCCAGAGGATTAAAGCCACGGGCCCTCTCCTCCTCGTTCCGTATAAGGTTCACGATCTCCGCCTTGTGACCCCGTACATAATCCCCCCTGAGCGTGATGATCCCTGAAGGGAAATGGTCGTGGATCTTCTGGCAAGCGGGACACTGAACCTGCACCGCCCCCTTTTTCAGGAGTGCGGCCGCCATCTTTTCATCCAGGGCCCAGTGCTTGTTGTGATAGATCGCGTGGCAGCCGGAGCAGACCGCCTTGTCTTCAGGGGCGAGACGGGCCAGATAAGGGTCCCGTTCTCTTCCGTCAGCTCTCTTGATTGATGGCCGCAGCGACGGGTTCATCATTTTTTATCGGGGGGATCGCTGCCCCATCCGCCTCCGGCGGACGAGGGCCCCATCCCCCCCAACCCCTTTCATTCGGACTGGCAATGCCAGATCCTCATTCACAAAAAAAAGACTATCACGCCGGTTAACCCTTGTCTCTAGGAAATTTGGGAAGGTAAAGGTCCATGAGTTTCAATGGCAGCTGTTTCCTGTCCGGTCAAGGAAAAGAGCTGGAGGTTCAACTGATAGACAGAATCGACAGGATCCTGACCGTCCTTCACAATCATCTGATGGATCTCAAAGCGGTATTTCCAGAAGGTGGTGGAGGTTTCAAACGAGCCGAAGGAGGTCGATCTCTCATTTGAGGGGGGACCTGCCTCGGAGGTCTTGGGGATCACACTGACCAGTTCAGACACACTGGAGGCGACCCGGCGTGCCTCGATAGCAGGTCAGTGGCTCGGTGTTGATTATGTGGCGCTGGTTGATGTGATAACTCATGTATTGGGGATTAGCTACCTGCTGACCGCTGACCGCTTCCCAGAACCACCCCAAAATCCTAAGCCAGATCGGAGAAAAAAGGAAGGGGGAAGTGCGTGATAATCAGTGATGTCGATGAGAGCTCAAACGATCAAGCAAAACGACCACCACAGCCAAAGCCGCAATGAAAATCGCGACATATGTAGAAATAACCATTTTAATCCTCCCTCGGTTTTGCGAGGACAATTCCCATCATCCAGGTAACAGTAGAACACAGGATACCGACGACGACAAGGGGGAAAAGTACCTGATGATCGGAAATAAACGGTCCGATGACAAAGGAGGCAAAAAGAATTTTGGAAAGATCAAGAAACATGTCCGCCATTTTTTCCCTCTGCCTGGGATGTAAGTCGTTGAACATTGGGTGTCTTCTACTTGTGCGGATCATAGTGGTCAAGAAATTTGATTCGAATCCAACTGCCGGCTGGTGACTCTTCGACGACGTGGCGCTCTACGATCGTGTGCTGTCCGTGGATGAAATCCGGAAGTCCTGCCGTCGGATGATGGCAACCGACCCTTTGTTGGACAACCTCAGTTGCTCGGACGCCCGCGAACCAATCATCCTGACCCCGCTTCCCGGCCAAACACTCCCTCCCACAAGGGCCTACTGGTCCTGGAGGGGGGAGAGGGATCAAGGGGAAACGGAGCTCTATCCTAATTTGGCATACACTGTGACAGCCGAATGAGGTTAAGCCTGAGCCTTGTCGAAGGGATCTCGGAATAACCCGCTTTGACCCATTTACGACCCCTAAACGACCCAGGCCCGAAAAGGCGGGCCGTATGATCGACCCAATACGACCCATTACGGCCCCTATACGACTCAGATACGGCCCAAAACGGCCCAAAATAGGTCCCCGATCTCTCTAGGAAATCGGACTGACCTCAAGGTCCTTGAAGACCTTCGCCTCCTCGGACTGCCCCGAATCGTCCGGCAACCCCTTTTGGTGTTTCTGGCAGTCGCTCAAGCTCAGGAGGTGACGCCTGAGGTTCCTCTGCATGACCCTCTTGTCCCAGGAGACGAAGTTGAATTTCCCTCCCGTTTCTTTCACGTCCTTCATGTCTCTCCCTCCTTTAAAATTGCCGACGGTAAAACCGCAGGCGGTTAAACCGCAGGCATACGAACCGGTCTTTCAATTTCCATAAAGATCTTTCCGTTTTTGAAGATCCTCAGGTCCCCGGTCGACTCCGAAATAACCATTGCGACCGCCTGTGTCAAGGCGGTGATCCCCGCCGCCGCAATATGACGGGAGCCGAGTCCCCGTGGCATCGTGTCCTCATCGGCCGCCGCCCCAAGATGCCGGCCCGCGGAAAGGACAAGCCCGTCATGGCTGATCACGAAGGCCCCGTCCAGCGCCGCAAATTCGCGGATCGTCTCCCGGAGCCTCGGGTTCAGGATATTCCGTTCGTCGTCCGTGTACCCCTTGAACGGATTGATAATCATCTGTTTCGAGAGCTGCAAGACCTTTTCCTCATCCCCCAGCACAAAGATCGTGCCGACCGGCTTCCCCTCCCGGCCCCGGCTTGCCAGCTCAAGCGCGATCGAGAGGATCTGCTGAAAGACATCCGGCCGGATCCCCTCCGCCAGCCCCTCGATCCCCTGGGTCATCAGGACCTCCTTCTCGCGCGCCGTATCGAGAAAGACGATGCTGTCCAAGAGATCCATGTCCGGGGTTCCGGTTATGAACACGGCGCGGTCACCGACCTCTATCATTTTTTTCGACAGGGCGAGGACCACCACCATCTTGATCTGCCCCATCCGGGTCATATCGACCTTGGGGAGGTGGATCAGCGGGACCTGCTGCGGCTCCGGGTGCAGCGAGGAAATCTCCTCCGCGGTCTTTCGCGTGACATAGTAGACCTTCAGCCCCTTCTCCTGGATTTCCGCCGGCATCTCGTTCAGCGGATCGAGAAAGATAAAGAGGCTTGAGGCCTTTGTCGCGCGGGCGACACCGATCCCTGAATCGAGAACCGTTCGGGTGATATCTTTCTGTCCTTTTTTCATTTTCTTTAGCGCCTGACCCTAGTATAAAGTGAGCCGGTGCGCAAAACATTTGTCGTCTTATCCCTTTTGATACCGGCGACCCTCCTTGCGGACGAGGATCCGTTCCGATGGGATCTCCAGGTCCGTCCGGAGGTGGTCAGACCCGGTGAGGAATTCTTGGTTGAGGCGACCTTTTTGATCCCCCCTCGGCACCACCTTTATAAGGACAAGACCCGGATCGAGGTCGTTTCGGGGGACGGGTTCAGGTCCCGGTCGTCCAGCTCATCTCCCGCGGTGGTCAGAAGAGATCCCTTCTATGGAAAGGAGATGGAGGTCTACGAGGTCGGGGCGACGATCCGTGAGAATTTTTCTATGGATCCGGGGATCGCTGCCGGCCAACGCGAAATTCGGTTTCTGGTCGCCTATCAGGGGTGCTCGGAGTCGCTCTGCTACCGCGAGATGAGGCATATCGTCCCTATAAAAGTGACGGTCGAGGGGGCTAGCCCCGCTGGGGCTAGCTCCGTTGGGACCTCTCAAGCGGGCATCAAGAGACATTTTCTCGGACGCACCGTTTTGGCCTTTTTGGGGGGGCTCGCAACCGACTTCACCCCCTGCGTCCTTCCGATCATCCCGATCACGCTCGCCTTTATCGGTGTCAGGAGGGAGAGGCGGGTCCTCCGGAATGTTTTTTTCACCTTCATCATGGTCCTCTCGATGTCGCTGACCTATGCCGCGCTGGGGATCGCCGCCGCCTCGCTTGGGAAAAGCCTCGGTTTTCTCTTTCAGGGGATCTGGTTCTCGGCGCTCGTGGCGGTCTTCTACCTGCTGTTTGGCCTCGCCCTCCTTGGGTTTTTGCCGTTCCAGGCCCCTCTGCCGCTCCGCAACCGGATGGCGCGGTGGGGAGGGGAAGGGGTCTGGGGATCGACACTGACCGGTGTGACGATCGGATTTCTTGCCGCGCCATGCGTCGGGCCGGTGATCGCCTCGATCCTCCTCTTCATTGCGGAGGAGGGGGATCGACTTCAGGGGTTCCTGCTCCTCTTTTCCTTCGGTCTCGGGATGGGGAGCCTCTTTCTTGTCGCCTCAATCTTTTATCACTCCCTTTCCGGAAGGATGCCCGGCGCCTCGTGTTCAAAATCGAAGGCATGAGTTGCGCGGAGTGC
>CAYWRF010000096.1:0-7312 GCA_964460495.1 uncultured Pseudomonadota bacterium | reverse complement strand
GGAGGGCCTGCCGCGGGCAACGCAGCAGATGGGCCTTTGTCAACATCCTGTTAGGCTGAATTCGTCCTTGATCCCGAGAATATTCACATACTGCTCTGCCAATGGCTCTTCACGGACCGTCTTGTGGATCGGCAACCGCTTCGCCTCCTCCGTCCCTCGTTTCTTGTCCCTTTGCCTCGCCAGATAGTAGGTCTCCAGCTCAGCAAGGCTGATTCTTTTCCGCTCCAGGATTGCAACAAGGTCTGACTCCTTTCGAACGAGCCTCTGGCGATAATCGAGTATATCCTCCGGCTCCCCCTCCAGACGATACTGCTGGGCAAGCTGCAGGTAGGCCTGTGAGAGGGTCTCCTTCGGTTGTGTCAGGACCTCAACCGTCTGATAAAACGCGAACTGGCCAGGCATGATGTATTCGAGGCGGGTAAACGGGGCATCGGAGAGGGAGGACCAGACGTTTCCGAAGATCCGGTTCGGCATCGGGCCATAGATGGAGCGGAGCCCGTTCTGGATATAATAATCGATGTTCCGAAATCCCTGGATATAACGGAGCACAAAGTTGATGGAGGTGGTGGTGATCACTCCAACCATCGTAAACAGGAGGAGGTGGGAGAGCCTCGGCGCCCTGAAGATATTTCTGGTGATGGTGGCGGCCGTGTCGAATTTTTTTCTGGCGGCGGAAGCCTGGGGAGAAAACATGACCGCCGCGGAGGCGTAGGCGGCAACCGCTCCGAGTCCCACAAAAATAGAATCGATCGTCGGATTGCACGATTCCTTCTTCGCAATCCTGATCGCCGACAAGATCCCCCAACCAATCGCCGCTAAGGCAACGACACCGATCCCGATCTTCCAGGCAAGCGGCCCCTTGACCATCCCCGCCTTGAGACCCGCCTTGACCTCGGCCGGCATCGCGATCGCCTCCGCCCTGACCTTCGTATAGTCTGTAGTCGGGTGAAAATCCTTTCTCAACCACCACTGACGCCGATGGGCCAGCCCCCCGATCTTGTGGTAAAGGACATCGGTCGCGTTCCCGGCAAGGGTTCCCGCGCGACCATGCGCGACCGAAAGGAACGCCATCATCGCCCATTCCGAGGAGAAGATATTCAGGTTGAAATCCTGGAGATCAAAGTTGACCGGATTGGAGGGACAGGTCCCCTCTTTGGAGTCTCTCCCGCGCGCATTCCCCCAGCAATCGGCTATCGCACGGGCCCCCAGATAGAGGGAAAAGAGTGTGCCAAGCCCGATTGCCCGCCTCTTTGCCGACGCCCCCGTCCCATGCTCCGCGACAAACTTTGTATACGCCTCGGTTCCCGCCTTGGGTGTCTGGAACCAGCGCCCCATCTCGTGCCAGGTGACACCGAGGCCTGTCACTATCATCAGGCCGGAGACGACCGGTCTTAAGTAATCACGCCAGCCGTAGAGGCTTCCGAAATCCCGGTCCCTTTCACACTCATGGTAATAGACCTCGTCCGAAAAAATCCTCGACGCCTGACTGAACGAGGCACCTCCAAGAAGTTCACCTAAAAAAGCGCCGCTTTTGTGGAGACCATTGATCAGGTCATCCGGGCTCCTGAAGAAGTTCGTCTTGGCAACCAGCCCGAGGGCACCCAGATAACCGGCGAGCTTCGCGCCTCCAACCCAGGGGCTCACCCTCGCGGTGATGTTGGAGGTAATCAGCGGTTTGAAGATGTAGGAAAGTGCACCACCCATGTTCCGTTTGACTATCGGGGGGTTGCAAAAAAGGTTGCGGGGAAAATTCAGGGTTCCAGGTGGTGGTAACTGACCGTTGGCTGAAAGTGCTGGAAAGATTCCTCAAACTTGACCCGAATCGCCGGGTCATGGAGGTGAGTCGCGGCGAAGGTATAGGAACCCCAGAACCGGATCCAGAAGAGCATCCCCTCCGGCCCGATCTCGCGCACCTTGTAGTTCGGATCTTCAGGGAGGCCATGAACGGGATCGGTCTTCATCAAATGATGGTGGTACGGGACGTCCGACCACCGCTGTTCCGCCGTCGGGATCGGTGTGCCCCGCGCCGCCCGGTCCCAGGTGGCATCGGGTCTCCGTTTCAGGACGACCCGTTTGGAGCGGTCCAACGCGACGACGGAAAACCCGGGACTCCCCCCTTCCAGCGCCGGCACCGCCGCATCGTAGATATAGATAACCCGACGGCCATCCTCCGATTTCTCGGGCGAGATGTAGGTCTTCAGGACCCCCTCCTCCTCCGCCTTTCTGACAAGCGCCCAGAGGTAGTTGTCGATATTCATCGCCATGTACTTTGGGATCGTGCCCTCTTTCATCTTCTCAACAATCCGGCAAATCCAGGCCCCGATCCCCTCTCCGGTCTTTTGACGCAGGGAGAGGAATTTCTCACCGGTTACCTGCCGCCTGAAACTGTCAGGTGCCGATCTCATATAGTTCGCCCGATGGGGAGAGGGGGCCATCGCCCCAGTGAGATGCGGCTCGATCCCGTACCAGTGCTCGAGAAAACTGACGAGCCCCGCCGGGCTCACCTGTCCGCCCACCTCCAGCGGAATCCCCCCGTGCACCTGAAAGGCAACCGGGTTGTAATCCCATGTACCGGTCCCCCTTGAGAGGCGGAGGTACTCATAGATGTGACCGTAGAGCTCGAGTTCCTCGTCATTCAGTGAGATCGGCTCACGACAGACCAGCTCCCAGTTTCCATGCGCCTCTGACTTTATCACAAAGGTCTTTTGTTTCTGTCCGACCTCGACCGTGACACCGAGATGTTCATCACGCGGCAAGACCGACATCCTGAGTTGTTTCAAGGGAAGGAATTCCCGGTAGGCATATTCAAGCGGTCCTGGGGCCTGTAAGGTTCTCATTTCACCATAGGAATCGACCCGCATCGGGCCATGCCCCCTCAACTCTGCCTCCCCAAACAGCAAACGAACGTAATCCTCATCCCGAAGTAACTCGATCTGATGCAGAAGATCCTTTTCCGAAGCGGAATTTCTTTCCGGCCAACTCCCCTCTGTCTCCATCCTGGCAAGGTCCTCCATCAGCTCTGTTGAAAAGAGGCGATCGATCACCTCGATCCGATCGAGCTCGCCCCTCATCGCGACAAGCGCATCGTCAAAGTTTTCGCACTGCCCCCTGAAATCGGTTTCTCGTGCATAATCGTCCGGACGACGGCCTGTCTTGAAGACGGAATTCATCCCCTCCAGTCTTTTCATCATCTCATTGTACCTGAAGTAATACATATCGCCTCGGGCATCCTTGATCACCAAAAACCTCTCTGTCGTTCCCCTCTTGGAGGCCTGCTTAGACACCTCTGCCCCTGTCACACGCCCATTGAGGATCCTCGCAATCTCGTCATGGGCCGCAGGCAGGGCGAGTTCAAGGTTCATCGCAATCCGGTCGGGGCTATCGAAGACCGTGCAGCCCCGGGAGAGTTCTTCCAATTCATCGGACAACTTGGCGAGGCGAGTCCGCCCCTGCTGGTCCCTTATCTTGATCCAGATCCCGACGCTCCCTGTCCCCTGGGAAACAATAATCTCAACAGGGACAAACTCCTTGGATCCCCCAAACACCTGCGGTGGCAGCTCGACGACAAAGTGCTGTTCTATCCTTGGCATCACACAGGCCTCTCCGGGTGTCAGCTTCGCGAGCTTCGCCTTGACCAGACTGACCTTCCCCTTCCCTAGCTTCCTCTCAAGATAATCCTTCAACCCCTCAACGAAGGCGGTCCTCCCCTCCACCTCCGTCCACCGGTCTGGAGGCCTTGAGAGATCGGGAACGCGGGCCCCTCTCATCCCGAATTCCACCTCGGGACCGACGGTCGCCCCCTCAAGCCAGTGGGCTACCGTTTGACAATTTTCAATCGTCCTGACCATGTTGTGCCCTGCCCAGACCATCCTTTCGGCATGGGCGATGGCGCTCATGAATACTTCCAGCTCCTCTGCCGCCCTCCTCGACCTCCCATCATGAGTCCTCTCACGCAGCGCTGCCCTCTGGACCTCCATGATCTGGCTAAAAAGTTCCTGCCAGTCTCTCTGTCTCAATGGGGTCTTCAGTACGTTTGCCACGTCCTTCGCGAGTTTATCCAGTCGGAGCTCCTCATCCAGAGACAAGGTCTCCAGATCATAAAACATCCCCGTTCCGCCCCGTTTTCGAGCAATCCTTTCGCTAACAACCCGTTTGTTCCCCTCGGCCCACCGAAATGCCAGTTCGCTCGGCACCCCCCCTGCAACAAGCAGGACCGCCCCAAAAAGGATCGGGTCCTGGAGGACCCTCTCAATCTCCCGCGCCTCAACAGGATCTGATGACCTCGATGTGCCCCGAATCCTTTCCAGGTGATCCTCACCCGGTGGTTTCTCCGCCTTTGGACTCCCACCACCCCCTTTCCTTCCCCTTCCCGCCATAGCAAGGATTGTGGGGACTGAGACACCACCCGATCGGGGGGAGGGCCCTCCGATCGCCGCAAATGACTGCCTAAACCCGTGCCCCGCCTCGAGGAGCTGCCGGTCGTAGCCGAAGGCGATGGTCAGAACCCCCTGAACAGCAAGATCCCGGTAGGTGATGTCGGTCTCCCGGTTGTGGGTCTTGATCCAGGTCAGCCGGAGAAAATCAAAGGTATCGATGACGGTCCCGGCAATCAGGGCCGCCGATTGCAAAAGGGTCAGCCAGGGGAGTCTTGTCAGGTGACCCTGTTCCAGCGCCGTCCGGGCGGCGCTCGAGGCGACAATCACCGCGCCGGTGCAGAGTGAGGCGGCGACAAGGCCGAGGTCCCCAACACAATCCCGACTCTCCCCGCTGACGAGCCGGGCGGTCGCCCGCGCAAAGTTCCAACCGACGGCGCCGAGGCCTGCTGTCGCCGCCTGCTGGAAGAAGCCCAGGTTGGCAACCCCGGCAATCCCGCGGGTCAGTGTGAAACGGCTGAGAAAAGGGCTGAATTTGTGGAGCAGGGCCCCTGTGGCGGCGGCAGAACCGACGACCCCCGACGCCGTGTCTCCCATCGTGAGGGCCCGGTCGATCAGGCCGACGGTTCGACTGCCATCCTCTTGAATGGAGGGTGTCATCCGCGCCCGGTATCGCACCCGTCGGAAAAATGTTGCCAAGAATCTGAAGGGGGATAAGTTGCATCCATGGAAGGGTTAAAGAGACTAATCCGGGACCTCGTTCTGTTCAAGAGTTATTCCCCGGAGGAGTGCAACCGGCTTATCGACTTCATCCGCCAGTGTCTTGACTCCCATCGGGTCCCCTCCGAGCTTCTTGAGAACGAGAGGCAGAAGATCCTCGTCGCGACGATCGGTCAGGGGAAAAACTGCCTGATCCTCAACGCCCATATCGATGTCGTGCAAAACGACCCGGACCGGTTTTCCCTCCGGGAAGAGGGGGATCGCCTGATCGGGCCGGGGGTTGTCGACATGAAGGCCTCGGTTGCTGTCCTGATGGAGCTCTTGACCGAGATCGACCCGAAGAAACTGCACGCGCGGATCATGGTCCAGTTTGTCCCGGATGAAGAGACCGGCGGCCGGAAGGGGACCGGGTTTCTTGTGGAGAAAGGCTACCTGGGAGACTTTATCGTCTGTTGCGAACCGACCAACTTGAAGATCTCCGTCCAGTCGAAGGGGGCGCTTTTTGCCAAAATAAACGTCACCGGAAAGGCGGCCCATGGGTCCCGACCCTGGCTCGGTGACAACGCGATACTCAAGGGGATCAGGATGGTTGATGAGCTCCAGAAGCTCCCGTTCGTCTCCGGCTCCTCGCGTTACTTTCATACCGCCTCCGTCAATCTGACACGGATCAACGGGGGGGATTCGCTGAACAAGGTCCCTGATCACTGTGAACTCTACCTCGATATCCGACACCTTCCGGAGCAACCTCTCCCGGAGGTGAAGAGGCAGATCTCCTCCGTAACCAACCGGTACCCGGCAAAGATCGAATTCATAAAACATTCCGCTCCGGTAGTGACGCCGGAGGACCACCCCGCCGTCCGGGAACTCCTGTCGATCTGCCAAAGACGGCATCCCGAATCGGTCCTGTTTGGGCAGGATGGGAGTTCGGATGCGAAGTTTTACGCCCCCCTCGATGTCCCCGGGATCGAATTTGGTCCGGCCGGTGGCGGACAGCACTCCACCGAAGAATACGTTGAATATTCCAAACTCCTCCTTTATAAGGAGCTCCTCAAGGAATTCATCCTTGAATACGGAAAGGGACAATCTCCCAAGGGGTATTGATGGATTGGGGACTGAAGAACAGGCTGGCCCGTGTCTTGAGACCGCCGCTCGGCCGGACCGTGATGCTGGCGGTTGACCATGGTTACTTTCTGGGGCCGACCGGCGGGCTCGAGGAGCCAAAGAAGACGATCGCGCCGCTGGTCCCGTATGCCGACAGCCTGATGCTGACACGGGGCCTCCTCCGGACCGCCGTGGATCCGGCACAGCCGGTTCCGATCGTCCTCCGTGTCTCCGGAGGAACAAGTATCCTGAAGGAGCTCTCGAATGAGGGGCTCACAACCACTATGGAGGAGGCGATCCGTCTCAATGTGGCGGCGGTGACCCTCTCCGTTTTTGTCGGCGGGGAATATGAGAAGGAGACGCTGATGAACCTTGGCCGGCTCGTCAGTGAATCCCAGCGTTATGGGATCCCGGTCCTGGCGGTGACAGCCGTCGGCAAGGAGATGAGCCGGGATGCCCGTTACCTCTCTCTGGCCTGCCGGATCGCGGCGGAGCTCGGCGCCCATTTTGTAAAGACCTACTACTGCGAGGATTTTGAAAAGGTGGTCCAGAGTTGTCCGGTGCCGGTTGTGATCGCGGGGGGAAAGAAGATCCCGGAGAGGGAGGCGCTGGAGCTCGCCTTTAACGCGATCCAAAGAGGCGCCTCGGGTGTCGACATGGGGCGGAACATCTTTCAATCGGAGGCGCCGGTCGCGATGATCCAGGCGGTCCGAGCGATCGTCCATGAGAAGGCCAATGTCCTGCAGGCGTATCAGTTGTATCAGATGTTGAGAGAAAAGGCGTGAAGGTAGCCACTTACTATAGCAATCACGACATACGTCTCGAGGAGAGACCGGTGCCCCGGATCGGCAAGAGGGAACTCCTGATTCGCGTGAGGGCGGCCGGGATCTGCGGGAGCGACGTGATGGAGTGGTACCGTCTGCCAAAGGCGCCCCGGGTCCTCGGACACGAGATCGCCGGAGAGATTGAAGCGATTGGCGCGGAACTGACCGGATTCAAAAAGGGGGATCGTGTCTTCGCCTCGCACCATGTCCCCTGTTATGAATGTCACCATTGCCGGCTCGGTCATCACACCCTTTGCGATCTGCTTTGATCGACAAACTTCGCCCCCGGCGGTT
>CAYWRF010000095.1:0-7376 GCA_964460495.1 uncultured Pseudomonadota bacterium | reverse complement strand
AAAATCATCGACAAAGGTGGCTGGCTGGTCGTCGCTAGGGGTGCACCAGTTACCCCTAAACAGGTCAGGGAAATTGTGGGAAAAACGCGGCGGGAAAACCGATGGCGTTGACCCTCTTGTGTGATACGTCGGTCCTGATCCCGGCGATGGTTCATGAGCATACCCATCACGCCAAAACCTTCCCTCTGATTCAAAAAATCCTTGATAAGAAATTAAAGGGTTTGGTCTGCGCGCATAGCCTGGCGGAATGTCTCTCCACGCTGACCAAACTGGGAGAACCTTCTACGCCCCCCTCCCAGGCCTATGAGATCATCCATCAGAACATCATGAATCGCTTCGAGGTTGTGGAACTGACGACCAGAGATTATGATCAGGCGGCAAAACGAGTCGCCGAAAGGGAAAGGCGAGGCTCCGCCATCTATGACTCCCTGATCCTCCAGGCGGCCCTCAAAAGAAAAGTGGACTGCCTGATCACCTGGGACCTGAAAGACTTCACGCAGTTGGCCGGCAATGACCTTCTAATTGAAACACCAGAGACTTATCGCTGAAGCAGAGTCAGCGTCTCATCAATAACATCCTCGTGATTCAGCAAACTCAAAAATTTTTTCCTCGTTGACGTATATATTAAATCTAGATACTATCTATACCGTGCTGCGATTCAAGTGGGACGAGGCCAAGAATAAGCACAATCGATCCAAACATGGCATTTGGTTCGAAGAGGCCCAAAGCGTTTTTGACGATCCGAGGAGCCGGGTGTTTCATGACCCGGAACACTCCGATGAGGAGGACCGATTTTTGATTCTCGGCATGAGCTCTGCGGCAAGGGTTCTTGTTGTTGTGCATTGCTATAGAGAAGCTGATTCGCTTATCCGAATTATTTCCGCCAGAAAGGCGACCAAAAAGGAGGTAAAATTCTATGAGGAAGGAATATGATTTCTCAAAGATGAAGCAGATAAAAAACCCCTATGTCGGTAAGAAAAAGGCTGTGGGGATCAACCTGAGTCCTGAAGTTGTCGATTACTTCAAGAAGACCGCTGAAATAACCAGGATTCCTTACCAGAAGTTGATCGACCTCTACCTTCTGGACTGCGTCAGGAGTCGCAAAAAACTCTCATTGAACTGGGCGGCTTGAAACACCAGAGACTTATCGCTGAAGCAGAGTCAGCGTCTCATCAATAATTCGGGTCAGGCGCCGCGAGAGGCAAGCCAACCGGTGAGGGCAAAGGCGGAGACGACACCGACCTCGAGCGGCAAGAAGCGAGTGAGCCTCATAGACCCCAGTTCCCCCAGGCAGTCAAGAACGCGGTGGTTTTCACTTTACTTACGGCGCTGGTTCTCCTTATCATAGGGGTGTATCTACATCCGAAGGAGTAGTTTATGACCCTTTATGCCTTAGGTATTTTTGGATTGATTGTGGCGGTGGGAGCCCTCCTTATTGTCAAAATTGGGGAGTACCACCATCACAAAAAGGCCTGATTATTCGTAATTCTTACAGAGCGATCCTCTTGGTCCTGCTCCTTGTCGGATTGACACTCTCAGTGATTGGGGATTCTAATAGACAGATGCAAATCTCCGGCACCAACCGTCTCGCGAGTGAAAAAAGCCCGTACCTGCTCCAACACAAAGATAACCCGGTCTACTGGTATCCCTGGGGAGACGAGGCGTTCGAGGCGGCCAAGAAACAAAACAAATTGATATTCCTCTCGATCGGCTACTCCACCTGCTACTGGTGCCACATGATGGAGAAGGACTCCTTTGAGTTGCAAGAGGTGGCCGATCAACTGAACAAGGACTTCATCAGTATCAAGGTCGATCGCGAAGAGCACCCGGATGTCGATCAGATTTACATGGATGCGGTGATCGGGATGACCGGCCGTGGCGGCTGGCCGATGTCCGTTTTTCTCACCCCCGATCTTAAACCGGTCTTCGGCGGGACATTCTTCTGGAAGGCCCAATTCCTTGAACTCCTCTCCCGGATCGGACAGACCTGGAAGGAGAACCCGGACAAGATTCTTGCGGCAGGCTCGGAGGTGATGAATTACCTGAGCCAGAGAAACAGGACGGAGGCTGCCGGCAAGATCAACGACGAACCTTTGCGCTCCGCATTCCACCGGTACAAGGAGTCGTTCGACTCCCGCCACGGCGGTTTTGGCGGCGCACCGAAGTTCCCTCCTTCCACGGCAATCTCGCTCCTGTTGAGGATCCACAGGAGGAGCGGGAGCGAGGAGGCGCTCCGGATGGCAATCCGGACGCTCGATGCGATGGCCCGCGGCGGGATCTACGACCGTATCGGCGGGGGATTTCATCGGTATGCAACCCAGGATGACTGGAACGAGCCACACTACGAAAAGATGCTCTACGATAACGCGCTCCTGTCATGGACCTATTTGGAGGCCTTTCAAGTCACGCAAAATAAAATCTATGCGGAGGTCGTCCACGAAACCCTCAACTATGTCTTAAGGGAGATGACCCACCCCGAAGGAGGATTTTATTCCGCGCAGGATGCGGGTGAGGTCGGAAAAGAGGGGGAATACTATCACTTGAACAAGGAAGAGCGAGTCAGGCATGAACCGCCTCACAAGGATGACAAAATTTTGACCTCCTGGAACGGCCTCATGATCGCCGCCATGGCGAAGGGGTACCAAGCTTTGGGGGAGGAGAGGTTCCTGAAGGCGGCGCAGAGGGGAGTGAATTTTATCCGATCACACCTTTATAAAGAGAAGACCCTGATGCGACGTTATCGGGACGGCGACAGCCGTTATGACGGGACCCTTGATGATTATGCCTTCCTGATCCACGGCCTTCTCGCCCTTTACGAGTCCGATTTCGACACCGGCTGGATCACCTGGGCTCGTGAACTCCAGGCTAAACAGGACGATCTGTTCTGGGACCCCGGCGAGGGGGGGTATTTCTTCAGCGAGGCGGATGACAAGACGCTTCTTATTCGAAAGAAGGAGACGAACGACGGGGCGATCCCATCAGGGAACGCAATCGCCGCAATCAATCTCCTGAAATTGTACGATCTGACCGTCGATCCCGGATATCAAAAGAAGGCAGACCGGCTTCTTTCCCTGCTGGCAGGCGAGATGCAGCGGTATCCAACCGGCTTTCCGCAGACGCTGATCGCGATCGACTACCGGCTGGACCGTTCCAAAGAGGTTGTGATTGCGGGAAAGAGAGGGGATCCGGCGACAGATCAATTCCTAAAATACCTTGCCGGCTCCTTTAACCCGAACAAGGTCGTCGCGTTCGTCGATCCCTCAAAATCAGGGGCCCGCCCTCCCCTGCCCCTCCTTGAGGGGAAGATTCTCCAAAACGGCAAGACAACCTTCTACATCTGCGAAAATCAGACATGCAGGCTGCCGACGAATGAGTGGGAATCAGCGAAGAAGATGATGGAGGTTCTGGAGAGACTGGAATTGTAATCCGTCAGGCACAGGGCGCGGTTCAACTCTTCAACATCCCGATGCGCCGAAAACCTGAATTTGTCGACTGCCATTTGCCCCTCTGTTCGACGAGCCTGGGAAAAAGGTTGCAATCAAAAAAACACTTGAAACATGACCTATATTTAACAATAATACATATATTATTTAATAATACATGGAGAGAAAATGCCTAAACAGAATGTGAGCGCGACCTTGAACAAGGATCTCCTGGAAAAGCTGGACCATCTGGCCGAGGAGACGGAGCGAAATCGTTCCTGGCTGATCGAGAAGGCGCTCGAAAGTTATTTTGACGAGCTGGAAGACCTGGAAACCGCCCGGAGTCGTATTCAGGATCAACGTCTCACCCCTGTCCAGTTGAGAAAACAAATTGGCCTATAAGATTGAATACGCCGAGGGGGTCGCCAGGGATCTGCGCCGTCTTCCTCGCGACGTCAAACTTAAGGCGCTGGCGGCCGTTGAGCGGGTGTTGGCGTCAAACCCTCAAGAGGGAAAACCGCTCACGGGGGTCTACAAGGGGCTCTGGAAATACCGGATTGGCAATTATCGGATCGTTTATTCCATCGAGAAGGAGAGACTGGTTGTTTTTGTGCTCAGAATTCGTCATCGAAAAGATGTGTACCGGGGAATTGTGAATTAGACAACTCCCAATTTTCCCCTTTACTGTCCCTCAAACCCTCACCTACAATCCCGCCCGATGAAAAAGGCTGTCTTCTTGGTCCTCCTTTTTCTTGTAAACGCCTGCGCGAAGCCGCCGATGCTCTCGACCGCCAAGGATCCGGCCGACGCCTTCCGGGAGTGTCACCAGTTCACGGAAGACAAGAGCTACCTGAAGGCCAACGAATGTCTGGAGCTCCTGAAGAGCCGGTATCCGGGGACACCCGAGGCGATCCGTGCGGAGCTGGAGATGGCCGACAACGACTTCCGACAAAATGACTATCTTGTTGCGGTTGAGGCGTACAAGAATTTTGCGAGACTCCATCCCGGCTACCCGGAGATCGACTACGTCTATTACAGGACCGGTCAGGCGTACCTCAAGGAGAGCCCCTCGGCGATCGACCGTGATCAACAGTACCTCGATGACGCAATCCACTACTTCTCCCTTGCGCTGAACCAGCCGGAGAGCCTGTACAGGGGTGTCGCCCGGGAGAAGTGGAATGAGGCAAGGAGGCGGCTGGCGGCGCGCTCTTTTTACATCGGGCGGTTCTACTCCCGGTCCGGGGAATACCTCTCGGCGATCCCCCGCTTTGAAGAGGTTATTACAAAATATCCGGAGCTCGGTTTCGATGAGCCGGCGCTCTACGCGATGGGACGGGCCTATCTGGAGCTGGGTGAGAGGGAGAAGGCGGGAGAGGTCGCGCGCCTTTTTGCCGAACATTTTCCGGAGAGCCGGTACCGCAAAAAACTGGTTCGTAGTCTGGATTAATTTTTTAAGAAGGAGCCATTTATGGAAACGTCCGTCAAAGAGCTCGTCGAATCAGGACGCAGGTATTTCGAAAGCCGGCATTACAGCCGGGCCGAACTCTGCTTCCTGAAGGCGATCGACCGCGGCGCCGTTTACGCCGACCTTCTGAACATGCTCGGGGTGATCTGTCACTCTCAGGGGAAATTCAACGAGGCGATCGGCTATTTTGAAAAGGCGCTGGAGATCAATCCGGACTACCAGGAGGCGAACCTGAACCTCGCCGTCCTCTATAGCGATCTGGGGGAGTACCGGAAGGCAAAGCCGCTCTACAAGAAGGTGCATCAGCGATCGAAGAACTCCCGGACAATCAATCCGGTGATGCGGGGAAAGATCGCGAACCTCCACGCCGGACTCGCGGATACCTATTCAGGGATCGGGCTCTTCCCGGAGGCTATTGACGAATACAAAAAGGCGCTCAAACTTTGTCCGACCTACAAGGATATCCGGACCAAGCTCGGGATCTGTTATCGGGAAAACAACCAGAAGGAGCTGGCGATAAAGGAACTCTCCCAAACCGTGCGCGACTTTCCTCATTACAACCCCGCCCGTCTCCAGTTGGGACTTTCCTACTATGCCCAGGGGGCGACACCCAAGGCGGTCCGGGAGTGGCGAGAGGTCCTGAAGAGGGACAAGAACAACGACCGGGCCCGGATGTACCTCCGGATCTCGGAAAACCACCGGAAAAAATAACCCGCAACCCTCTCTCCTCCCCCGCCGAAGGGATGTTCAAGCGAGGAGGTTCTATGGCAAACCAGTTGGAGATTCGGTGTCAGGGGAATAACCCCCCCTTTAATAAATGGATCGATATTATCGATGTCATTGGCCCCGGCATGAAGGGGTCGGCGGTCAAGATGGGGGATCATTTCGTGAATGGGCGTCAACTGGCCGGTTGTCTCCAGGCGGTCCGGACGGGAGAGACAAGGACCATCCATGCAGAAAGGGATGGAGGGGATCAAGAGGAACTTCGCCCTAGATGGTTTGAGAAACTGCCTGGACTTCAGCCACTGCTTGGAATCGGGGGGGTGATTGCTGTCGTCTTATTGCTGATTGATTCGGTTCGTAGGGGCCGAAGGCCACCTGACGCCACCAGACTGATCCCGCTGATCGCCGGTGCCGGTCTGTTATTCGGGGTTTCTCAGGGTTGAAAGGGATGACCTGATCAAGGTGCAACCGCCAGCAGGTTGACTCCCGCCACCGCCGGTTTCCTCCGCTGGGGCAACAAGGGTCACCTCCCCCGGCCCCGGCCGCCTGGCGGTCGCCTCCAACTCCCGCTGGCGCTGACTCAAGGTCCCCCCGGTGTCGTCCGAACGCACGGGTAGGCGTTCAAAGTCGCTCTGGACCCAGTTGACCGTCCGGAACTGGGGATAGTCGGCAAACGGGGCCTGCGAATACCAATGGGCAAGATAGCGGGCCTGCTCCGGGTCAAAAAAGGTCCCGCGGCTTGGGTCATCCTTTAAAGATCGGGCAATCATCGCCATGTCGGTGCAGAAGGGGCCGAGGGTGATCCCGTCATAACCCCGGCACTCGTTCGGGTAGGCATAACGCTCTCCCGACCTTGCATAGGTCACATGATTGTCGGGCGCCGGGGTGACAACAACATCCTTGACGAATTTCTTCTTCTCCATCCCAAAATCTTCGGGGCAATACCCCAGCTCGCAGAGATACTGGTAGACCAGCGCCTGGGCCATCACCGCATTCTCTTCGTGATAGGAGGCGTCAATATCCGAAGGCCACCCCTCCAGGCAGTTCCGGCCGGTTCGAAGTTCGCACTCGGCATGGATCAATTCGTGGGCCAACCGGGCGATGATGACCGGGCTGTATCCGGCATGCGGGACATTCCCACCCTCTCTGGCCAGAACGAAGGAACTCCTCTCCGGCTTATAGAGTTCAAAACCGCGCACCCATTGAAAAAGCCGCTCATAGAGCCCTTCATTAATCGTCTCCCCGTAAGAGGGACTGCAGCGGCTGGCACTTCCGAAAAATTCCGCCTCATGATCGACATTGTAGTGGGGATGGGCCTCCCAACCCCGCTTGCTCCCGCAATCGTCATGGATCTCTGGGGAGAGACAGATCCGTCCGTTTCCAAACCACTGGGCCGGCTGGTACTCCATGATTGTGCCGTCGGCCGTGTTGCACCGTTTCAGGGGGACCGTATCCCTCTGAACATAGTTGGACCAGTAATTCGCCGCACTGCACCCCGGTTGACCGCCGCAACTCCCCGGGATCCGGTCGATCATCGACTTCAAGGCATTGCGGATCGGCACGATAATCGCCCCTAACTCAGAGGCACGATTCAAATTACCGAACACCCCGTCGTCGATCCTCTTGCTGATCCGGTTGACCGCCATCGTGAGGAGCGGCTTGTAGTGGTCGAGGTGATGGTCGTCCATCGGGTCGTCGAGCTCATCGGAAAACGCCCCAAAACGAGCCCACCAGTGCGGATTCCCCTTGTCGTAAGCCTCCATCCC
>CAYWRF010000094.1:0-7440 GCA_964460495.1 uncultured Pseudomonadota bacterium | reverse complement strand
AGTACTCTAACCAACTGAGCTACGCGCCCTATCCTTTTATATCCACTTTGTTAATCGTGATAGCCTCATGAAGTCAACGATGATTCAAGAGCCGCCTCTTGGCGGTCTTCTTGTACGGAACCGGGTAGAGGGCCGCCAGCGGGATCGTCCGGGTCTGTCTCTTCTTGTTGATCAGCATCACGTCGATATCCCCCGCCAGCTCCCAGAGGACCTGACGACAGGCCCCGCAGGGGGAAATGAACTCCTCCGTGTTCGCGGTTACCGCCAGCATCCGGAACCGCCTCTCCCCCGCCGCAACCGCATGGTACATCGCGCCGCGCTCGGCGCAGATCGTCAGGGCGTAACAGCAATTCTCCACATTTCCTGAGCTGTAAATCTTGCCTGATTGTGTCAGGACCGCCGCCCCGACCCTCAAATGAGAATAGGGGCTGTAGGAATTTCGTCGGGCCCTCAACGCCGCATCAATCAAGCGATTTTTCACGGCGATTTAGGAATGCCGATGTCTTTTGATAGGATGGCGATCTCGGTCAGCTTCATCTTCGACTATAATACCCAACAGCCAAAATGGGTCAAGACCCTTCCAGCTTGAACAACTTTTTCAAAATCTCGGAATACTTCGGCCCTCCATCCTTCGCCTCTTCCGTCTTCATCAGCAGGATCGGGTCATGCAGGATCTTGTTCACGATCGCATGAGTCGCCGCCTCCAGATCCCCCCTCTCCTTCTCTGACACCTGCGGATAGCGGGTGAAAAACCTTTCCATTTCCCTCTCGCGAATCCCCTCGAATTTCCTGGAAAGACCCTGGATCGTCGGGGTGAACCGGATCTCCCGTAGACTTCTCTGGAACCGCAAGACCTCCTCCCGGATGATCCCCTCCGCCTTGACCGCCTCCCTCTCCCGTTCCTGCTGGTTCGAGGTCACGAGACCGCGCAGGTCATCAATATCATAGAGGTAGACATTCTCCACCTGATTCACTGTCGGATCGATATTCCGTGGGACACCCAGATCAATAAAAAACATCGAGAGCCCCCTCCGCCGGCCGATGATCTCTCGAACGGTCGAAGAGGTTATCAGAGGGTGATCCATTTCGACCGACGAGATCACGATATCCACCCCCTCCAAGACCTCCCCGATCGAGGCGAAGGGAACGGCATCCCCTTCGAATTCACGGGCCAGCGCCTCCGCCTTCTCCTGCGTCCGGTTGGCGACCAGGATCCGCCCAACACCCTGCTCCTTCAGGTGCCAGCAGGCGAGCTCGCTCATCTCGCCGGCGCCGATCACGAGGACCCTTTTCTTCAAAAGATTTCCAAAGATCTTTGTGGCCAAGGTGACGGCGGCGTAGCTGACAGAGACCGGATAGCGCCCGATCGCTGTCTCAGTCCGGACCCTTTTGGAGACGCGGAGTGTCCGATGAACGAGTTTGTTCAGATAGATACCTGTCGCCCCGTTCGCCACCGAATGGGTATACGCCTCCTTGACCTGACCGCCGATCTGCGGCTCTCCGACCACCATCGAATCAAGGCTTGCGGCGACACGAAAGAGATGGGCGATCGCCTCCCCCTCCTCCTTTATATAGAGGTATTTTCCGATCTCCTCTCTCGGGATGCCGCTATGGGACGAAAGAAAATCTTTTGCAATATCGAGACCCCTCTCGACATGTTTGACCACCAGGCAGGCCTCAACCCGGTTGCAGGTCGAAAGCAGAAGAACCTCCTGGACCTCCTCCTTCTCCAACAGTCCTGTCAGGACCCCCTTGATCTTCGATTCGGGGACGGCGAGCCTTTCCCGGATCTCAACCGGCGCCGTCTTGTGGGAAACCCCTGCAAGAATGTAGTGCATTAAAAACCTCGAGGGAGACCGCTCCCATGGGGTGCTGCCAGGAAGGTCAGCAAGACGGTCAGGAATCCCAGGAGCGACAGGAGGATCCCGCGGCGCCCCCTCCATCCGGCGCTGGTTCGGACATTCAGGAACAGGGCGTAGATCGCCCAGGTGAAGAGGGAGGCGATCGCCCGCGGATCGGCGGTGAAGAAGGTGCCGAAGACTTTTTTTGAGAGGATCGCGCCGACAAACATCCCGAGAGAGAGAAGGATGAAACCGACGGTCAGGACTCGCGTATGACGCCCCTCCATGATTTCGAGTGCCGGGATCCATTGGAGGGAAGCCGGGATCGGAAGGTGATGTTTGAGGAGATGCTCCTGATAGAGAAACAGGAGCCCCATCACGACACTCAAGGCAAAGGTGATAAAGGCAGCCGAGATCAGGAGAAGATGCGCCAGAATCAGCATGGTTCAATCCCCTTTCCGAAATGCTCCTCAACCAGTTTCCAGATTTCTCCCGAATCGCCCCTTCGGATCGCCTCCAGGATCGGCGTTCTGACAAACCGGCTAAAATTTTCCTCAAGGCTTCGACGTCTCTCTGCCGGGATCTGTTGGCGTATCTTTCCCAGGAGATCCACAAGCGTCGCATACTCCTCCCCAAAGATTTTTTCCAGGTCCTGACGGATCTTTTTGGAGAGCGCCGGTGAGGCGCCGCCGGTCGAGATCGTTATCAGGAACTCGCCGCGCTGGACGCGGGAGGGGAATACAAAGTCGCAAAACTCCGGCTTGTCGACGATGTTCAAGAGAATTTTCTTCTCCAGCGCCTCCTGCCGAATCGACTGGTTCACCTGACGATCGTCTGTCGCCGCCACCGCCAGAAAGGCGTTTTCGAGATCCCCCCTCTCATACCCCTTCTTTTTCAAACCGATCCTCCCCTCTTGATGGAGTCTCCTGATTGATTCGTCCGCCTCCGGAGAGACAACTTGAACCTCGGCCCCCGCCTCAAGGAGCCCGATGACCTTTCGGGCCGCCACCTCGCCGCCGCCGATCACGACGGCCCGTTTCCCCTTGAGATCCAGATTCACCGGAAAATAGCGCATCGGCACACAGTAGGACAAAACAGCTTGCAATTTCAAATATCAAATTTTAAAGAAAGTAATATGACATCACCCAACATCAAGGTAGCAACCGACCAGAATTTTGAGAAGGAGGTGCTGGCCAACGGTCAGCTGGCATTGGTTGATTTTTGGGCGACCTGGTGCGCCCCGTGCCGGGCGCTCGCACCGATCATTGATGAGATCGCCGACCGGTATGCCGGCAAGATTCAGGTGTTCAAGATGGATGTCGACTCGAACCCCGAGACCCCCGGTAAGTTCGGAATCCGCGGGATCCCGACCGTGATCCTGTTCAAGGGTGGGAAGGCGGTCGATCAGGTGGTCGGCGCTGTCCCCAAAGATCAGATCGAAAACCTGATCCGTCGAGCGGTCTGATTGTTTTTTTAAAAACTATCCGTCTTGAGACCCACGGCACGAGCCCCAAGACCCTGTTGGACATCATGGGTGATGAAGCAAAGTTCCTCGCCATTTTTTTCCTGCCAGATCAGTGCTGACGCAAGATGAAGGGCATCCAGGGTTCCCAAAGAGGTAGCAAAAGATTGTGCCGCCCTCTGGAGAATGGGAGGCTCCAACCGGATTTCGGCGATATGTCCCAAGGTTTGTTCCAGATCTTGCACATAATCGGCTAGCTGCCTGTCCGTCAGTTTTTGTGCCAGGCGTAAACGGTCGATGGAACGAAATCCTTCAATTCGGGTCAATTCGCTGGTCAACGCACGTTCCCACCCCCCCCAACGGGACAGCGAGTCTGGCTGTCGAAAGATGATTCGCAGAACCGCAGAGGAGTCCAGATAGGCGATCATCTTCGGTCCCGATCCTCACGCAGGAGTTTCACGACATCAATGTCGAACGGGGGGCGTTCCGGCAGCTTGAGTGATTTTAGCCCTCCGGGGATTTTGGCCGGCTGAACTGTCAATTTAACCTCCGGTTGCTTCTGAAAGGGAATCACCTTTGCGATCGGATGATCCCGATCAAAGATGACGAGCTGGGCCCCCTTCCGAACTGCCCCCAGGTGGCGGGAAAGCTGGCTTTTGAACTCAGCTATCTTGAGATTTCTTGTCATGGCCTCATGATGACCATATATGGCCAAGTTGTCAAGAGGTTAAGAAACCCCCTTATTGCCAGCGTCCTGCACAAGTTTGCCACGGGGCGACTTCCCGGATCCGGCTCAGACAAATGAAGCAGGCTTCTGTCAAAAAATAAACCTTCTCATCGAAATATTCAGCAACAACGCGATCGCGACAAGGATCGAGACCATCGACGAACCGCCGTAGGAAAGGAGCGGGAGGGTGACCCCCGTCAACGGGATGATCCCCAGAACCCCGCCGAGATTGATCGCAACCTGCCAGAAGATGAGAAGGGTCAGACCGACGCCCAAAAAAAGCCCAAACCTCTCCCGTGCCTTCGAGGCGATTGAAAAACCGAAGGTCAGCAACAGGGCGTAAAGAGCGAGGACGACCGTTGAACCGACGAACCCCCACTCCTCCGCGAGGACGGGGAAGATAAAGTCGGTATGCTTCTCCGGCAGATAGAGCAGTTTGCTGTGCAGCCCTCTCAAATAACCGCGTCCGATGAGTTTTCCCGACCCGACCGTGATCTTCGACTGCATCAGGTGGTAGCCGGTCCCTTTCGGGTCCTCCTTGGGGGTGAGAAAGGCCGAGATGCGGGATTTCTGATGGGGAGAGAGGGCAAAACGGTAAGCGAGAGTTCCTCCAACAATGAGCGCAACGAGAAATAATATCCAGACCCTCTTTTCGACACCGGCAAAGAAAAGGAAGGAGGCGGAGAGGACCAGAAGCAGAAATGCGGAGCCGATATCCTTGCCGGATAATATAAGACCGAGCGGAAGCAAGATCAGAAGAGACGGGCGTATCAGTTCGACAAGGCTGTAACGACGGCCGTACGCCGGGTTGTCCGAAAAATAACGGGCCAGGATCAGGACAAGCGCCAGTTTGGCCAATTCAGACGGCTGAAAGGTCAGAGGGCCCAAAACGAGCCAATTCTGGTTCCCGGCCACCTCTTTGCCGAAGAGGGCGACCAGCAGCAAGAGAATCAATGACAGGAAATAGAACGGCAGGACCATGTGTGAGAAGAACCGGTAGTCGATCATCAGAACGAGGAGGCCCAACCCGCCTGCGACGACCATCGACACTATCTGGGACCAGACGAGCGACGACACGCCACCTGTCGTCACATCGAGCGTGGCGCTATGCAGGTTCAGGATCCCTATCGCCAGCAGGAATCCTGTTGCGCTGAGAAGCGGAAGATGGAGATGGGATCGAAACTTTTGCTGAAACATCGCCTATTTTCCCTCCGGGGCGAGCCCCTCCGCATATTTTTCGATCACCGCCTTCGCAATCGGGGCGGCGGCCGAGGCGCCAAATCCTCCGTGTTCGACAAGGACCGAAACCGCTATCTCTGGATCCCGAGCCGGGGCAAACGCGACAAACCAGGCGTGATCTTTCAGCGACTCCCCCCCTCCTGCCCGTTGACGCCCCTCTTCACTGATCACCTGCGCCGTCCCGGTCTTTCCGCCAAATGTTGCGATCGAAGAACGGCTCCCGTAGGCGGTCCCTGATGGATCGGCAACCACATCGATCAACGCCTCCCGGATCCTCTTCAGATGATCCTCGGAAAAGGGGGTCTCTTCGGGTATTGCCTCCTGACCCTGAATCAGATGCGGCGTGATACGTTTTCCCCCATTAACGAGCGTTGCAATCATAACGGCATTCTGAAGAGGGGTGACCAGGAGCGCCCCCTGACCGACCGCGACAGAGAGGTTTTCGCCCGGGAGCCATTCCGATCCGAAGGTGCGCCTTTTCCAGTCCGTCGTCGGGACCAACCCCCGCTTCTCCTCTGTCAGACCGAGTCCCGTTTTTTGTCCGAGACCCAAAAGGGACGCATACCGTGCGATCCGGTCGACGCCGAGCTTCAGGCCCAGTTGATAAAAAAAGGTGTCACATGAAGCGGTCAGCGCCTGATGGAGACCGACGGACCCATGCCCCGCTTCCTGCCAACACCGGAAAAATCTCCCGCCAAAATGGAACCCCCCCGGACAGTAAATTCTCATCTCCGGGGGCTCGCCCCGTTGTGTGACCTCCCCCTCCTCAAGCCCGGCCAGGGCGGTCACCGGCTTGAAGGTGGAACCGGGTGGATACGACTGGAGGGCACGGTTCAGAAAAAGTTTCCGCGGGTCGGTAATGAGCCTCTTCCATTCCTCACCGGATATGTTTGCCGCGAGCCGGTTGGGATCAAATGAGGGAAGACTTGCGAGGACCAGGACCTCTCCCGAGCGGAGATCCAGCACCACCACCGCCCCGGACCTCCCCTCCAGCCCTTTCTCCGCGACCCGCTGGAGATCACGATCGAGCGTCAGCCGGAGATCCTTGCCTGGAACCGGCCGCTTCACCCCCGTTAAAAAACGGACCTCCGGGACCGAGACCTCCCTCCCCCTTGCATCGATCACCTTTCGGATGGTGCCCGGGATTCCCCTTAAAACCGGATCAAACGCCTTCTCGATCCCGGAGGTCCCCACCAAATCACCCGGCTTGAAACCGACCGGGGAATTTTTCAGCTGCGTCTCCGAAACTTCTCCCACCAGCCCCAGCGTCAGTGCGCCGACCGGGAGATCCGGATAACGTCGGAGAGGCTTGGGGATCACCTCCACCCCCCGGAGATCGTACGGATCACCTCCCCCCTGCGCCATCGCCTCATGCACCCGGATACGCGCCGCGATCTCATAGGGGATATCATCAAGAATCCGGATCGGATAAAAAGGGGGTTGTCTCCCGGCGCGCCTCTTCACCTCATCAAAAAGTTTTTCCGGGATTCCGGCAAGCTGGCCCAGGGTCTTCGCGACGGCGGTCCAGTCATGCACATGTTGCGGTATCAGGATCAGGTCAAATGAGGCCCTGTTTTCGACAAGCAGTTGACCATGCCGGTCCAGCAAAAGCCCCCTCGGGGGGGGGATCCGGATCTCCTTGAATTTGTGTTCGGAGGCGATGATCCAGAAAAATTGGCCGCGCACAACTTGCAGGACAAAGAGACGGCTGAGGATAAACAGGAGCAACACGAAAACGGCGCCGTAACAGAATACGACACGCGACGAGATCTCTTTGACCCCCTCTTCTGAGAAGTCTTGTGCCATTACCTCTCCGCAAAACCGGTCAGCCTGTCGATCCTCGCGCTCATGGCCAGAAAAAGGAGCCCCTGAAAGAGGGAGGAAAGGAGCCAGGGGATCATGGCGGCGACCAGGAAGGGTCCGACCGCCAGCGCGATAAACCCTTTTTGAATGAGAATCAGAAGGACGGTCCAGACGATCTGCGCAAAAGCCCCTCGGACAAGGAGTTGCCGTGACACGACTGACTGGATCAGGTAGATCAGGAGATAGGAGAGGGTCAAGATCCCGGGGACCGTTGCGATCACCGATTCACCGGCAAGGCCGATGATCAAAACTGCCAAGGCTCGGCGGAACAGGATCCCCCCCCTTCCCAAATAAAGGACCAACAGGAG
>CAYWRF010000093.1:0-7441 GCA_964460495.1 uncultured Pseudomonadota bacterium | reverse complement strand
TTCCGATCGATCTGACTGAACTGATTGCCGAGGAGCATAAACTCGACATCGACATGGCGGGATTTGAAAAATTGATGGAGGAGCAGAAGGGGCGGGGGCGAAAGGCCTGGAAGGGGTCGGCGAGGGCCCGCGGTGACACGAAGGGGTTAGAGGGGTTGTCGTCAAAGTTTACCGGTTACGATCGCCTTGAAGAGGAGTCGCCTGTCGTCGCAATCTTTCGGGAAGGGAAGCGGGTTGAAAAGGTGACCGCTGGCGAGGAGGTCGATCTGGTGACCCAATCGACACCGTTTTATCCGGAGGGGGGAGGGCAGGTAGGGGATCAGGGGATTGTCTTCGAAAAGAATGTTCGGGGCACCGTTCTCGACACACAGAAGGGGGGAGAGGGGGTCATACTCCATCGGTTGAAGTTGAAGGAAGGGGGTCTCAAGGAGGGGGACGAGATCAGTCTTCAGGTCGATCGGGGTTGGCGTGAGGGTTCGATGCATCACCACTCGGCGACCCACCTCCTGCATGCGGCGCTTCGTGAGGTTCTGGGAAAACATGTCCGGCAGGCCGGTTCGCTCGTAGAGCCCGGTCGCCTTCGTTTCGATTTTTCCCACTTTGAGGCGATCCCCAAAGAAACCCTTCGGGAAATCGAGGAGCTCACGAATCGCAAGATCTTTGAGAAGCTCTCCGTCACGAAAGAGGTCCTCTCGTACGATCAGGCGATGAAGAGGGGGGCCCTGGCCTTTTTCGAGGAAAAATACGGCGACAAGGTTCGTGTTGTCAAAATGGGGGATTTTTCGATAGAACTCTGCGGCGGGACTCATGTCGGTAATACCGGCGAGATAAAGGTTTTAAAGATGACCGGTGAATCGTCGGTGGCGGCCGGGGTCAGGCGCGTGGAGGCGGTGGTGGGGGAATCGGCCTTAAAAAAATTACAGGAGATGGAGGATCAGATCTCCCGGATCGCGGTGAACCTCAAGGTTTCTCCCGCGCAGGTTGCGGAACGGATAGAAAGACTGGTCGACCAGGTGAAAACCCTGGAGAGGGAGCTGGAAGGGCAAAAGAGGCGTG
This sequence comes from uncultured Pseudomonadota bacterium, assembly GCA_964460495.1. Classification (GTDB taxonomy): domain Bacteria; phylum UBA10199; class UBA10199; order JACPAL01; family JACPAL01; genus CAYWRF01. The sequence goes on along the minus strand of CAYWRF010000093.1, from coordinate 6,385 downwards.
CGGCGGCCGGCGGGGCTCAGGCGGATGAGAAGGTTCAGGAGGTGAAGGGGATCAAGGTGATGACGGTGAAGACCGACACGGCCGATGCAAAGATTCTGCGCGACCTTTCGGATCAGAAGATCAATCAGATTGGATCAGGGATCCTGTTATTGGGTGGAGGGACCGGCGAAAAACTCTCGCTGATCCTGCGTGTCTCGAAAGACCTCACGTCACGTTTCGACGCCGGAAAACTCCTCAGGGAGGTTTGCGCGGCGGTCGGCGGCTCCGGCGGCGGCCGGGCCGACATGGCGCAGGGGGGAATTGTATCCGAGAAGTGGTTAGGGGCCGCAACACATCTTCTTGGGTCCTTGTAATCCTTTGTCTCTATTTTCAAAAAAAAATCTCGCAGTCATGGGACTCCTGCTGACGACCGTCTTTTGGGGTCTCACCTTTATCATGATCAAATGGACGATCGATGAAATGGATCTGTACCACTTCATGTTTTTCCGATTTGCGCTTGCCTTTCTGGCCCTCGCGGCCGTTTTTAGAAAACATCTAAAAACGAATCGAAAAACAATCGGTGCGGCGGCGATTTTAAGTTTCTTTCTGGGCATCGCCTACATCACTCAGACGGAGGGCTTAAAGTTCACCTCCGCTTCAAATTCGGCGCTGATTACCGGTCTCTACATTGTGCTTGTTCCCATTTTTTCTCCGATCATTTTTCGAACCAAACCGACAGCCGTCACCACCATCGGCATGATGCTTTCCCTCTTTGGGCTCTTTCTCCTCACACAGTACAGTTGGGCCGGCGTCAACTTTGGCGATGCGATCACACTGATCTGTGCCGTGGCCTGCGCCTGGCATATTATAATGATTGGAAAGTTTACGCACCATCATGAGACGATTCCGCTGGTTCTCTATCAGTTTCTTTTTGTGGCGGTTCTTTGCGGTCTGATTGCTCTCTTTCGCGGAACGATCTCCTTCGATCTTCCCAAAATAGGCTGGATCACTGTCATCGTGACGGCGCTCTTTGCCACCGCAGTGGCGTTTGTTGTTCAAACCGCCGCCCAGCGTGTGATCGATCCGACCCGTACCGGGCTCATTTTAGTGATGGAGGCGGTCTTTGGGGCGTTTTTCGCCTGGTGTCTGGGGGGCGAACAATTAACGGCTGCGGCCCTTTTGGGCGCCTGTCTCATGGTGGTGGGAATGATGGTCTCTGAAGTAAGGCCTGTCGCAAAATATCTTCTGGAAAAAATCGTCGGGTGAAAAATTATTTTGAGGTCTGAAACGGTAAAACTGAGAGATTACTATGTTGTCATGTTATCTATTGACAGGATAATACTATCTTGATAAGTTCAGCCATGAGGTGCAATATGGAGCGTCTCAGGTCTGTGCCGCGACAGTTGGCAAGCAAGATACTGAAGAAACTTAAAGGGGGAAAGGCCTTTGTGATCTCTCCGGGAAAGAACCTTGAGAAGACCAGGGTGTTTGACCTCGAGAAGTATGTGGCCAAGCAGCACTTTATGCGGGAGATGGCCAAACACTCGAAGCCGTGGACCCGGAGATGGGGGGGCAAGAAGAAATCTCTGTTGGGTCCCCTCGGTTCCAAGCCTCTAGGGACGCATAGCTCCCTTTCCCGGATTGAAATCTATGAAGGGATCTGATTGGGTCGGCATTGACACCAACGTTCTTGTGATTGCCGATAATCCTTCTCATCCCCACCATTTTCAGGCCAGAAAAATTCTGGAAGACGTACTCAGGAAGGCGGTGAAGGGGTGTCTGAGTCATCAGGTTCTGGCCGAATATTATGCCGTCGTGACGAGTCCACAGAAGATCGAACAGCCATTGTCTGCCGAGGAGGCGAAGGCTAGGGTTCTCTATCTGGAAAAGGTTAGAAGTTTGAAGAAGATTTACCCCAAGCGTTCCACTCTGAAAAGATGTGTGATGTTTTGCGCAGAAAAAGATATTCGGGGTGCCCGTTTCTTTGATGCCTTTTATGCAATGAATCTGCTCGATAATGGTGTTCACAAACTGATCACACAGAACGTCAAGGACTTTATTCCCTTTAAGGAGAGGGGGCTCGAAGTGGTTGATCCCTTTCAGACCTGAGCAATCCCGAACAGAATCTTTTTCCCCTCTCAAATTGATAATTTTTTATCAATATGATAGAAAAATACATTGAATACGTGGGGCCAATCAACTAAAATAGCAAATAATTCAGGATAGATGTAAAACCTTTTTAAAGGGGCAGAGATGGAACCTGGATTGCTTTAAAGAGAAGAGGAGGGCAAGGTGCCTAGTCATAATACTCCCCCAGTTCGGATTAACCCCGGGCAGTTGGCTGCCCTGCCTCCCGGCGAGCGAAGAAAGGTCGAGGAGGCGCTCCGGGAGATAAACAGTCCCCAGCCACTTGCGGAGGGGACGTCAAGATATGAACAGGCCTGGCAGACGATCCTCGACACCATGCCCGAACAGGTGACCAACCCCTTAGTGGCCCGCACCTTTGCCAAGATGCCTAAGGAGAGTCCCCTTCGGGAGGGGCTCTTCTGGATCTTTACCGGGGCCGGTCTCTGTTTCTCGTCCGATCGGTTTGACTACACGCGGAAGGTGCGGGACTTCCTACATAGCGGCCTGTACGACAATACCGGCGAAGAGTACCTGCCGCTCCTCCAGGAGTCATTAAGACAGGGGGTCTGCTCTCATGGAGAGGTCATCACCATCCTGGAGGATCTCCAGCATATCGGCTCATCCCCAGAGATCAACGTCCGGGATCTCCTGACCGAAATTGGCAACAATTATTGGGATGCCAGCCCGGAGTTTGCCCGTGCCTTTCTCCAACTGGGCCGACTGGTCCCCTTCCCCAAAAAGGATTGGGAGGGAGAGCCGAACAGCTCGGAACAGGTCGCCCTGGCGGAGAGATTGAAGAGGGCGATTATCCAGCTCCTTCCGGAACAGGGGGGGAAGCCGCTCTCCGCAACCGACGAGAAGCTGGTGCGGCAGATGTTGTCTATGACGCTGTTCGAACTCTTCCCGAAGGAGAGGGAGATCTTTTATGCCTCGATCGTGAATGACCCGAAGATCAAGATGCAAAATGGCCTCAAGGCGGCACTGGAGGAATGGACCCGGATTCCGATGAGGCGCAGGAAGATCCAGCGATGAGAAAAGCGCTCTTAATCCTGCTACTGTTTTTTTCCGGGGCCCCTCTTTATGCCGACCTGCCTGAGGGGTGTCGGGAGGAGGCGGTCCAGGGATCTGTCCCTGACGGGATCGAGCTGTCCTCATGTCATCGTTACATCTGCAGCGGGAATTTTTGGGGGGACTCGGCGGTTGATGTTTGTTGCGCAGAGGGGGATGCCGTTGTGCGGTCAACGGGCCTTGCGGAGATCCACTATGCCCGTTGCAAGGTCCGTCACCCGACGATGGAGAATTCAACGGAGCCGTGGTTTGACCTCGATTTGCCGCTCGGCTTTGTCGAGACGGAGGAGGCGAGCAGTTCCCTCTTCGATGAATTCCTCTCCCCCTTAGTTCTCCCCAGCGCCTTTGCGATAGAGGATACTCAATTGGGTGGCCGCGAGCCTCGGCCGCCCGACCCGAATGAGTGGAGGGCCGAAGAGAAGGAGGCGGCGGCAGTCCTCCTTCTTAGTGTTGCCAGCCGGATACGGGAGGCCTTTGACAACGAACGGACCGGTGAGATCGGGGCCTATGGCACCGAATTCAGGCAGTACTCGGAGATTGCCTATGCCGTCGCCCTCTGGACCGTCGGATACCTTGCAGGAAACTTTGAAGGCGTACGTGAAAGTTACTGCCCTGCGGAGCTCCCCCAGTGTTGTTTTAATGCGTCGAATCTCCACCTGACGTGGGCCGACCAACGGGGGCTGGAACCGCACAGTGACACCACCGATACGTTATTTAATGCCCTGCACCTTGCCGAAGCCGCGCGTTTTGCCGCCCATGCCGCCGCACGTGGCATCATCGTTGCCGCGGGAGGAGCGGCAGGGGTCGGTGTAATCGCCATTAAACTGGCCGCCTTGGAGGTAGCTTATTACGTAGTCCGAGCAGTTGTGGGAGCCGATGCCACAATCAAGGTCGATAATTTCTTCAGGATCAACGAATATCCGGAGCGGATCGGCGGGGCAATCTTGGTCCTTGCCGGCGAGTCGCTGGCCTATCTTCTGAACAACGCCGGGACCGTTTGGTTGGCCCCGGTCAGCACCGGCGGAGTCAACCGCCCCCTCTATACCCAGGTCTCAACCCAGTGGATCGTGATGTCGATCATCAATCACTTCCTCCCGGAGTCGGTCTCAGATCCATCGATCGATACCGAGATGATCGAGGCGCTCTTTCAGTCGCTGCAAACCGACACGCAAAACGCTAGGGAGATGGCAGCCCAATTGGCAGGCGGGTGTGAGGCGGTCGCTGACGATCTCTCCTTCAGGGAGCAAGTCAGGCAATCGATGGCTCAAATTCCGGCCACTCAGGCGGTGGAGGATCAATTTCAACAGGAAGGAGGGCTCTACGGCGCCCTCGGGGAATTTTTGGATAGCTGCGGTCAGGATGGTTCCGGCGGCGATCCGATGATGCCCGGCGCCACCGACCCGTGCAACAATCACAACGACCCCGGTAACGAGTGCGAAGCGGGGACAGCCGGAGAAGGGGAGGAAGGGGAGTTGAGCGGGGAACAGGAATTGGAGCCGCTCTGCGAACCCCCCGACTGCGAGGGGGATCCGGAGGAGTGCGAGGAGGATCCGGGGGATAACGATGACGATGAGAACGACCCGGATTACGGCGACGACGACAATCTCCCTGTCCCCGACTGCGTTGCCTTTGCCAACGATGAGATCTCCCGCGGACGGGGGGACCAAATCGATACCGATTGTTACAACTGGTGCTGGGATCATGTAAGTCCCGGCACCGACGGCGGGGGGATTTGCGGGCAACTGTTCGGCCGTGATCTTGGCGCGAGCTGCACGATTACCAGCCATGCCAGGTGTGTCCAGGATCTCCCCTTTTACTGTGAATATGCACACTCGCGCCCAGAGATTTGCGCCGGGTTGTGTGACCAGAATCCAGACATGCCGTATTGCAGCCGTGCCTGCGGATCGGAGTGGGATGATTATTGTGATCGTCTCTGTGACGAAAACCGGAACCAGCAATTTTGCTGGGATGCCTGTGGTAGGGGTGATCGGGGGGCAGGTTTCTGTGATGACTACTGCGAGGATTCCGTCACGAATCCCCCCGAATTTTGCGGGGACTACTGCAATAGAGCCTCTTATCAAGACGAGACCTTTTGCTACAACTATTGTCTTCGTCATCCGGAGCACGAAAGTTGTTCTGGTGTCTGCCGCGAGACGACCGACGGCGGCAGCAGGGCCTACGATCAAGGCCTTTGCGACCAGGTTTGCGAAACAGAGGCGAATCGCTCCGACCCGGATTGTGGAGAGTATATCCGGGATCGCGAAAGGCGGGCCGAGGAGGAGGCGAGGCGCCGTGAGGAAACCGACGGTTGTCCCGGCGGGTGGAGAAATGACTACGGAATTCTTGCCAGAGATGTGAATGGTTTCTACCCTTATATTGGCTCGGTGCGATGTTGTGGCGCAAGATGTGAGCCGGACGGAGCAAATCAAGCGGGGCAGGACCTTCTCTTTTGTGGGTGTCCGGCGAACGGTGCCCCCCATCTCAGTATCTGTGCTTGGGCGGCTCGTTATGCTCCAGGCTGGAATGATGGTTATGAATCACCGCCGTCACCTGATCAGCTAATGCCGCTACCCCGTTACTTTTTTGCATCAACCGCTCTTTGTCAATTATACCTGAACGGGTGCGGGTGCGTGACTGCAGATCCAAGTTGGTGTAGTGACAGGATAGAGTGTGTCCCGGGATCTGATCCCATCAATTCGCCACAAAATTGCTGGAACGTAGGAGCAGCAGGAGGAACTTGTGGTTATTTTTAACAACAAATTTCAACTTTTCACATCAGTCATTCTTTGCCTCTGTCTTGCATCAACTCCATCCCTATTGGCTGGTGCAGATGGGCCGCTGGAGAGGAGGTGCCGGTCCTACTTGCCTCCCGATGCCAACTATCAGCCAACCCGGGCCTCGGCCCCTCCGACCGAAGAATCAGCTGAACCTTTTATGGAAGACTCCTTTGCTTGGAAGAGCGATCAGCCGATAGAATTGCTTGTCCGTTTTTTGTCTGACAAACGAGTTAGGCTGGAAGAACTAGATATGCCGACAATCCAGGATAGGCACCGACAGGCCAAAGAACATCTCTCGAAACAGGAAACTTTGAAGGGTCTAGATATCAGGAGATCGCGACCATTTTTGGAAGTCAACGGTCTTAGGTTTTTTTACGGGGAGCTTGAGGATGGGACGAAGGTTAGTGTTACGAACTATTACTTTGATGAACAAT
>CAYWRF010000092.1:0-7711 GCA_964460495.1 uncultured Pseudomonadota bacterium | reverse complement strand
ATGATGTCTTACAGTCGCGAAACGGCGAAGAAGAGCGGGTCGACCTTCTACCCCTCTTTTTTCTTCCTTTCTTCGGAAAAGAGGGATGCGCTTTGTGCGATCTACGCCTTCAGCCGTCTGGTCGACGATGCGATCGATCAGGCAGTCAGCCCCGCCGAGGCTGTGAGAGAGCTCCGTGGCTGGGAGAGACGTTTGAGGCAGTGCTACAACGGCCCTCTTTCGGAGGATCATCCGCTGCTCCCCGAGCTGAAGTGGACGATCGAGCGGTTTGAGATCCCCCAATCGATATTTGAGGACCTCCTGAAAGGGGTCGGCATGGATCTCACCAAGAGACGGTATGCGCATTTTGAGGAACTTTCACTCTACTGTTACCGGGTCGCCGGGACTGTCGGGCTCCTCTGTAACCGGATCTTCGGAAAAACAGACGAACGATATGAAAGGTATGCAATCACCTTGGGCACGGCGTTTCAGTTGACGAACATACTTCGGGATGTCGGTCATGACCTGGAACAGGGGCGCGTCTATCTCCCGGAAGAGGACCTTTGGCGTTTTTCCTACAGCCTGGAGGAGCTCTCCCGGCGCGTCCAGAACAAGGCCTACCGGGACCTGATGGGATTCGAGGCGGCGCGGGCCCGCGGATACTTTGAGGAGGCGAGGCGGACCCTGACGGAGGCGGAGCAGCGCGAGCTCCTCCCGGCGCGGGTGATGAGCCGTTTCTATGAGGGGATCCTGGAAAAGCTGGAGAGGGAGCGATTCCCTTCCCTGGAACAGAAGATCACCCTGGGACCGGTCAAAAAACTGCGTATCCTCGCCTCGGCCTGGATCGAGTCGAAACTCCGGTCATGAAAAAGGAGGTCGTGATTCTGGGGGGCGGCTTTGCGGGGCTTGCGGCAGGGGTCGAGCTCGCAACCCGGGGGCATAAGGTCTTTCTCTTTGAGAAGCGGGGGGTCCTCGGCGGACGCGCCTATTCCTTTACCGATCCGTCAACCGGCTCCGTGATGGACAACGGGCAACATATCTTCATGGGGTGTTACACGGCGACGCTCCGTTTTCTGGAGACGATCCGAAGACGGGATCAGGTCCGGTTTCAAAGAGACCTTCGTGTCAGCTTCGCCGCGCCCGGGCAGGGGAAGGTCTCCCTCCGGACCTGGCCGTTGTCGGCCCCGTGGAATCTTGCCGCCGGTCTCGCCTTCTTTCCCGGATTTTCGTTTGTTGAAAAGCTCCGGTTTCTCAAGGTCTGGAGCGGGCTCCGGAGGAACGGTAAAAATCTGGATCGGAAGACGGTCTCCGAATGGCTTGCCTCCCTCGGGCAAGGGGAGCGGGTTCGAAGGCGCTTCTGGGACCTCCTGGCCTTTGCCGCCCTCAATGATCACCCCGATCTCTGCTCAGCCGGGTCGTTTGAGCCGGTTTTAAGAGAGGCGCTCTTCTCGACAAGGAAGGGATCCCGTATCGGTTTCTCGCGGGTAGGCCTGACGGAGCTCTACGCCGATCCTGCGAGGGAGTTGATTGAAAAACTGGGCGGACATGTTTTCTTGAACACGCCGGCGACCCGTCTCCATTTTTCAGAGACGGAATTCTCGGAGGTGGAGCTCCGGGACGGCCGCCGGATTTCTCCGGATTGTCTGGTCCTGGCGCTTCCGTTCACGTCGCTCCGCTCCCTGCTCCCCGAAAGGATGATCTATCAGGACCCCTTCTTTCATCCGATCCACAGCTTGAAGAGCTCGCCGATTGTCGCGATCAACCTCTGGTTTGACCGCGATTTTGTGGAGACCGATTTTGTCGGCTTTTGGGAGACGCGCGTCCATTGGCTCTTCAACAAGGGGAGGATATTCGGGAGGAAGGATCCCTACTATTCCCTCGTCATCAGCGGGGCGCGTGACGAGTTGAAGATACCGGGTCCCGATCTGGTTCAGATCGCGTTGGACGAGTTGCACCGGCTCTTTCCCAAGGCGGCATCGGCACGGCTCCTCCATTCCCATGTCCAGAAGGAGCCGGAGGCGACCCTCTCGCCGACAGTCGGGACGGTCCGCCTCTCCCAAAAGACCCCGTATCCGAATCTTTATCTCGCCGGTGACTGGACCGACACCGGGCTGCCGGCAACTATTGAAGGGGCGGTCCGGTCGGCCTATCGGGTCGTGGAGATGATTGACCTATCATAAATCCGGCACGATTACGAGAGTGTCAATCTGCCCGGTCAGCCCCGATTCGACCGCGAGTGTCCCCGTCGGATTAGCGGCGTCCGGCGTAAACGTGCCGAGCACGTACTGATTGTCGGAGAACCGGAGGCCGTTGAAGAACCATTTGGTGTTGTCCCGCGGGTCCTCCATCAGTTCATACACCTCGATCCCGGAGATCAGCTTGGAGGATTTTCCGACCTCGTAGAGCTCGTATTCGCCGAAGTTCGAGTTGAAGGCGATGTAGGCAAGCCGGTTGCCGATCACCCATCCGTTGGTAACGATCTCGTTGTTGCCGGAGAGTCGGACAATCCGGTTGTTGTTGGCGCCGTCAAAGTTTTCGTCGACGCGCGCCATCGCCGCCCGGGTATCCCGCCCCGCATTGCCGGAGAATTCGCACCATTGATGATTCCTCTCCCAGTTTGTCGGCAACGTGCCGGAGCAGACACTTCCGGTGGCCGACGCGTCGACCTGTCCGTTGTAACAGCCTCCGGACGTTGTGAAGGTCCCCCCTGCGGTCGTGCAGAGGGCGGCGGTGGTCGCCTCAAAGTGGAGCGTGCTCCCGACCAGGCAGTAGGAGCCGACCGTCCCGTTGGTGCAGAGGTCGCACTTCCACTCGTTGGCGGTTTTTTCGTAGATATCACCGACCACGTAGATCTCGTTCAGTCCATCCCCATCCAGTTTGTCGGCGAGGAGGATCTTTTCAGGCTGGTTGCCGCCTCCCATCATCGCTTTCGTTTCGAGACAACGGGTTCTCTGGGTCGCCAGCGTATTCACCGCCCCCGTGCTGTCGAAATTGATGTATCTCCAGATGTCGATATTGCAATCGGCGATCTTTGTCGAACGCGCCGATCCGGAGGCCGCGGGGTCAAACCGGAAGAGGCAGGAATCATCCCACTCCGGTTTGGTGGCGACGAGCGGGTCGGGACCGTAAAAGAGGATCTGCCCCTCGTAGTAGTTGTTCGCGGCGGTTCCGTTCTCGAGTCTGGCTTCAATCGGTGCAAAGACAAAGTCCCACCAGCCACTCGTGATCTGGACGAGGTCACCTGCCGGCTTGACATAGCGGAAGAAGCTCTCGCCCCCTCCGTCGCTCTTGCCGGTCGAGGTGTTGCCGGTGTAGAGGACGCCGCCCGAGGCGGTGACGAGAAACCTTCGGAATTCGATATTGGCGTTGATCACCTCCGAAACCGATTTATCGGACGGTGAGTACTTGAAGAGGAGGTTTTTCCAGTTGCCCGGCACATGCGCGGCAAAATAGGCGTTCCCTAAGTCATCAAACTGGATCCGCTGGGTCCTCTGGTCCCAGGTGTTGATCTCGATCTGGTTTTTCACGCAGCTGACGCCGGCCGGTTCGGTGGCGTCGTCAATCGCGACATCGACGACGAAGAGCTGACAGGTGAAGGGGGAGGAGGGGGACCAGGGGTCGGCATATTCATCGAGGGTAATCGTATCCCCCCCGTCCTCGTAACTGTCCCGGTAGATCCATGGATGCTCAAAGGCCATGAAGACCTGGCCGGTCGGGCTGACCGCAATGAAGGAGAGACGAGGCAGACCGGGAAGGGCATCTTCGCCCGCAGGGTCCAGGGCCGAGAGGATCCCGCGGATCCCGTCGTCGGTCACGGCAAAGAGGGGGGAGCTTGAATTGATCGTGACCGCCTGGATCTGATCCAGGGCGATCAGTGTCCCTGACTCGCTCCCCGAGTCGCTGCCGTCGGACTGCACCGTAAAGAGGGCCTGGGCCTCCGAGAGATCGACCGTCACGTCGGTCATTTCCGTGCCACAGAAATCATCGCACTCCCCGCTCTCCAGTTGGCCGTCTTCATTCCCTCCCCCCGTATCGCCGTCGCCTCCGGCACTATCCTCATTATTGTTGCTGGCCAGACAACCGGCCAGGATGAAGCTGAGAAAAAAGGCAAAAAGATATTTTTTCATAAACCCTCCTCTTTTTTTTCAATTGGATGATTAAGGGCTGCAAGTATTGTACCACGGGCCTTCAGACTCTGTCTGCAGATGACACGACCATTTTTCAATGACTTAGAAAGGTATCCGGTCTGACCCGAATCAGGTCCGGGTGAAAAACGACCCGAACCCCGTCGATTTTCCGACAAACTAAATCTCTTGAATTGTCGTGAAAAATCTGTCCTTCTCTTACGGTCATGGCGAAGATCTACACACGGACGGGTGACAAGGGGAAGACCGGTCTCTTTGGCGGAAAGAGGGTGAAGAAGTGTGACCCGCGTATCAACGCTTACGGGACAATCGACGAGCTGAATGCGGTCCTTGGTCAGGCGGGGGGCCTGAATGAACACAAGGATCTCGACCCTCTGATCCACAAGATCCAGAATGACCTTTTTGATATTGGCGCCGTTCTCGCCTCTCCCTCTGCGGAGAAGATCCGGTCGGTCGGTGCTGAGGATATCAAGGTGCTTGAGGAGGCGATTGATCGCCATGATCGCGAACTCCCTCCGCTCAGAAACTTTATTCTGCCGGGTGGAAGCCGGCTCGCATCGGCCCTTCATCTGGGGAGGACGGTCTGTCGGAGGGCCGAGCGGGAGGTGGTCCTGCTTTCGGAACGGGAGGCGGTTTCCCCAGAGATCCTGACCTACATGAACCGCCTTTCGGACCTCCTCTTTGTCCTCGCTCGATGGGCCAATCTGAAAGAGGGAGTCCTGGAAATCCCGTGGGAGAAGAAAAAGTGATTTCAAAAGTACCGATGACACCGGAGGGCCTGAAACAGTTGCAGGAGGAGCTCAAGCGGCTTAAAGCGGTCGAGCGTCCGAGGATTGTCGCAGAGATCGAGGCGGCAAGGGGGCTCGGGGATCTTTCGGAGAATGCGGAGTACCACGCCGCGAAGGAGCGGCAGGCGCTGATCACAAAAAAAATAGGTGAGATTGAAGGGAAGATTGCCTCTGCCCATGTGATCGACCCCTCTTCATTCGATCACAAGAAGGTGGTTTTTGGTGCCACGGTGAATCTCTCTGACATCAACACGGGTGAAAAGGTCCTTTACAAGATCGTCGGTGCCGACGAGTCGGACGTGAAGAGGGGGAAGATCTCGGTCGAGTCGCCGCTCGCAAAGTCGATGATCGGCAAGGCGGTCGGGGATACAGCCAGGGTCGTCACGCCGCGGGGTCCAAAGGAGTTTGAAATCTTGGAGATCCGATTTGAATGATTCGCGCCGTCCTTTTTGATTTTGACGGGGTTCTGGCCGACACGGAGCCCTGTCATTTTGAGGCGTTTCGGAAGCTCCTTTCGGTTTGCGGGATCAAACTCACCCGGGAACATTACTATGAAAAATATCTGGGACTCGATGACCGGGCCTGCTTCAGGGCCGTCTTCCGTGATTTTAAAAAATCGCTTTCCGAGGAGAGGGAGGAGGAGCTGGTTGATCAGAAAAACGGAGAACTTCTTCGTCTGATCTCGGAGGGGAACCTGATCGTCCCGGCGGCGGCCGAGGCTGTTTCTTTTTTGAAGAGGAAGGCGTATCTCGCGATCGTTTCGGGCGCCTTGAGGAGCGAGATCGAGGCGGCGCTCCGCCGCGCCGGTATTTTTGATTCCTTTCATACCCTTGTTGGGGCGGAGGATGTCTCGGAGGGGAAACCGTCGCCGGAGGGGATTCTTCAGGCGATCAAGCTCCTGAATCGCGATCATATTCCGGAGTCCGAGATCCTGCTCCCGGCGGAGTGTCTGTTTGTGGAGGATTCCCCCTGGGGGATCGAGGCGGCGAAGAGGGCAGGGGTGCCGTGTCTCGCGATCACCTCTTCGTATCCTGAGAATCGATTGAAGGGGGCGAACTGGGTCATCAAAAAACCTGAAGAGATGATTCCCTTCTTTGAATTCATCTTGACGCCCCAGAACTCTAGGGGCCTGTCGGAGTAATCGACGAAAGCGAAAATTGCACGAGTCCCCGATGGCTGGTTCTTTGGTGGCGTGTAGGTTATTTTAAAAACCCTATATTTTATCTTGATTCTACAATATTTGCCCCCTATTATAGCATATAATGTATAGAATAGGGCTTGAATTCTTGCTAAAATGGGGTGAAAAGGAGGGGCGGAGGCCCTTAATCATCCGTGGGGCGAGGCAGGCAGGTAAATCGTATCTCGTCCGGGAATATGCGAAGACGACCTCCCTTGATCTCCTGGAGATTAATCTTGAAAGAGAGCCTGACGCGGTTCATCTCTTCCGTAAAGATTCTATTCAAAAGACACTGGAGCTTCTCTCTCTCCAGTACCGTCAAAAGATAGAGCCTCAGAAGACGCTCCTGTTTTTAGACGAAATACAGGCGGCACCCGATGCGATCCCCCTGTTACGCTACTTTCATGAAGAGAAGCCCTCTCTCCGTGTGATCGCGGCCGGTTCACTCCTTGAGTTCACGCTCCGTGACCATTCCTTCTCAATGCCGGTGGGACGGGTGGAATATATGCACCTCGGACCGATGACATTTGAGGAGTTCCTTCTGGCGGCGGACGAGAAGGACCTGAGGGATTTTATCGTGCAGTATCAACTCGATGAAACCATCCCAGTCCCCATACACCGGCGTTTGATGGACCGGGTCCGGACTTTTTCTATCGTAGGAGGGATGCCGGAGGCGATCAAAACCTTTCTGTCCGGTTCGTGGGAATCGTGCGAGGCCTCAAAGCAGAATATCCTCTCCACCTACCAGGATGACTTTTCAAAATATCGGGATCGGATCCCGCAGGAACGATTAAGAAAACTATTTCGGGGAATTCCTCTCCTGATCGGAGAGAAATTTAAATACGTGAATGTTGATCCCCACGAAAGATCCAAGGATCTCTCAAACGGACTCGATCTCCTTTGTATGGCCCGTGTCGCACACCGCATCTGTCATACATCTGCCAATGGGGTTCCACTGGGCGCGGAAATTGATCAGAAGTTTTTCAAGGTCCTTTTTCTGGATGTCGGTCTGGTCAGTTCCTCCTGCGGGCTCTCCCTCCTTTCCGTTGAAAAGGAATCAGATCTCAACCTCGTCAATCAGGGGAGACTCACGGAGCAACTTGTCGGTCAACATCTCCTCTACGACCGCCCCGCCTATGAAACACCGGAGCTTTATTATTGGACCCGCGAAAAGAAAAACGCGGCTGCGGAAATCGATTACCTGACCTCCCTCGGTTCTCAAGTGATTCCTGTTGAGGTGAAGTCGGGCAAGACCGGTCGATTGCGATCCCTCCATCTTTTTCTTGCGGAAAAAGAACGTCTCCTTGGAGTTCGCTTTAATTCGGAACCACCCAGTTTATTGAGGGATCGTCAGGGCTCGCTGCTGTCACTGCCCCTCTATATGATTGGCCAGTGGAAGCGACTTGTTCAGAAGGTTCTTTGATTGCTTTGAATTCTTGTTGACACCCACCACCGACAGGCGTATCTAGAATCATATTTCAGCAATGATATCAATAGTTTGGAACGTTTAGAACAAGCTGAATTTTAAGAAAACAGAGGAGGTCAAAATGGCGGTTGCCTATGATGAACTGAAGGCGATGCAGGAAAAAAGGGAGTCGGAGCAGTTCTATTCTCCAAAGGAC
>CAYWRF010000091.1:0-7712 GCA_964460495.1 uncultured Pseudomonadota bacterium | reverse complement strand
GGGGAACTGCGGCCGTTGCGACCTGCCGGGGAGCGATCCGAAAAAGCTCTTTGAGAGCCTGCAACATTTACGGAGTCTGGAACCGGCGACCAAGGTCTATCCCGGTCACGATTACGGGATCAAACCGGTCACAACGATCGGATTCGAGCGGGACCACAACCCGACGATGCAGGTGCGCTATTTCAAGGAGTTTGCGGAGATCCCTTAAACTGTCCGAAAATACTCCTTCGATCTAACGGGGTCCGGTTTGATTTTGGCCGATCCCGGTTTCCAGTTGGCGGGGCAGACCTCGCCGGTCTTGTCGACCTCCTGGATCGCCGCGAGGACCCTGAGGGTCTCTTCCGTATTACGGCCGATCCCCAAGTCGTGGACCGCCTTGTAGCGGAGCTTTCCAGAGGGATCGATGATGAAGACACCGCGGTAGGCGATCCCTGCATCGTTCAAGACCTCGTAGTCGCGGCTGATCTGCTTGGTCAGGTCGGCCAGAAGCGGAAAATGGAGCCTCTCCAGCCCGCCTTCTTTCCTCGGTGTCCGGATCCAGGCCAGGTGCGAGAACTTGCTGTCGACCGAGCAGCCGAGGATCTCTGCCCCGAGCTCCTTGAACTTGGCAAAGTTGTCGGAGAAGGCGGTGATTTCTGTAGGGCAGACAAAGGTGAAATCGAGCGGATAGAAGAAGAAGACCACCCATTTGCCTTTATAGTCGGCAAGGTTGATCTTCTTGAATTCCTCCCCGACGACCGCATCGGCCGAGAAGAGGGGGGCTTGTTGTCCGATCTGTAACATAGGGACCTCCTTTGGTTGTTAAAGAGGAGGGCTCATAGCAATGGAAATCCGATCCGTCAAGGGGCGGCGCAGAACCCCTCGTAATCGATCAGTTCCTTGATCGTCGGCCTCTCACCGCAGACGGGGCAGGCGGGGTCGCGGCGGACCTTCATCTCCCGGAATTTTTGAGAGAGGGCGTCGTACATCAGGAGCCTCCCGATTAGCGGTTCCCCTTTTCCCAGGACCAGTTTGATCGCCTCGACCGCTTGGATCGAACCGATGATACCGGGGAGCACCCCCAGAACGCCCCCCTCCGCACAGGAGGGGGCCATATCGGGAGGTGGTGGTTCCGGGTAGAGGCAACGGTAACAGGGGCCCTTTCCGGGAGAATAAATGGTCACCTGTCCCTCAAATCGAAAGATGCTCCCGTCGACCATCGGCCTTTTGGTAAAGACGCAGGCGTCGTTCAGCAGATATCGGGTTGGGAAGTTGTCGCATCCATTCACAACGATATCGTATTCCTTGAGGATCTCCATCACATTGTCGCGCGAGATCTTGACCGCGTGCGGGATCACACGGACCTGCGAGTTGATACCGGCGATCGCACGACGCGCCGAATCGGTCTTGGGGCGTCCAACGTCTGCCTCTGTATGGAGGATCTGCCGCTGCAGGTTGGTCAGGTCGACCTGATCGAAGTCGACAATCCCCAACGTGCCAACCCCCGCCGCCGCAAGATAAATTGCGGTGGGACAACCGAGCCCGCCGGCGCCTATCAAAAGTATTTTGGACTGAAGCAGCTTCAGTTGCCCCTCTTCGCCGACCTCCGGGAGGGTCAGGTGACGGGCGTAACGGGACATCTGGTCCTGCGAGAGGATCTTCCGGTTTTCGATCGGGAGCCCCGCATTCTTCCACCCGTTGAACCCGCCGATCATCGAGGAGACCTTTTTATATCCGAGCCCCTGGAGCGCCTTCGCCGCAAGGGCCGATCGGATACCGCCCGCGCAGTAGCAGACGATCTCCCTCTCCTTGTCAGGCACCTCCTCCTCGATCTCGAGCTCCAGAAACCCGCGCGCGATCGTCTTTGCCCCCGGTACCACCCCAGACTGCCACTCCTCCGGCTCGCGGACGTCGATCAGGACGAGTTTTGGGTTCTTCTGGCGGGTCCGGTCGGTCTCGGCCGGCGTGATCTCACGGATCTCATTCTTCACCTGCTTCAGAAGGTCGGAGAAGGTTGGCATCAGGAATTGGAGAATAGGGAAAATGCCGAAGGCTGTCAATCAGACCTATTTCATTTTCAGGAGGCTCAAAAGGTCGTCCAAGGCCTCGATGGCGAGGCTGTACTCGCGTTTGACCTCTTCGAAATGCAGTCGGTCTTTCAGATCCTGCAGCATCCTTGATGCCCTTCCGATCGCATCAGCGCTCAAGGAATCCCTGTAGCGGAACGCGCCGATCTCGATCCCGAAGGTATGGGCCCGGGCGATCAATCCCGCCTGTTCCTCGGTTACAACCCAGTCCGGCAGGGCCTTTGTAGGATTTACGACGAGGACACCGGTCGACTCCATCCTCCAGATCCCCCTCATCCGGCTCCCCGCCGGCAGTATATAGTGGATAGCTGGCGGGATGCCACCGGCTGGTGTTGTCCTGACAGCCGGATGGGTTCCGGATCGTGTTGTGGGGCCGGTCTGCCTCAGCGTGGTTTGGACAGGCCTTTGACGGAGCCGCCCCCGCAGCAACAGAAGGAGTGTGGCAACCGCAATCGCCCCCACACCAATGGCGGCCAGCCCGCCCCACCCGCCTTTGTGGTCGGCCGGGGCTGCCTGACACCCGGAAGGGTACGCGGTCGGCCTTCCTCCAACAAGGGGTATTCCGGAAGACATCGTCGGGGTATTCGGCAGGGGCGGCAAAAAGGTTGCCTTTGAATTTCCGGGGGCTTGCGGGTCAATCAAGAGGGATCGGGAGCTGGGTAAAGACCTCGACCAATGCCTTGAGAACCGGTCTCTTAGACGCAAGATGGGTCAGATCGTTCTTTATGATGGGGGAACAAAAATCACGCCATACGTGTTGTCCCATCGCTTCCCATGTTTGGGCATCCAGGTCCCGCTTACCGGAGCCTATGTTGTATATCGGCGAGAGATAGCCGCGTTGTTCGGCGTTCGAGGTCCAGACTCCATTGGGCAGCGGAAAACCGAGAAAATCCCACGGCTCCCCGACACGACGGGCCATCGTCATCTGGGCGTACCAGATCTCGATCGCATCATCGTTCCCGGCCTGATACTCCGAGCCAAGCTCCTCAGCAAATTTTGCCAAGCCCTGGCGTTCCCGCGGGTAATTGCTGAATGAAAGTTTCACCTCACGCAGGTCATCCCCCCAGTATTCGAGAAACAACCCCTCCGGTTCTTCGCGCAGGAAGAACCTCCTCGATGCGGTTGGACCCCAGTTCCGCTGTTCCCTCGCCTTGACCGCAATCTCATCTGCCTGTCGGAGAAGTTCCCTCATCAAGACACGGGTTTGATCCATGAGTGGCAGTGGAGGGATTGCCAGGTCTGTCAGTTGAGGTGGAGTTGTCCTCCGGAAAACGGTTACCTCCTGGCCGACAAGGTAGTAGTCCGGGAGGTGGACCTTCGCAACCACCGGCTCCGGTTCCGGGAGAGGGGATAGGGCTGTTGCCGATGCACGAGACGGTACCAGTTTCAGCACAGGCGCCTCTGTCGGAGCAGGAGGGTCTGCCGGCCTCGCCGGTCTCGGTGCATCCAGATCAAACCGGACAGGTCCGGTCGGGTTGCCATCCCCAAGGTCCAACTCTATTCCCAACGACCTTGGCGGCCTTTCAACCGCCTCTCCAAGGGGGCGGCCGATTGCAAGCGAGTCGTCCCCCGCGACCCTCCCCTTTGACCTGAAGAAACCATCGAGTGCCTCGATCTGCGCCGCCAGGCGTTCCGATTCCCTCTGGCCCGTGCTTTTCCTCATGAACGACCTCGGATGGAGGAACGAACGGTATCTCCTGTAGAGGACCCTCCTCAGTTCCAGAAAGTCCCTTCGGGTTATCAGGATTCCATCCTCATCCCATCGAAGGTTTGTTCGGAGCTTCGCGGACCCCCGGAACCACTGGCCCGCCTCGCTTCGGGAGATCTGAAAGAGGCGGTGATCAAAAACCTCGAGGTCTCTCGCCATCACCTGGATCGAGGGGATCCTCCGGCGCCAGAGGGTGAAGAGCAAGACGGAGCCGATCAAGAGAAGGGCCCCGCACCCCAACAGAAAACTTCCTTCGCTCCTGGGTCCACCAGGATAGCAATCGACCCAACGGTTCAACAAGAGCTGATCCCATTCCGGCGGTTCGGGTGGGGGCGGCGGAGGCGGCGGAGGGGGGGGAGGGGGGACATAGTTGGGATCCGGAATCATCTCCTCGCGGCACCACTCCTTATAAACCGGGACCATCCGGCGGATTGCGGTGTGAAGAGGCTTCCAGTCCTCATCATTATCCCAATCGGGATTATGCCTCTCCTGATGATGAACATAGGCCCAGAACCCCTGCGGCGTAACGCTCCCCTCCACGACCCCGTCAAAGGCATCAATCTTCACAAGACGGGGGAGGTAGGTCTCAAACTCCCTCAAGGCAGGCGGCGGGAGGAGCCCCGGCTTCCGGACCGGATGACTACTAATCCATTCCCGTATCTCCTGCTGTGTCTCCGGTTTCCCTTTTTCCGCAACTTTAAAGGAGGCCTGTGGGGCATAGGTGAGTCGTTCTCCAGCCTGCGGGTGTTGAGGGTCCCTGGGGAGTGCCTGCAGGCTCTGGATCTCATAATTTTTGTAGATCCCATTAAGGTCGAGGCCCGGCTCGATCCCCTCCGGGGATTCGCAGACAACGACCTTCACCAACGGTATGCGGGGAGTGCTCATACGCCAATCGAAAGATAGGGCCCCTCGTAAATCGTCTCAAGGAGACCCAATGCCTTGAACCGGGTCTCAACATCGGGGGCCGACCCTATCAACTCTGCAACTCTTTTGGCCGCACGCTCAATCTGACGAACGGTCAGTTTTCCGATTCCCTCTTCGTCAAGGGTCACAAGGATTGTCCCCTCTTCCAGGGGCCTTCCAATGTACGTTCCCAGCAGATCCTTTTCAGCGGCCGACAGGACGATACTCCCACCGGGCAGGATCGGGATCTCGGCATAGCCGACCGCGCTGCCGTGCCAGGCCTTGGAGGTCGTGAGCATCTGCGAATAGAGCTCGAGCGCCTCACGATCACCCCGGCGGTAGCTCCCGCCCTTCAGCAGACGGGACATCTTGGTCTGGCAATATCGGAAGAATCGGCCAATCTGTTCCGCATCCCATCTTTGGACCTCACCGGCGTACTCGATAAAGACAACACGATCCGGATCCGCAAAGGCCGGTCTCCCCAACTTCCTGACGACGGTCAGTTCAAGTGTCTGGATTGGAGGGGGCCGACCAGAAGCGGCGACCGGCGCTGGTGGTTCAGGGACTGGGGCCCGTACAGTCTTATCAAGGACCTGCACATGAATGGGGCCATCGGGACGTGGGCCTACGGCACGGACCATCGTTCCCTCGGTCTCCATGTGGGCACGAAGCGCCGCCTCTTCCATAGGGATCACCTGGAGACGGCCGTGGCGACCGGTCACAACCCGCACTCCAAGGTTCGAGACAATTGCCCCGGGGGTGCTTCCCCTAGTGATCACCACTGCCGGATCTGCTGCAGCGAGCGCTGCCTCTCCGACGACAAGCGGTGTCGGAATCTCCAATCGTGAACCACCGGCAGGGGTCGGGATCATCCGGGGCCTCCCATTCTCAGCAAAGAAGTCCTTCAGCCTGCCGATCTGATAATCGACACCATCCGCCTCGGGAAACCTTCCCCTCCCCACGAGATCCACATATCGATCCTCCAGATGTCTTAAGACCCCATTCAGATGCGCCCTCTCGATCGTGAGACTCCCGCCAACAAGACCTCTCTCATACCGGATCTGCGGCACTGCATTTCGCAACCGGCGGGCCTCTACCGCCCTCAGGCGGAACAAGCCCTCGCGACCCAGCCTGCCGGCACCTCCCGCAACTTCCTTCCCCTGGATCAATCGACTTGCCACCAGATCAAAACGGAAGCCCCTGCGGAGGTAGAACAATGCCCCAACCGCCGCCAGAAAGAGGAGGGCAGAGCTTACGAGCAGGGGGATCTCAAACCTCCACGGTGGCGTGAGGTCATCGATGTACCCATTCCATCCAAGCTGCCACGATTCGGGGGGGTTCGGTGACGGTGCGAAGTCCGGTTGTGGAGGAGGAGGCGGGAGGTCTATCTCTGTCACCGTGCCACGAATCCCGGTACCGGCATCCGGTTTTGGCTGTATTGTCTCCTCATGGCAAAAGGTTTGATACGCGGCGGCGATCCGGAGGATCCAGCCGTGCCAGCGGTCGGTCGTCTCGTCTATCCAGACTGCATTCTCGTCGTTTTCTTTTCCCCTCGCATAGGTCCAGAAGGAGGCGCCGGTGATCTGCCCGTCAAATTGGCTATCCGCAAGGTCGATTGTCCGGGGACGCTCGACATACTCGTCAAATTCAGCCTGGGCCGGCTGTGGGAGCACCCCGCGTAACGGGTGATCTGTCATCCCGGTCGGGTCTTTGAGTGTCGCCGGGGCATAGGGAAATGAAAGATCGTTCTCAGGGATCCGTCTGATTGCGCCCCCGGTTGCCGGGTCCTTAAAGGAGATGACCCCTTCGGCATAAAGCTGGCGCAGATTCTTGCCGGCCAATTTCCCGTTCGGATCTTCCGGAAACTGGCAGACAACCTTGGTTGTGATGCTTTTTGAAGGGGTTGGTACCCCGCCGTCGGTTGCCATTGGCGATCCTCCTTACTGATCTCGTTATCGGCTGTATAGGAAAAAGTTGCCTCAATTCCGCAGTAGTGGAATTTTGAAATCGCTGTAAGTCGCCTCAACTCTTCGTTGGCCTTCAATCGGGACTCGTTCGACGTACCACTCAAGTACGCCTCACTCGCCCTCTCGCGGGCGCCTTGCATCTGGGACCTTTCTCAACATCCTTTCACACCGACTTTGTCAACAAACTGCCAGTCAACTCCTCGGGTCATGAAGCGGGCCCCGGAAGGGTCGGGTATTTCAAAAATCCAAGATTAACCTGTTCAAAATGCTGGTCGTTCGTGAGCGCCCGGGAGACGGAGATTTCCTGCATCACCACAAAGGAGGCGAGGTCCGTAAAGGAGATCTTGGGGTGATCGACGTATTTCAGGCGCATCCTCCATGCCTTTTCGAATCGGTCGTTTCCTATCCTCTCCAGCCGGATCTGACCTCCTGCGACAGAGCCGATCAAACCCTGAAGATATTTTGTGGCGAGCTTATTTGGCATCCTGGGAAACAAAAAGGTGATGACCTCATCCAGGACGTAATCTGTAGTCACGATGACGGTGCCGGCGGAAACCTCCTGTTGATAGAACCGGCTCACCGTTTCAAAGGAATCCTCGCCCCGGTTGGCCAGAACGATCCAGCCCCAGCTGTCAATAAAGAGCCCGGACCTCATAGCCCGTAAACAGCCTTGTCAATTGCGTCCGGCGAGCTCAAGAGTGGGTCGGCCTCCATCAGACCGATCACCAGGGCGAAGGGGTCTTTTTTGCCTGCAGACCGGACTGACTGGTGATGCCTGATAAACGAGGCGATCAACCGGGTGAGGAGGGTGTTTTTCTTGTATCCCGTTTCCTGGCAGATCTGGTCAAACTGCCTGCCGAGACGGTCGTCGATGCGAATAGAAATTGCCTTCATGACACGAGTAAATCATATTAAAGCATTTGCTGTCAAATAATTTTTCCAATGGGAACTCAGGGAAGGGTCACAAAGCCGGCCCTCAATAGGCTGGAGTGAAGATCATTGGGAAACTGACGTCAACTTCCGCATCTTGTGCGGGAAATCTTACCCTTCGATAGACGTCGGAGAGGC
>CAYWRF010000090.1:0-7767 GCA_964460495.1 uncultured Pseudomonadota bacterium | reverse complement strand
CTTCCGTCCGTGCAGCGTGCCTTCGTAGATCCTCGGCCCCTCTTCGATCTCGTATCGGAAAATAATCTCCTGGCTTCGGCGGAAGAGCTGCATCACCGCCAGAAACTCGCGATCCGGAGCCAAATACCTCTCAACCGCCTGATCGGCCCCGGGCCCGAACATTTGCCGCAGGTAATCCCGCGGCACCCAGCGGGGGGGGATGTAATAGATGTTAGGCTCCGTGCCGAATTGCGGATAGAGCGGGAGCGCCACCTTGGCTACCTGGATCAGGTAGTAGAGAGGGCTTTTCCGATGATCTGCCCAGGAGCCGTCCGGGTTGATGTCGACGAGACCCTGCAGGCGGATCTGGCCGACACAGGCCGCCATGCAGCGTGTCTCGATCCTCTTCCCCTTGAAGAGCGGGTCCTTCCCCTCGATCCGCGGGTAGCAGGCGATGCATTTCTCGGAAATCCGGGTCTCGGTATTGAACATCGGTTTCTTGTAGGGGCAGGCCTCCATGCACTTGCGATAGCCGCGACACCTTTCCTGGTCGATCAGGACGATCCCGTCCTCCGGCCTCTTGTAGATCGCCTTGCGCGGGCAGGCGGCGAGGCAGGCGGGGTAGGTGCAATGGTTGCAGATCCGCTGGAGGTAAAAGAACCAGGCCTTGTGCTCCGGCAGCGAAGTTCCCTCTCCGGAAAGCCCGAGCAGGCCGCCCCCCGAATATTTTGTCGAGGTGTCCTCATAGAGGTTGGGGCTCTTCCATTCCCGATCCTCCGGGAGATAACCGAGGACATTCTGGCCGCGCGGGGCCGCCTCGAAGATCGTCTTTTCGCCGGTCGGGTCTGCCCGGGAAAGGAGTGACAGAATTTTCACGTCCCAGTCGCGCGGGTAACCGCCGTAAGGCTTCGTCTCGACGTTGTTCCACCACATATATTCCTGGCCTTTGGAGTAGGTCCAGGTCGACTTGCAGGCCATCGAGCAGGTCTGACAGGCGATGCAGCGGTTCGTGTTGAAGACGGCGGCAAACTGCCGCTTCGGATGGGCCGCCGGATATGGATACTCCATCTCGCGACCAAGCTGCCAGTTGTACACCTTAGCCATTGCGAATCTCTCCGATCAGTCGTTTAACAAATCGTTCCCCTTTTCTCTTCAGGATATCGTGTGTGCCGCGGTAGAACGGGTCTTCAAAGAGGGAGAAGATCTGCTCGTCGTCCCATCCCATCATCATGTATTCCTCGATAAAGGTTCGGGTCATTTGATCATAAAAAGAGTCATCCGCCGGGACGTCCAGGAAACTCTGGACAATCTCGAACGGATCCTCCGCCTCAAACTTTTTTGACGAAGCCTCCACTGAGATACCTCCTCATCTCCAGGTTT
Organism: uncultured Pseudomonadota bacterium; assembly: GCA_964460495.1. Lineage (GTDB taxonomy): Bacteria > UBA10199 > UBA10199 > JACPAL01 > JACPAL01 > CAYWRF01. The sequence continues at coordinate 6,408 of CAYWRF010000090.1, read as the reverse complement.
TCGTTTCCGGGCGTATGGCCGGTTGTCGCCCCCTCCCAGATCCCCTTACCGCCGAGGCCGCCATCCTCCGCCTTTGTGATCCGGACCAGCGTCTCCTTCGGGACCGTGTTCACCATATGGTTGTCCGACTCGCCGCCGAAGATGAACCGCGGTCCGCCCTTCGCCTTGTGAAACAGCGTGTCGGTCTGGTGCATCGGCATTGCCCACTCGCGCGTGATGCTCTGCTGGGAACCGTAACGGAAGTTGGCCTGATAGCCGGTCTCCGAGAGGGCGCGACCGTCGGGCCGCGTCTCGTGCGCCTTGACCGTCTTTTCGGTTGCGATCCAGGTCCCATGCTTCATCATCACCACGTGATACGGATAGGCGGGGTTGTACTTGGCCCGGAGCATCAGACGCGCCACCTTGTAAAACGGGTCGCTCGGTCTCCAGCCGATGTACGGACGGTCGGCCGGGTTCGCATCGACATAGACGTAGTCGCCATCCCGGATCCCGAGGTCCTTCGCCGCCTGCGGGTTGATATGGATCTGGTGATCGGCAGCATCCGGCTGACGCTTGTCCTCGCGAAGCTGATCCCCGAAGTTGCTGGCCCAGACCCGGTTCCAGGTCACGTTGGACCATTGGGAATGGACCGTATGGCGGGTCTTCGGCGTGAGACAGAAGAACTGGAACCCCTGTTTCCAGAGCGGGTTCGGGATCTCACGCACCTCCCGCCAGGGTCTCTTGATGTTCCGGACATGACGCGCCTCCGCATCCATATCGTCCGGATGCAGTCCGTAGTCCTCGGGCCGGATCAGCGGATTCGAGGAGACGATTGCGTTCGGGAGATACGGGGTTGCCTCCGGCCCCTCCCGGTGGACAATGAAATTTTCGCCGTATTCGATCGCCTCCGGGATGTCGCAGTAGCTGTTCAGGCGGCCGGTGTCGGTGAAGAACGGCTTCTGCTCATGGACCTGCTCCCAGAACGGGATCCGCGGGTAGGTCCGGAACATCATCAGCGCGGCGCCCGGCTCCCCGTATTTCCCGTTGATGATGTCATCCAATCGATACCCCGTCAGTGTCGACGAGGCGTCGAGGAGGCGCTGGATGTAGACCTCCGTCTTTTTGGAGAGGGCAAACTTCCAGTAGTCGGCAAACCGCCCGTCCTTGAGGACCTCTCCGATCCGCTTCGCGACGCCGGCCAGGATCGCGACGTCGTCCTTCGTGTCGAGCGGGCTCTTCAACGATCCCTTCCAGACCTGTAGGAACGGGTTCGAGCAAGAGTTTGTCACCTCATATGACTCGATCTCCGCCCACCAGCTGGCGGGGAAGGCGAGGTCGGCGTATTCGATCGTCCCGTTCAGCTCGATGTCGGTCACCGCAATCATGTTGCAGGTTGGGAGCACATTCTTGATCACCTGATAGGCCCACTTCGAGTTGTTGATGTGGTTCACGTTGGTGAACCACATCGCCTTGGTCGGTGTCGGCATATGGGTCTTGCCGGTGAAAAGCCTGCGCCCGAACTTCGGCGTGTTCACGATCAGCGGGTGATCCCCATGGGCCCAGTAGGAGGCCGCCTCATCGAGGGCATATCCTTTCACCGGGACCTTTCCCCCCGGCATGCCGGAGTCGAGGGAGGGATGAAATGGATCCTCGGCGACCCAGACGCCGAGGCCGGCGCCAACCCCGGGCGCCGCCTGGAAATTGGCCGACTTGTAGTTCCCGGCCCAGGTAAAGGAGCCGGCGCCATGCTGTCCCACGTTTCCTGTCAGCAGCAGCGGGAGGTAGGTTGCGCGGTTTACCTCGGTCGCGTGAAACCAGTGATTGATTCCCTCGCCGATATGGACCGCAACCGGCTTGATCGTCGCGAAATCCCTTGCGAGCTCTTCGATCAGCCCCTTCGGGGCCTCTGTGATCTCGGCAACCGTATCGATATCATAGTCCTTGAGGTGGATCCGGTACGCCTCCCAGAGTGTCATCGCCTCGACGGCAGTGCCGTCGGCCAATTTGACAGACCCTTTCCATTCAAGAATGGGGTCGATCCCTTTCTCCTTCATCCGGTCGCCGACGTCGTCACGCGTGATAGCCTTGAAGTCCTTTGCGGTCCGGACAACAAAATCGCCCAGTTTTTGGTACTGCTCCTGTTTCAACCCCTGTTCCTTGAAGCTCGGCCCCTCGGGGAAAAGCCCCGGCTGGTAGCCGGGAAAGATCTCCGAGGCCCGGAGACGCCGGAGGTTGTCTGTCCGGACAAGGAACGGGAGGTCGGTGAATTTTTTTACGAAATCAGCGTCGTACCAGCCGCGATCGATCAGGATTTTGGAGATGCCGAGGAAGAGCGCCGCATCCGAGGCGGGACGGACCGGGATCCAGACGTCCGACTTGGTCGCCGGCGGGCTGTACTCCGGCGTAATCGTGACCACCTTGGCCCCCCGCTCGATCGACTCGATGAACCAGTGGGAGTCCGGCATCTTGTTCTCCACCAGATTCTTGCCGCACTGGATGTGGAGCTTCGTGAACCGGAGGTCATTGAAGTCGCAATCGGAGGTCTGGAGGCCATGGACAAAGGGATAGCCGGGGGCCTGATCGCCATGCTCCGTGTAGTTGTCCCAGCTCCTTCCCCCCTTCGCCTCCTCTTCGCCGACACCGCGCAGGTGGCTGTCGACCAGGGCCATCATGTTGGCGAAACGGTACATCCCGTACTTGCCGATGACGCCGAGCAGCCCCATGCCGCCGCGGAACTTGATCGCGCGGGTCCCGGCCCCCTCCATCCGGTCGATCATCTCCGGGATGTATCCCTCCGCCGCCAGCCGCCTGGCCCCTTCTTCCCCCTGGTACATCTTCGCGATTGCGATCATCCCGGAGGCGGCGAGATCAAACGCCTCGTCCCACGAGATAAACTGGAGCTCGTCGGTCCCGCGGCTGTCGAACTTGTATTTTGTCTTCAATTCCGGTGTGAGATAGGGGAAGCGGTCTCGCGCCCACTCGCGCCACCCCTTGCGCACCACGGGACCCTTCAGGCGGTTCGGCCCGTACATCCTCTGGGCGAGCGTGAAACCCTTGGGGCACATCCGCGGGTTCCAGTTGCAGGTTGCCCGGTTGCCGTAGAGGTCGGCGTAGCGCTGGACATCGTAATTTTGTTCGGTCCGGATCAGGATCCCGTTCCGGACAAAGGCCCGGACCCGGCAGGCGTGCGTGTCGTTCGGCGAACAAACGAAGGTGAAGCTGGAGTCGTAACGATACTGGTCCCGATAAACCTTTTCCCAGTCGCGCGCGGGGTAGAACTCGATCGGATTGTCAACGCCGACGATCGGTTTCAGAAAGGCGTAGGCGGAGGATGAGAGAAACGCCGCGGCGGCCCCGCCGATGCCCGCCTTCTTGAGGAACGTCCGCCGGGAGATCCTTTTGCCGATAATGGACATCGGTGTCGATTGTTCACTTTTTTCATTTCTGAGAAATGACAGGCGTCAATCTGAAACATGATCTTCGTCATGACCGGTTTTATTTCCCCTTCCGGAGCGAGAGGAGGGGGTCGAGGAGTCTTTCCCGGAGGCTGGAGGGGCGCGGCGGAAAGATCCCCTCGCTGACCATCCGGACATCCTCCACCGAGTAGAACGCCTCCGGCGTATGCTGCTTGATGATCTCGATCGCCTCCGGGAGGTCTTTTCGGGGGATCACGGAGTGGATCAGGTGGACCTTCCCCTGTGATCCCTCGGCATCCACCTTGGTGACCCCGAACTGCCTCTTTTTCAGGTGGCTGACAAGACCGGTGTCGTCCTCCGGCGTGATCGTCCGGAGGACGACATGACCGTACGCGAGTTTTTCCTCGATCAGCATCCCGACAAAACTGCCGGTCGCGAAGCCCCCCGCGAACGCAACAAGGCAGATCGGGTTCTCAAGGTTCTGGACCATCTGTCCGATGGCGGTCGCCCAGATCAGTATCTCGATAAAACTCAAGAACGGGGCGAGGTACTTCCTCCCGCGCGCCATGAAGATGATCCGGAGTGTGCCCAACGAGACGTCAAGGATCCGAGCGAAAAAGATGAAGAGCGGGAGGAGATAGAGGCTCGATGAGTCCGTCAGGAGCTGCATTCCGCTTTATGTCCGCGACAAAAGATCCGGGAATCGAGCGAATACCTGCCGCCGCCGGTCAGGAGCAGGCTCAAAACCGCCGATCCGTAAAGAAAGGCAGGAAGCCTCACATCCCATGAATCTTGTGCGTGGAAGAGAAAGAAGGCGGTCCCCATCACGCAGAGGACAAAAAACGCCCCGACCCTTGTCAGAAACCCGAAGGCGATGAAGAGTCCGCCGAGAAACTCACTCAACGCGGCGGCCCAGGCAAAGAAAAGGGGGTAGGGGAATCCGAGCTTTCCCTCAACCGCCCCCACCGCAAATCCGGCCATGTCACCGGTGACCTTTCCCCAGCCTGCCTTGGCTATACTGAGGCCGATCAACAGACGAAGCGCGAGCAGACCCCATCCTTCGAGTCTCGATTTCCAGGGACATTCATTCATGGTTTTCCCTCCTTAATTATGATGAAACCAGTTCCGGAAAAAAGAATTTTATCTCCATCTTGGCCGTTTCCGGGCCATCCGACCCATGCACGACATTCGCGTCGATCGATTCCGCAAAATTCCGCCGGATCGTCCCCGGCGCCGCCTTTTTCGGGTCGGTTGCCCCCATGATGTCGCGGTTCCTCCGGATCGCCTCTTCACCCTCGAGGACCGAGACGACCACAGGGCCGGAGGTCATGTAGCGGACGAGCGGCTCGTAAAACGGCTTTCCGCGGTGGATCGCGTAAAACTCCTCCGCCTGGGGCCGGTTTAGTTTCAGCATCCGGATCGCCACGACCTTGAGGCCCCCTTTTTCAAACCGGCTTAAGACCTCTCCAATAATGTTCTTCTGGACGCCATCCGGTTTGATGATGGAAAGCGTTCTTTCATTTACCACGATAACACTCCTTGAGTCTCGGTCCGATTTCCACCAGACTCCTTGCCACAGAGACCCCGGACGATTCAAGCGCCGCAATTTTTTCCCGCGCAGTCCCTTTGCCGCCCGCGATGATCGCCCCGGCGTGGCCCATCCTCTTCCCCGGCGGTGCTGAGATGCCGGCGATGAAGGCGACGACCGGTTTTTTCATTCTTTTCCGTATGAAGTCCGCCGCCTCTTCCTCCGCCGTCCCGCCGATCTCGCCGATCATCACAATCGCCTCCGTCCCGGGATCCTCATTGAAGAGTCTCAGGCAGTCAACGAAATTTGTTCCGGGCACCGGATCGCCGCCGATCCCGATACAGGTCGACTGGCCGAGACCGGCGCGTGAGACCTGATCCACCGCCTCATAGGTCAGCGTCCCGGAGCGGGAGACGATCCCGACCCTCCCCGGCCGGTGGATCAAGCCGGGCATGATCCCGATCTTGCACTCACCCGGCGTGATGATGCCGGGGCAGTTGGGGCCGATAAGCCGTGTTTTTTTCCCTTCAAGATGTCTCTTCACGGCGACCATATCGAGGACCGGGATCCCCTCCGTGATGCAGACGACGAGATCCAGACCGGCATCGACCGCCTCGCGGATCGCCGCCGCGGCGAACGGGGGAGGGACGTAGATGACCGAGGCGTTCCCCCCGGTCTTCTCCCGCGCCTCCCGGACCGTGTTGAAAATAGGGATCCCCTCAAGCTCCTGACCCCCCTTGCCCGGCGTGACGCCGGCGACGATTTTTGTCCCGTAATGAACCGCCTGCCGCGTATGAAACTGGGCAGTCTTTCCCGTTATCCCCTGGGTGATCACCTTCGTATCTTTGTTGATCAAGATTGACATATTTTTTTCGCCGCTTCCCCCAGATCATCCTCCGCAATCAGATTGAGCCCCGATTCCTTCAGTATCTTTTTCCCCAAATCGACATTTGTCCCCTGCAATCTCACAACGACCGGTACCTTTATATGAACCTCCTTCGCTGCGGTCACTATCCCCGCCGCAATCGTGTCGCACTTCATGATCCCACCGAAGATATTCACGAGGATCGCCCGGACCTTCGGATCGGAAAGGATGATCTTGAACGCCTCGGTCACCTGTTCTGCGGTTGCCCCGCCGCCGACATCGAGAAAGTTGGCCGGCTCCCCCCCCGCCAGTTTAATGATATCCATCGTTGCCATCGCGAGCCCCGCCCCGTTCACGAGACAACCGATGCTGCCGTTCAGGCTGATGTAGGAGAGCCCGTGCCGCTTGGCCTCCATTTCCTTCGGGTCCTCCTCGTCCAGGTCTCGGAGCGACTCGTAGTTCGGGTGGCGGAAGAGGGCGTTGTCATCGAAGTTGATCTTGGCATCGAGGGCGAGGAGGTCTCCCTCCCGGGTCAGGACGAGAGGATTGATCTCGGCCAAAGAGCAATCGGCCTTCACGTACGCCTCGTAGAGCGCCCGGACAAACGTGACAAATTTGGC
>CAYWRF010000089.1:1177-7840 GCA_964460495.1 uncultured Pseudomonadota bacterium | reverse complement strand
GCGAAGATGGATTTTGCGAAGCACTACATCCGGAACTCGATCGCCGCGATGAAAAAGGCACTTTCAGATCCGGAAAAGAACAAGGCCCGCGAGGAGGATTTTCCCTTTACCGAGAACGAACAGACCTGCCGCTGGTGCAATTTCCAAAAAATCTGCCCGAAGTGGGCCTAAGGCATATATTCACTAAACTGAAAAAAAGTCGTGACTTTTTTTCAGTTCTATGAAAGAATAAGATCGTGGAACGTCGCTATATTTTTGACCCTATTGTTAAGCATCTCAATGACTTAAGGCAGATGGTTTTTTTAACAGGTCCACGGCAAGTCGGCAAGACTACCTTGGCTCAATCCCTTCTCCACCTATCCCTCCCCGGGGTTAATTATTTTAATTGGGATGTGGCCGAGCATCGCAAAGTCCTTTCAACTCGGATTTTCCCCGGCAAGGAACGGCTGGAAGGGGAAAATAAACAGATCATTGTCTTTGATGAGATTCACAAATACCCACGCTGGAAGAATACCTTAAAGGGGCTATTTGACCTTCATGAACCAAAGACCCATTGGGTCGTCACCGGCAGCGCCATGTTGAGTGTCTATAGACGTGGTCAAGATTCCCTCATGGGGCGTTATTTCAGCTATCATTTAGCCCCGTTTTCTGTTGCCGAGTTAAGACATCGTGGTGATTCAAGAAAGATCCCGCTCCCTGAAGATTTTCCTACACTCACAATTGATGCGCCGGATCCGGAGACGAAAGAGAGCCTCACAGTGTTGAGTCGATTTAGCGGTTTTCCGGAGCCTTTGTTTAAGGGGCAGGACTCATTCCTGTCACGATGGCGATCCAGCCGGCTGGATCGGTTAATCAATCAGGATCTAGCGGCTACCGAAGTAATCCGCAATCTTCCCCTTGTTGAACAACTGATGTTTCTTCTGCCGGAACGAGTCGGAAGCCCCCTCTCTCTCAATAGCCTTCGAGAAGATCTGGAGGTCCACTTTGAAACGGTCAAGCACTGGATGGAGCTTTTGGAACGTGTTTTTTATGGTTTTTTTGTTCGCCCCTACAGCAAGCGAACAACGAGAATGCTCAAGAAGGAGCCCAAATGGTATCTTTGGGACTGGACCGAGATCGGCGATACCGGCGATCGGTTTGAGAATCTCGTTGCCGTGCATCTCCTGAAATATGTCCAATACATCAATCAACTTGGACTGGGGGATCTTTCCCTGCACTATGTGCGTGACAAGGAGCGCCGTGAGGTTGATTTCTTGATTTGCTCCAAGAGGAAACCGACCCTTCTTATTGAATGCAAGGTGGGACAAGAGGGACTGGATTCTTCACTTTTTCACTTTGCCAAACTCCTGGGCGTAAACGCCGTCTTTCAGGTGACAGAACAGTTGCAGGAACCGAAGATATTCAGGGAAGGGGACCTCACGATCCAGGTCGTCCCGGCCGCTTCCTTTCTAGGAGAGCTGGTTTGATCTGCCCGAAGTGCGGATCAAAATCTTCCAAATTTCCGCAGTTGACTGCGGCTCCTTTCCCCCCTCGCCCCCTTTCAAGGAACCATCCATAATCAATCATATTTTAAATATAATAGTTGCATTCTTATGCATAATGCTATAAAAATGAGGTATGGCAAGGGTGATGATATCAATTCCAGACAGGCTGCTTGAGAAGATAGACGCCGCAGCGGAGGCAACCCATCGCAAGCGGAGTGAATTCTTCAAGGAGTTGGCATTGCGCTACCTTGAAAAATTCAGGGGGAGGGACAAATTTCAGGATCTGGAGCAGGCGGCGATGACCAGCATTGATTTTTGGGATAATCCTGTCGATGACGAAACCTGGAACCATGCCTAGCCAAGGAGAGATCTACCTTGTCCCGATCCCGTTTTCCGATTTAAGCGCTACAAAGAGGAGGCCGGTCCTGATCCTCTCCCATGATGAATATAACCGATCCCATCCCGATTGCCTTGTGATGGCAATCACATCTCGTATCGATCCCGATAATCGTTACGGTGTCATCTTTTCCAGACAGGATGTTGCAGGGGATCTTCCCAGAGAGAGCCAGCTCAGGGTTGACAAGGTTTATTCTGTCCATCAACGGATCCTTATCAAGCGCTTTGGTTCTCTCGTACCGGAAAAACATCGTGCGGCAGTCTCTTTATTGAAAGGCCTCCTGGAAGAAATCTAAAGAATATGGTGCCACCGGGTATCGGATCGGTGTCAATTCCAGAACTGGACTTGGAACCAGTTGTCATTTCAAGATAAATCGTTTATGGGTCGCCTATGTCCTTGGATCTTTCTTCCTTTGATAAGGCACTGACGAGTCTCGGAAAGGCGCTGTCACGCTCCAAAAAATCACCGACTGATGAGGAACTTCGGGACGCCTGTATCCAACGTTTTGAATATACATTTGAAATCGCCTGGAAGATGCTCAAGCGTCGCATTGAAATTGATATCGGTGTTTCTGCAGAAGTGGATTCTTACAGCAAAAAGGCGCTGTTTCGCGTTGGGGGTGAACGTGGGTTGATTCAAAACGTGGCAGGATGGTTCGACTACCTTGAAAAAAGAAATCTAACAACCCACACTTACGATTCAGACAGCGCCCAGGAGGTTTTCGGCATTGTTGAAAATTTTACGAAGGATGCGGCAGATCTCTTGAACCGGCTTAAATCCTGCAATGATTGACCTCAGGCCTGAGTTCTTGGGACAGGTCCAGGCAATTTTACGCACGTATGTCCCGAATCGCACCGTTTGGGTGTTCGGGTCTCGTATTACCGGGGCAACAAAACCTCATTCGGATCTCGATCTTGTCATCCTCGGTTCCAAGAAGTTACCGATCGAGACCCTCTCTGCCCTTAACGAGGCCTTTGCCACTTCCAACATTCCCATCCGTATCGATATTGTCGACTGGAATCGGATTAGTGAAGAATTCCAAAAAGTCATCAAGCAGAGGCATGAGGAAATATCATTCTCCTAGCCTCGACACCCATGACAAGGGCAGATCTTTCTCAGGTATTCAAAAGTATAGATCCCCGTGTCATGTCCATCCCCCCACTTGAATCCGATCGCGTAGTTTCCAACCTTGAAGAGGTCCTTCGCCTCAAACGCGGACGCGGGAAGATTCGGGAAGGAGGGGAGGGTCAAAGGGTTCGGTTCAAGCGGCATGCGCTCCCCCTTACAGAGGGCACAGGGGCAGGATTTTCTTAAATAAGAAAACGGATAGACGGAAAAATGCCTGTCTGACCATTCAACCGTAATCCCCTTGGGATCTTGACTTAGCTGTATCGATTTGGGATCCACAGGGGCACTATAGGAATTGAGGGGACGTTATGCAATACAGAGAATTTCTACGCTTAAATCCCCCCTCAGGGGTTGCCCGAATATCAGATGCCCCCTTTTTCAAAGTGGGAGGGGAGGACTCGGAACCCCACTTTGTAAAAGGGGGGTTGAGGCGTCAAGAGGTTAAAAGTTGCGGGGGGATTTTCAACCCCAACTCCTTCAACTGATCCTCCCGGACCGTCGACGGCGCATCGGTCATCAGGTCGGTCGCCTTTTGGGTCTTGGGGAAGGCGATCACGTCACGGATCGAGTCGCATCCGGACAAGAGCATCACGATCCGGTCCAGGCCAAACGCGATCCCTCCGTGCGGTGGCGCGCCATACTCCAGCGCCTCCAGGAGAAATCCGAACCTCTCCAGCGCCTCCTCACGAGAGATCTTCAAAATATCGAAGACCTGTTGCTGGACCTCCCGCGAGTGGATCCGGATCGAACCGCCACCGATTTCATGGCCGTTCAGGACGATATCATACGCCTCGGCCCTCGCCTTTTCCGGAGCGGAGGCTAAGAGCGGGATATCCTCCGGCTTTGGGGAGGTAAAGGGGTGATGGACCGCGGCAAGACGATTCTCTTTAGGATCAAACTCGAACATCGGGAAATCGACGACCCAGAGGAAATTCCATTTTGTCTTGTCGATCAAACCCAGTTTTTCACCCAGATGCTCCCGGAGATTTCCTAAAGAGTCGTTCACGATCTTAGGTTGATCGGCGCCGAACAGGACAAGATCTCCGGAGGCGAGTGCGAGTTTCGCCTTCAATCCCTGCCTTTCCTCTTCTGAAAAGAACTTCACAATCGGCGACTGCCAATTTTCACCGTCGATCTTGATCCAGGCGAGCCCCTTCGCCCCGTAGATCTTCACGAACTCGGTCATCTCATCCAGCTCCTTCCGTGAAAGGTCGGCCCCCTTCAGGCAGATCGCCTTGATGATCCCGCCGTTTCTCAGCGCCTCACCAAAGACCTTGAAGCTTGTCTTCTGAAAGATTTCGGAGAGGTCCACAAGTTCAAGTCCAAAGCGGGTGTCTGGGGCATCAAGGCCGTATCGGCCGATCGCCTCGGCATAGCTGATCCGCGGAAAAGGGGTCTTGAGCATCTGACCGGCCACCCCCCAAAGCTTGACGACCAGACCCTCCATGATCGGGAGTAATTCGTCGCGGGAAAGGAAACTCGTCTCAAGATCGATCTGCGTGAACTCCGGCTGGCGGTCGGCCCGCAGGTCCTCGTCTCGAAAACAGCGGACCACCTGAAAATAACGCTCAAATCCGGAGACCATCAGCAACTGCTTGAAGAGTTGCGGCGATTGGGGGAGGGCGTAGAACTTTCCAGGGTCGAGTCGGGCGGGGACCAGGTAATCACGTGCCCCCTCCGGTGTGCTCTTTGTGAGGAACGGGGTTTCAATCTCCAAAAAACCGTTCTCCGTCAAATGGCGGCGGGCCGCTTGAAGAATTTCGTGTCGGAGCCGGATGTTCTTCTGAAGCGGTTTCCTTCGAAGATCGAGATAGCGGTATTTAAGTCGGACATCCTCGTTCGTCTCAATCTTGTCACCCAACTCAAACGGCGGCGTTTTGGAACGGTTGAGGACCTCAAATTCGGTCACCTTGACCTCGATCTCGCCCGTCTTGAGCCTCTGGTTGGTCATCCCGGCCGGTCTTGCCTCGACCCTTCCCTTGACCGCCAGGACCCATTCGTTTCTCAAGTTCTGCCCAAGCTCATGAACCTTGGGATCGATTTGCGGATTAAAAACGATCTGGGTAACCCCCTCACGGTCACGCAGATCGACAAAGATCAGGCCGCCATGATCCCGGCGCGTGTCGACCCAACCCATCAGGACGACCTCCTTGCCGATATCTCCTTTTCTCAGATCGCCGCAGCTGTTGGATCTTTTCATGGCTGAGTCGGCGATGTCGGTGACGGAGGCGGCGCTGGGGGTGTGGCAGCAGGAGGTGTCACCCCAGGATTCGTGATGACAGGGGTCGGGGAGGTTGGGACCTCAGGGGAGGGAAGAGCCCTCGGATTTGTCTCGGGCCTGGCCTGCGGTGTCAACGGCGGCAATGCCGGGGTTTGAGGTTGAGGCTGAGCCGCAGCAGGCAATTCGGATGTTGGTGGTGTCACAGGCACCTGAGCGGCAGGGGCCGGTGACGGTGCCGGCGGTTGAATCGTCTCGGGAGGAAGTGGCGCCGGCTGGGTCTGTGCCGCCGGTGGAGGAGGCGGTGGTGGTGCCACCTCGGGTGCTGCAGGGGCCGGTTTCGGCTTGGTCGGCGCCGGTTTCTTCACCGGTTTTTTGGCCGGGACCGTCGCCATCAGCTCCTCTTGTTCCAGCTCCTCAAGCGTTTTTTGCCTCTCCTGGGCAAGGAGGAGAGAGAGACAGAAGGAGAGGAGGCAACAGAGAACTAAAGAGAGAGTTTTCATATTCCGCATCTTCCCTAAATGAAACATTTTTTCAACCAAACATTATCCGATCAGTTTTGTGACCCTTTGAGACACCTCTGACAGGGGGACCTCATGCTGTTGCTGTGTCGTCATATCCCGGAGCGTAACCGCCTTCTTCTTCAGCTCCTCTTCGCCCAGCAGAAGCACGAATCGGGCCCCGATCTTATCCGCCCGCCGCATCTGTGACTTGAGGCTCTTCCCGTCAAAATCAAGCTCGGTCGGAAATCCCTGATCCCGCAAACTCTGCGCAAGAATCACCGCCTCCCGAAGCCCCTTTTCACCCAATGGGGCGATAAAGAGGGATCGCCGTGAGGAAGGGGTCGACTGCCGGCAGGAGGTCAGGAGTTCTATCAACCTTTCCTCGCCGATCGCAAACCCGACCCCCGGAAGGCTTGGCCCCCCCATCAGACGGACAAGGCCATCGTAACGTCCCCCTCCGGCAACCGCATTTTGGGCCCCCAGCTCGCCCGAGACAAACTCGAAGGTGGTCTTTGTGTAGTAATCCAGCCCGCGAACGATGCGCGGATTGATCCGGTATCGGCTTCCCATATGACCGAGCGTCTCCAGAACGAGGTCAAAATCCCTCTCGCAATCATCACACAGGTGATCCTGTATCGAAGGGGCCTCGGCGGTCAGCCTCTGGCAGATCTCCTCCTTGCAGTCGAGGACCCTGAACGGATTTTTCTCCATCCGCCGACGGCAGTCAGGACAAAGGTCTTTTGCAAACTGGCTCACAAACTGATGAAAGACCCGGTGATACCGGGGGCGGCAAATCGGGCACCCGAGGGAGTTGATCTCGATCTCGATCCCCTTGAGACCAAGGCCCTGGAAATAAAGGTCGAGCATACGAATCAGCTCAGCATCCAGAAGAGGACTTGCGACCCCAAAGACCTCGACCCCGACGACGCCGAG
>CAYWRF010000089.1:0-1167 GCA_964460495.1 uncultured Pseudomonadota bacterium | reverse complement strand
CGATCTGGTTAAACTGCCTGAACCGCCCCTTTTGAGGGCGCTCGTGACGAAACATCGGGCCGACGTAATAGTAGCGGGCGATCGGCTCCTGCAGGGCGCGGCCGCTCTCGATGTAGGCGCGGACGACAGAGGCGGTCCCCTCCGGCCGGAGGGCGATCCACTTCTCGCCATGATCCTCAAAACGGTACATCTCCTTTTCGACGACGTTCGTCTGCTCCCCGATCGATCGGGTGAAGAGGGCCAGTTCCTCCAGGAGCGGGGTCCGGATCTCTTCATAGCCGTAGCGGGAAAAGAGCTGTCTCGCCTTTTCCTCGACCTCATGCCAGAGGGCCGCCTCCTCCGGCAGGATGTCCCTCATTCCTCTTAAGGTTCTCAGTGACATAACCTCTCCTCCCTAACAAAATACTTGGAGAATGTGCAACAATCGAGTATCATGCTGCCCAAGTGCTTCGGGGCAATAATAATAAGTTAATTCCATTTCTGGGCTCCCTTCTGCTCACCGCCGGCTGTCTCAGCTCAAGCGGCTCCTCGCTGCCTGAGGGGAGTGTCGTCCAGAAGGAGAAAGATGTTTCTGGAAAAATGGCGCTCGCCTTGGGGGGGGTTGCCGAGGGGTGGGAGCTTCTGGACCTTGATGAATCCCCCCGGACACTCGATTTCACGACAAGGGACACCGATCTCCTGACACTCTCGGTCCCGGAAGGGTTTCAGGATTACACCGAGTCCGGCTCGGTCACGGTCACAGCGCTTGGGATCGGGATAGGTTTTATCACCCCGAATGTGAACCTCCGGGAACGGGACCCGGTTCAGGTGACAATCCCTCCCCAGAAGCTGATCCAGATCCTGTTGGGGGAGGCGAGGGGACAGATGACGCGTGAGGCAACGCTCGACAACGAGGAAAAGGTCAAGCAATCGAGCGTCAGCGTGACCGGCGACGCGATCGGGGCGGTTGTCCGAAACCGGATCGAGTTGATCAACAACGAGGAGAGCCCCGGGCTCTTTGAGGCAGATCCGGATCAATACGAGAGCAATCCCCCACTCTCTTATTATGAGGCGGTGATAGAGGCGGGGGATGGGGATCCATACCAGTTTTCCCCGCTCGACCCCTCGACGAAGAGCCATGCGATCTATCAGGCGGCGGCTCGACGCGAGGATCTGGACGATGAGGAC
>CAYWRF010000088.1:0-8131 GCA_964460495.1 uncultured Pseudomonadota bacterium | reverse complement strand
AACGTGATCAAGACGGTCGGCATTGAGGATTCAGACGATGATGCTGGAGAGAGCTCAAGCGGCAGTTCAGACAGCGGCAGCGGAGGCTGCGCACTCCTGATCCGGTGAAACGAACTTTTGTTACTGCGGTGTCGGCTCTGCCGGGGCCTCGATCGGCGGATGATGCCATCCGGACATGCAGAAGAACCCCTCGCCGCAGGCCTTGTTCAGGAGCAGGACACCCGAGACGAGCGCGATAAACTGCAGCGCCAGTGAGGCGTGCATGTGAAACGGCACGAAGTGTGACATAGATTATTCCCCCTCTTGTCTTGACTCCCGTAGCAGAGTGAACGAAACAAGTCGATGGAAATATGATCCGTCTCCAGTTCATCGGCGCCACCGGGACCGTCACAGGATCCAAGTACCGGATCGAGTTCCAGAAGAAGCATTACCTCCTGGACTGCGGACTCTTTCAGGGGCTGAAGGTCTTGAGACTCCGGAACTGGCGGCCTTTGCCGGTCAAGCCGTCGCTCCTCGAGGCGGTGATACTGACCCACGCGCATATCGATCACAGCGGCTACCTCCCGCTACTCGTCAAAAACGGATTTCGTGGAAAGATCTATTCTACGAGAGGCACCCGCGCCCTCTGCCAGATCCTCCTCCCGGATGCGGGACACCTGCAGGAGGAAGACGCCTTCTTTGCGAACAAACACAAGTTCTCCCGGCACAGGCCGGCCCTGCCGCTCTACACCGAGAGGGATGCGATCGAATCGCTCCGTTACTTTGAGACAGCCCCGTGGGAAAAAAAGATTTCACTCACCAAACACCTCTCGTTCCGGTTCCTGCCGGCGGGGCATATCCTCGGGGCGAGCCTCGTTCAGGTGAATGCGGACGGGGTCCGGATCACCTTTTCCGGGGATCTCGGCCGGCAAAAAATACTCGTGATGGACCGCCCCGAACCGGTTGAGGAGAGCGACTACCTGGTGGTCGAATCAACCTATGGTGACCGGTACCATTCCGGGGAAGACCCGTTGCTGACGCTGAAGCGGCTTGTGCGGAAGACGTTCGAGCGGGGCGGTATCACGTTGATCCCCGCCTTTGCGGTCGGCCGCGCGCAGGAGGTCCTCCATCTGATCACCCGGCTGAAAAAAAGGGGGGAGATCCCGAACCTCCCGGTCTATCTGAACAGCCCGATGGCGGTGGAGGCGACACGTCTCTACCGGGACTTCATGGCGGAGCATACGCTGACCGACGAGGACTGCCGCGACATCTGGGAGACAACAGACTTTGTCTCGACTGTCGAGGAATCAAAGCGGCTGAACGGCCTGAAGACCCCCTCCCTGATCATCTCGGCCTCCGGGATGGCGGAGGGGGGGCGGATCCTGCATCATCTGAAGGCGCTCGCCCCGGACCCCAAAAACCTGATCCTGTTTGTCGGTTTTCAGGCGACCGGGACCCGCGGGGAGGCGATCTTGAACCACGCCGGTCAGATCAAGATCCATGGGGAGAGGATCCCGGTCCGTGCGGAGATCGAGTCGATCGATACCCTCTCAGCCCATGCCGATCAGGGGGAGATTCTGACCTGGCTGAAACACTTTAAAAAACCTCCCCGGATGACCTTTATCACACACGGCGAACCGGCCGCCTCCGAGGCGCTCCGGAAGAAGATCGAGGAAAAACTCCACTGGCCCTGCAAGGTCCCCGACTACCTCGAGATCGACGAGCTCAAGTAGGGAAAGGGTCTGAGATCGTCGATCGTCTTCATCTGATTTGGTGAGATAGACCGGGATATCAGCCGTGGCGCTCTTTCTCTGGGCGCAATAACCACAATCTTCCGGACAGAGGCCGTTACGGATGTTGTTGATGATGTGAATCTGGACCTTTTGACCGAAAAAGTGAACTCGAGTTCTTTCCGCAATCGGCAGGAGATCTTCGCAGAGAATCAAGAAGAGGGTTCACGAAATTTTCTCAATGAATTTCTTCCCGGAACCGTAAAGACAAACGGCCAAGGCGAGTTTCAGCAAATCACCCGGAAGAAAGGGAAAGAGCCCTAACTCTAATACCCTCCCCGTGCCGGTAAATTGTGCGAGCCAAAGAAGTCCGGGGATATAAATAAAAAGGTGCGCACTCATCATGATCAGCCCGATCCTTGATATCTTTCGGGTCCATCCCTTGTCAGAGGCGTAACCCACAAAGGCCACAGCCAGGAGAAATCCCATTAAATAACCGCCCGTGGGTCCCAACAGATAGGGAATGCCGATTCCCCGGGCCGGTGTCCCTGCAAAAACAGGAAGACCCAAGGCCCCTTCAATGAGGTAAAGAACGACTGTGGCTAATCCCATCCGGAATCCAAATGTAGCCGCCAAAAGGAGGACCGCTAATGTTTGCAACGTCATCGGAACAGGGTAAAAAGGTATGCTGATCTTGGCAGAGAGGGCCAGGAGTACTGTCCCGGAGCCAATAAGAATAAGGGGTTTAATTCGTGCAAGCGCCCTTCCCTTGGAGAGAGAAGCTTCAGACAGGACTGTCGTAGAACTCATAGCCTACCTGACACCATAGAGTAGCCTCAATTTCAAGTGGTTAATGAATTTTATAAAACCAATATGCGACTTACGGGGGGAGCAACAAGATTGATGACAATTCTGGCAACGCCTCGAACCATTGAATCCGTTTAATGAAGGAGCCACTACAATGTCAACCTCGATGGGGCTTCGGCCCCTAAGAAAAGGCTGGACGGGGGGACCCATTTCAAGAGAAAAAGTGCCGATGCGCCTCCTCCTGATCAATCCGAAATTCCCTGAGAGCTTCTGGAGCTTCTCCTGGGCCCTCGAGAAGGTGACACGGGACAAGAAGGCGCTGAACTCCCCGCTCGGTCTTGCGACGCTTGCCGCCCTGAGCCCGCCGGACTGGGAGATCACGATCATCGACGAGAACGTGGAGCCGATCGACTGGTGGGCCGAGGCGGATCTGGTCGGGGTCTGCGGGATGGGGGTCCAGGTCCCAAGGCAAAAGGAGATCCTCGCGCACTTCCGGAGGAGGGGGATCCCGGTTGTCGCCGGCGGTTCCTACGCCTCCCTCTGCCCGGAGGAGTATGCCGCGTGCGCCGATACCGTCATCTCCGGCGAGGCGGAGCATATCTGGCCCCGATTCTGCGCCGATTTTATAAAGGGGAAGCCGCAACGCCTCTATCAGGAAACGGGAGAGGTCGATCTCACCCTCTCCCCGCCCCCCCGATATGATCTCCTAAAAACAAACCTGTATCAGAGGATCTCCCTCCAGTTCTCACGCGGCTGTCCGTTCCGCTGCGAGTTTTGCGACATCATCGTGATGTTCGGACGGAAACCGCGGACGAAGTCGATGGATCAGGTCGGCCACGAGCTCGACCTCCTCCGGGCCCAGGGGGTCCGAAGCATCTTCTTTGTGGATGACAACTTTATCGGGCATCTCCCGCAGGCGCGGGCGCTCCTCCGTTTTCTCGCCGATTACCAGAAGAGACACAACTACCGGTTCAGCTTCGGAACCGAGGCCTCACTCAACATGGCGGCAGACGGGAACTTGATGGAGCTCTTCCGTGAGGCGAATTTCGAGTGGGTCTTTATCGGGATCGAGACGCCGAACCCGGAGAGCCTCAAGGAGACGCACAAGGATCAGAACCTCCGTCAAGATCCGCTCGAGGCGATCCGGAAGATTTACTCCTACGGGATCGATATCTTCGCCGGATTCATCGTCGGATTCGATCACGATGACCGGACGATCTTTGACCGGCAGTACGACTTCATCGTCGCCTCCGGGATTACCGTCTCGATGGTCGGGCTGTTGACCGCGATCCCTAAAACCCCTCTCTACGAGCGGCTCGCGCGAGTCGGCCGGCTCCGCCCGGTCCTCTCTTCCGACAACACCGGCCCGGCGACGAACGTGATCCCGCTCCAGTTCTCCTATGAGGAGATGGTCTCCGGCTTCAAGGCGCTCCACCGGAGACTGACGGAGGAAGGGACGATCTACCGGAGGATCGCCAACAAGCTTCAATTCCTTAAGCGTCCGAACCCCTCCTTTTCCTTCTCCTTGAGACAGAAGATCCTCTACCTCCAGCGGCTGATCTTCAGGGGGATCCTGCCGGGCGGGTGGAGGCGCCTCTACTGGACGGCCCGCTCTCTGCTCCTGACGTTCCCGAACCCGAGAGGGATATCCGTCGTGATTGGCGACTGGATCGCCGCCCTCTCGCTCAAGGCGTATCAGTCCCGTTATTTTGACATCGGGAACCCCTCGGAAAAGATCATCCGCCTCGCCGATTTGATCGATCTCGGCTCGGCCCGTGCGTTGGCTCGCCGGATCCGGCGCGGTCTCAAGGAGTCCCGGATCCTGATCGACTGCCGGGAGCTCAAAGCCTCAAGCTCCCTTCAAATAGCGATCCTCTTGAAAAAGCTCCGGCGGTACCGCCATCAGGTCCGGATCGAACTGCCGGAGGCCTTGTACCGGCAACTGGTCGAGGCGCTGGAGCCGTTCCATTACACCCTTGTCCCGGCATGACCAAGATCATACTCCGCGCTGCCTCCGATCATTTGACTACAACCTGCCTGACCTAGAATCACCGCTGAATGGAGGTTCTATGCGT
This sequence comes from uncultured Pseudomonadota bacterium, assembly GCA_964460495.1. Lineage (GTDB taxonomy): Bacteria > UBA10199 > UBA10199 > JACPAL01 > JACPAL01 > CAYWRF01. The sequence goes on along the minus strand of CAYWRF010000088.1, from coordinate 3,540 downwards.
CTGGGACCCTGGGAAATCGCGGCGATTCTGGCGGTCGCGCTCCTGATCTTCGGCCCGAGCAAGCTCCCCTCGTTGGGAAAGGGGCTCGCGGAGTTCTTCAAGAACTTCAAGAAGGGTGTCAAGGAGGTCGAGAAGGAAGCCGACGATGCCAAAAATCTCTGACACGTCGGGTGCGATCCTGGCAGGCGGCCGATCCGAACGTTTCGGGACAAACAAGGCGTTTGCGCGCTTTCAGGGGACCCCCCTGATCCAGCGGGTTGTGACCGTCATGCAAGACCTCTTCGACGAGATCACCCTGGTCACCCATACGCCCGAGCTCTACGAATCACTCGGGGTGCCGGCCATCACCGACTGGGAGCCGCACCTCGGCCCGCTCGGTGGAATATTTACCGCGTTGCGGAACAGCTCCTCTGAAAAGGTCTTTGTCGTTGCCTGCGACATGCCGATACTCGACCCGGCAGTGATCCGGGAGATCATCCGGACGGGGAACGAGGCGGATGCGGCGATCCCGTTTCACGACGGGATCCGGGAATACCTGATGGCGCTCTACTCCCGGCGCCTCCTGCCGGATCTCTGTCTCGCCCTGAAGAACCGTCGTCTCTCCGTGAAGGAATTCTGCTCCAAGGTCGCCGATGTCGTCTGGGTCCCGATTGGAGGGGACTCCTGGCAGAACATCAACACAGAGAAGGAACTCCGGCAGCTTGAGTCCCGCCGGGAAGGGGGCGCCTTATGAAGCTCCCGCACAGGCTCCGGCTCCTTTTCTGGGAGACGACCGCCGGCTGCAACCTCGCCTGTATCCACTGCCGCCGGCTCGATGTGGCGACCGAGATGATGCAAAACGACCTCTCGCTGGCCGAGTCGCTCACCCTTGTCGATCAGCTCGCCTCGCTCGGCCGCCTGATCCTCGTCCTCTCCGGCGGGGAGCCGCTGATCCGGGGGGACATCTTCGAAATCTCCCGGCATGCGACGGACAAGGGTCTCATCGTCGCGCTCGCAACGAACGGCACGTTGATCGATCGCGCGGTTGCGGAAAAGATCAAGGGGTCCGGCATCCACCGCGTGGCGGTGAGCCTGGACGGCGCCGACCGGTCGACGCATGACGACTTCCGGAGGCAACCGGGATCACTCGCGGCGGCGCTCGCCGGGATCTCCCACTGCCGCGCCTCCGGTTTGAGCCTCCAGATCAATTGCACGGTCACGAGACACAACCTCCATCAACTGGACCAACTCTATCAGCTCGGTCTGGAGTGCGGGGCGGAGGCGATGCACTTCTTCATGCTGGTCCCGGTCGGCTGCGGGATGTCGATCGCCGATTCACACATGCTCCAGGCCGGGCAGTATGAGGAGGTCCTGAACTGGATCTACACCCACTCCCAGGAGGGAAAGATATTCGTGAAGGCGACCTGTGCGCCGCACTATTTCCGGGTGGTGAATCAACGGGAAAAAATGAAAAAGAGGGGGCAGGGTGAGTCTTCGTCGGAACCGCATTCACACCTTACCCCCTCTTTCTCCGCCTTTACCCGCGGCTGCCTCGCCGGCACCGATATCGCCTTTGTCTCCCATCAGGGGGACGTCTTCCCGTGCGGCTATCTGCCGGTCAAGGCGGGGAACATCCGGGAGACGCCGTTCCCGGAGATCTGGGAAAACGCCCCGCTCTGGCAAGGGCTCCGCGAGACCGACTCCCTGAAGGGGAAGTGCGGCGCCTGCGAGTTCAAGAATATCTGTCTCGGTTGCCGGGCGCGCGCCTTTTATCAGAGCGGGGATTTCCTCGCGGAGGAACCTTATTGCGTTTATGAACCGAAGAGAAGGAAGGTTGAAATCCGAAGCACGAAATCCAAAATTCGAAACGAAGAGGGCTTATGATCAACATTTCAAAACTGTATGGGGGGCTCGCAAGCGAGAGCGACCGTCTGCGTTATGGGTCCCATAAATCGCGATCTCCCTCGGAGATCCGGCCGGTCGTCGTCTGGAACGTGACCCGCCGGTGCAACCTGCAGTGCCTGCACTGCTACAGCGATTCGGGAAACAAGCGCTTTTGGGGAGAGCTCTCCCTTGAAGAGGCGAAGGGGGTCGTGGAAGACCTCGCCCGTTTCGAGGTCCCTGCCGTCCTCCTCTCCGGAGGGGAACCGCTGATGAGAAAGGATCTCTTCAAGATTGTCGCCTGCGGACGCGAACGAGGGCTCCGATTCACCCTCTCGACCAACGGGACGCTGATCGGCCCCTCCATGGCGGCAAAGATAAAGGAGGCCGGCTTCTCCTATGTCGGGATCAGCCTGGACGGGATCGGCCGGACGAACGATCTCTTCCGGGGCCAATGGGGGGCGTTTGACCTGACGCTCGCCGCCTTCCGCAACCTGAAGCGGCTCGGGCAAAAGGTCGGGCTCCGGATGACGCTCACCCGTCACAACATCCGGGAGATCGAGAAGATCTTTGACGTGATCGAATCGGAGGGGATCGACCGGGCCTGCTTCTACCACCTCGTCCCTTCCGGGCGGGGGCGATCGATCGTCACCGACATCCCGACCGCCGGGGAGACGCGAGAGGCGATCGGTAAGATCCTGGCCAAGACAAAATCCTGGATGGGGCGAGAGATGCCGAAGGAGATCCTGACGGTTGACAACCATGTCGATGGCGTCTTCGTCTACCAGACGCTTCTGAAAGAGGATCCCCAACGGGCCGCGGAGGTCCTGCAACTCCTTCGGCAAAACGGCGGCGCGTTGAAGAGCTCCGGCGTCGGGATTGGCTGCATCGACTTTCTGGGGGATGTCCATCCGGACCAGTTCTGGATGGGTCTTAAAATCGGAAACGTCCGGGAGCGACCGTTCAGCGAGATCTGGCGGGATGAAGGGATCGAGATCCTGCACCAGCTGCGTCGCCGCCGGGATTTTCTGGAAGGGAAATGCAAGACCTGCCCTTGGCTCGATCTCTGTGGCGGCGGGCTTCGTGTCCGGGCGGAGAATCTCACGGGAAACCGCTGGGCCCCCGACCCTGCCTGTTATATCGAGTGGAATCAAACGGTCTGATACCTCTTGATCGGCAACCTCCGCCGTTTATCAGAGGGCACTCACACTGTTGATCCTCTTTTTTGGGTTCAAACTGATTTGGGGGGCCTTGTAGCCGCCGAAAATTCGCAACCATTTCCCTCTGTCTCCGATAGTGTAAGCGTATGTGCCAAACGTATTCACCAGCCGCACGTCGCAGGGGAATTCTCCTCCAGAACTGTTTTGGTCAATCTTGGGAAGCGTCCTAATGCCCTTGCAGACCGGATCCGGGTGATGCTGCTCGACCGTACGCGGCGAAGAGGAAGTAAAGAATTAGGGGATTCAAGGCGATGAGAGTCGTCGTCATCGACATTCCAACGACTCCAGGAGATATGGCTGTCGTCGCGCTCCGGTTCAAGAGAACGATGGCTTGCCTTGCACTCCTGGCGGGGGCCTCTCTATGCGCCTTTCCATCGGGTGAGACCAGCTGAAACGCCGATTCAGGCCACGGCGCTCGGCGACAATTTGGTGGGCCGTGCAGGGCTCGAACCTGCGACCC
>CAYWRF010000087.1:0-8208 GCA_964460495.1 uncultured Pseudomonadota bacterium | reverse complement strand
TCTCTGGGACGCCGCCGGTTTCGGGATCTATTTCCTCTTTGAGGTGAAGAACCAGATGAAGGAGTCGGGGTCCCAGTACTACCGTTTGCTCGCCCAGCGATACCAGTATTCGACAGACAGCGACTCCCGGCGAAAGATCCGTGACGAGATGGATCTCCTCGAGGCGGGGATCTTCAAGAGGAGACGGGATCGGAGGGTCGAAGAGGTCATGGAGGCAGAACGGGAGCGGATTGTCGGCATCAAAAGGGAATTTTATATTGTCAGCTGAACAAAAACCCCCTAGAGGGTGGCGATGCCGGAATGGTTCAGCGTCCTCCCCCCGCTCCTTGCAATTGTTCTCGCACTGATCACCCGACAGGTGATCCTCTCCCTCTTTGCCGGTGTCTGGCTGGGGGCCTTCTTTCTGTCCGGTTACAATCCTGTCCAATCCTTTTTTATGGTGACCGACCGGTTTGTGAAGTCGGCGGTTGCCGATCCCGACCATACGGCGATCATCCTCTTTACAATGATGCTGGGGGGGATGGCCGGCCTGATTACAAGAAATGGGGGGGCCGCCGGTTTTGCCAAAGGAATCACCCGCTGGGCGACGAGCCCGCGGCGCGGCCAGTGGATCACCTATCTGATGGGGGTCCTGATCTTTTTTGATGATTACGCAAACACGCTGATCGTCGGAAACACGATGCGGCCGATCACGGACCGGCTAAAAATCTCCCGGGAAAAGCTCTCCTATCTGGTCGATGCGACCTCGGCGCCGGTTGCGGTCCTCTCCATCTCCACCTGGGTTGGGTTTGAGTTGGGACTGATAGGGACCGCCTTGAAGGGGACCGGTTACAGCGCCGATCCGTTTTCCGTCTTCCTCTGGAGCATCCCGTTCCGTTTCTACCCGATCTTTACCTTGATCCTGATCCCGCTCCTGATCCTCCTGAACAGGGATTTTGGAGGTATGTATCAAGCGGAGGTCCGGGCTCGGATGACCGGCAAGGTCCTGCGTGATGGGGCACAGCCCGCCTCCGACCTTACGGAGTCACGGGACCTCGTTGCCACTCCCGAGACACCGGCGCGGTGGTATAACGCGGTGGTCCCTGTCCTTGTCGTCGTCGGGATGACACTGTTTGTCCTTTACTGGACCGGCAGAGGTGGATTGGAAGGGGAGGAGGCGACGTTCAAGAATATCCTTGCCCACTCGAACTCCACTCAGGCGCTGATGTGGTCCTCACTTTCCGCTTGCGTTGTTGCGATCCTTTTGAGTGTGGTTCAGCGAATACTGACCGTTCATCAGGCGATGGATGCCTGGTTTGCCGGCGTTAAATCAATGCTCCTCGCGGTCGTGATCCTGGTCCTCGCCTGGTCGATCGGGGGGGTGACCAAGGAACTGAAGACTGCGGAATTTCTCGTCGGTGCCCTCTCCGACAAGCTCCCGTATCAAATCCTCCCAGCGTTGGTCTTTGTTGTCTCCTGCCTGATCAGCTTTGCGACGGGAACGAGTTGGGGGACGATGGCGGTCGTGATGCCGATCGTGATCCCTCTTGTCTGGAATCTCGGTCTCGTTGCCGGCCTTTCACCGGCGATCGGTGAGACGATACTCTTCGCCTCGGTCAGTTCCGTCCTTGCCGGCTCTGTCTTTGGAGACCACTGCTCGCCGATCTCCGATACGACGGTCATGAGTTCAATGGCCTCCTCCTGCGACCACCTCGATCATGTCCGGACCCAGATGCCGTATGCGGTCCTTGCGGCGGTGGTCGGCTTCATCGCCGGGTCGATCCCGGCGGGGTATGGCCTCTCTCCCTTTATCTCGATCGGGGTCGGGTGCCTCGTTCTCTTCCTGTTTGTCAGGTTCATCGGGAAAAAGGTCTAAAACAGGAAGTCACCCAGGAAGTAAGAGACCAGTGAGGTCACCAGTATTGAGACCCAATTCAGCAAAAAACCGGCCCGGCACATCTGGGCGATCGTGAGTTTCCCGGAGGCGAAGACGAGTGCGTTCGGCGGGGTCCCGGCCGGGAGCATGAAGGCGGTGCTGACGGCGATCGTCGCCGGGATCAGCAAATGGAGAGGATTCATCCCGATCCCCGCCGCGACCGCCCCGAGGATCGGCAGAAAGGCGGCGGTCTGTGCGGTGTTGCTGGTCAGCTCCGAGAGGAAGACCATCAGTGTGGTGACAAGGAAAATCAGGATTAAGGGGTGAAGCGTGCCGAGACCGGAGAGGAGCCGGCCGATCGCCTCCGTAACGCCGTTCTGTGTCATCATCTCCGCAAGGCTTAAGCCCCCTCCAAAGAGGAGGAGGATACCCCACGGGATCGGCAGTTCCCTCTCCCAATCGAGGATCCTCTTTCCACCCCCGGCGGAAAGAAAAAAGAGCGAGAGCCCGCCGATCATTGCGACCCCGCTGTCATCGAGGGAAGAAAGGAGGGGGAGCCAGCGGGCAAGGAGGGAGCGGAAGATCCAGAGGAAGGCGGTCAGCAAGAAGACGGTCAGGACCGTCTTTTCCGCGCGTGTCATCGGCCCGAGCCGTTTGAACTCTTCTTCAAAGAGGGGGCGGGGGTCTTTTCCCACCGATTTCCGGATCGGGAAGACGATCCGGGTGAGTAAAAACCAGCAGATCGGGAGGAGGATCACGACAAACGGGAGCCCGACTTTAAGCCATCCGGCAAATGTGAGCGGTGTCCCATATTGGTTGACCACAAAGGCCGCGAGGAGGGCGTTTGGCGGGGTGCCGATCAGGGTTCCGATCCCGCCGATCGAGGCGGCATAGGCGAGCCCTAACATCAGGCAGATCCCAAAGTGATCGGAGCGGTCTTCGGCAGACGCAATCGCCAGGACACTCGTTGCGATCGGGAGCATCATCATCACGGTGGAGGTGTTGGAGACCCAGAGGCTGATGAAGGCGGTTACTGCCATGAATCCGGCAACGAGGCGGGCCGGGCTGTTGCCGACCCTTTTCAGGACCATCAGCGCAAATCGGCGGTGGAGGTCCCATCTCTCACTCGCAGTCGCGATCAGAAATCCGCCAAGAAAGAGGAAGATCAGCGGGTGGGCGTACGGGGCGGTCACCTTTTTCATCTCGCCCGCCCCCAATGCGGGGAAGAGGACGATCGGCAGGAGGGCGGTGACCGGTATCGGGACCGCCTCGGTCAGCCACCAGACCGCCATCAGGGTTGCGATTGCGACGGTCGTCCGCCCGGTCCCTGAAAAACTGCTCGATGCGAGGAGAAAATAGACGATGATGGCCGCTATCGGTCCAAACAGGAGCCCCAAATTCTTGAGCGACCATCGAGGCATCGGCCGAACTTAGGAGGAACGATCTCTGGAGTAAAGTTCCTTTTTTCAGGGTTTCACCAGATCGTCACGATTCTCTCCCACTGGTGGAGGCGGTGATCCTTTGTAATCATCGGGATATTGAGGCGGAGCGCCGTGGCCGCAATGATTCGATCCGGCATTTCGGGGATCACGGTGCGTGGCACCTGATCGATACTTTGAGCCAAATCGTAGGTTAAATCGACGATCTGGCAGCTTTCCTGCGGATCCGATTTGAGGGTGCGAAGAAACAGTTCCCAAAAGGCCCGCGGGATCTTGTTCTTCTCTTTGAGATAGAGCATTTCAATGATGGAGATGACGGAAAGAAAAATGACCGCCTCGCCGGACTCCGCCATCTCAAAACGCCGGCGCGCCTCTGTGGAGAGACGTGAATCGCCGGACAGATGCCAGATGACCGGATGGGTATCGGAGAGAAATCTCTCCGCCTCCGGTAAAGACTTCACTTGAATCTCGCGCCCCACATCTCCCTCCTTATTTTTGAGATGTCCTCTTCTGAAATATCAGTGCCTCTCCAAAGACCGCCCAGTTTGACCGGTTTGATCCGCCGGACCGGCATCAGTTTCAGCGATTGCCCGTCCGTGTAGATTTCCACCTTGTCTCCCGGTTTGAGCTTCAACCGGGAAACCTCAGAGGTCGGCAGCGTTAATCCGATGGAGTTGCCAATCCTGATAAGCTGTTTGGCCATAGTTTAACTGATTATATATTTATTTAATCAATTAAATCAATAAAAAATATTGATAACTGCGAATGAGAGGCGTAGGACCGGTCTTCTTGTTAAGGAGGGACTATGGGAATCAAACCAGACAGCTGGATTCGAAGGATGGCCTTGGAAGAGAAGATGATCGATCCTTTTGAGGAGAAACAGGTCTCAAAGGGGGTGATCTCGTTTGGCCTCTCCTCTTATGGGTACGACGTCCGGATTGCGGATGAGTTCAAGATCTTCAACAACAAGGCGACCGGGATGATCGACCCGAAGAAGCTCGATCAGGAGGCGTTTTATGACTTCAAGGGGGAGGTTTGCGTGATCCCGCCCAACTCCTTTGTGCTCGCCCGGAGCATCGAGTATTTCCGGATCCCCCGTCAGGTCCTCACCGTCTGTTACGGCAAGTCGACCTATGCCCGCTGCGGGATCATCACAAACGTGACCCCGTTTGAGCCGGAGTGGGAGGGGTTTGTCACGATGGGGATCTCGAACACGACCCCCCTGCCGGCCAAGATCTACTCTGGAGAGGGGATCGTCCAGGTCCTCTTCCTGGAGGCGGACGAGGCGTGCGCCATCTCTTACAAGGACAAGAAGGGGAAGTATCAAGATCAAAAGAGTCTCACGATGGCGCGTGTCGGCTAGCTATTTCCCTTCCGCAAATGCCTTGAGCAAGGTCAGCCCGATCTTCTGGCTCTTCTCCGGGTGGAACTGGCAGGCAAAGATATTTTCTTTTGCGATCGAAGAACAGAAATCCCTGGGGTAGTCGGTCGTTGTGACGACAACCTCGGGGTCCTCCGGGATAACATAGTAGGAGTGGACAAAGTAGAAGTAGGAGCCGTCCGGGATCTCGGCCAGCATCGGAAGGCGCTTCTGTTTCTTGATCCGGTTCCATCCCATGTGAGGAACCTTGTATTTTTTGGCCAACCGGAACCGGACAACGCGGCCCGGGATCACGCCAAGCCCCTTGTGGATCCCGAACTCCTCGCTCTCCTCAAACAGGATCTGGAGTCCCAAACAGATTCCCAAAAAAGGCTTTTTGGCCTCGATCGCCCTGAGGATCGGGTCGATCAGTTTCCGCCTCTGGAGGCTCTTCATGCAATCGGCAAAGGCGCCGACGCCGGGGAGGACAATCCGGGTCGCCTCCTCGATCTTTTGCGGATCAGAGGTGACGAGGGCCGGGAACCCGGCCTGCTCAAAGGCCTTTTGAACACTCCGGAGATTTCCCATGCCGTAATTGATAATGGTAATCATTAAAGTTGCCCCTTGGTAGACGGTATCCCTTTGACCCGTGGATCAAGCTGTGTGGCCACATCACAGGCCCGCGCGAGTGCCTTGAAAATCGATTCAACAATATGATGCTTGATCCTTCCGTAATGGACCTGCACATGGAGGTTGGTGCCGGACGCCTGTGAAAAGCTCTCCAGAAAATGCTCGACCAGCTCCACATCAAAATCCTTGATCCTGCCATTCTTGAGCGGCGTCTTGTAGACAAAGGCGGGCCGGCCGGAAAAGTCGATCGCAACTGTCGTCAACACCTCGTCCATCGGCAGCACAAAGAATCCGTAGCGTCGGATCCCCCTCTTGTCCCCGAGGCATTTTTTGAACGACGCCCCGAGCGTCAGGCCGAGGTCCTCAACCAGATGGTGGTCATCTACCTGCGTGTCGCCTGTCGCCTGAATCTTGAGATCAAAAAGGCCATGCCTGGCAAGGAGCTCCAGCATGTGGGTCAGAAAAGGGATCGGGGTCTTGACCCTGTAGCTCCCCTTCCCGTCCAGATTGAGTTCCAGAGAGATCGATGTCTCTTTGGTCTTGCGAACGACCTTGGCAGTGCGTTTCATTGGAACCTCACTTCAACAGATTCGGCATGCCCAGTCAAACCTTCCATTCGGGCCAAAGTCTCGGTCGTTTGGGCCAACCGCTTCAGGGCCTCATATTTTATCTCAATGACACTGGTTGCCTTCATAAAATCATGAACACCCAATGGGGACGAGAAACGGGCGGTTCCTCCCGTGGGGAGAACATGATTGGGCCCCACTCCGTAATCCCCGGCAGCGACGGGGGAGAACGGCCCCAAAAAGATCGCCCCGGCATGACGGATCTTTTTGGCCCATTTTCGAGGATTTCCTGTCTGGATCTCGACATGCTCCGGCGCCCGCCGATTGATCCAGTCACACCCGGCCTCGAGATCCCTGACCCAGATTGCGTCGCCGTTCTTTATGAAGGCGGCCTCGGCTATTTTTCGGCGTGGAATAAGCTTAATCCTTCTCTCCACCTCGCGACGAATCTTCGTGAGGAGTGGGCGTGAGGGGGAAAGGACTAAAGGAATCGCCTCGGGATCATGTTCCGCCTGCGCGATCAAGTCTGCGGCAATCCAGGTGGGATTTGCCGAATTATCCGCGAGGATGACGACCTCACTCGGCCCGGCGATCGAATCGATCCCGACAATCCCAAACACCTGTCGCTTTGCCTCGGCGACGAAACGATTTCCGGGCCCGACAATCTTGTCTACCTTGGGGATTGTTTTTGTTCCAAAGGCAAGGGCGGCGATCGCCTGGGCACCGCCAACCCTGAAGATGCGATGAACCCCTGAGAGATCGGCCGCGACCAGGACCGCCGGATTGAGAATCCCCTCCGGTGTCGGCGTTACCATCACGATTTCGGAAACACCGGCAACCGAGGCGGGGATTGCATTCATCAAGACGGTAGAAGGGTAGGCGGCCCGTCCGCCGGGGACGTAGATCCCGACGCGGTCGAGCGGACCCCACCGAAGGCCCGTCAGGATGCCGCTCTCTTTCAGGAGATAATCCTTTGGCCGCTGTTTTTCGTGAAACCGTCTGATCCTTTGTGCGACGTTCTTTAGCGCCCTGATGATTTGTGGATCAACCCTCTTCCAGGCGGAGCGACGCTCCGATCGGGCCACCTCAATATTTCTTGCCGTGGCATGAAAGCGATCGAAACGCCTCGTGAAATTCAGGAGTGCGGCATCCCCCTTCTTCTCAACCGCCTTCAAAATTTTTTGCACGGTTGATTCCGTCATTTTAGTACCTCACCTTCACTCGCTTGATCCTGGCGCCAAGTTTTCGCAATTTTCTTTCAATCTGCTCATATCCCCTGTCGATGTGGTAGACGCGGTGGATCTCGGTAATCCCCTTGGCCGCAAGACCCGCCAGCACAAGGGCGGCCGATGCCCGGAGATCCGAGGCCATCAGCGGCGCCCCGGATAGCCGTTTGACCCCCTTAATGACCGCCGTATGCCCCTCGATCCTGATCTCGGCCCCCATCCGCGCCAGTTCCTGCGCATGAAGAAACCGGTTTTCAAAAATTGATTCAGTGATCACGCTCGTCCCCTCCGCCGTGGTCATCAGCGCCATGAACTGTGCCTGAAAGTCGGTCGCAAAACCGGGATACGGGGCGGTCACGACATCGGTTGCCTTGAGCGGGAGGTGTGACTTTAAATGGAGTCCGTTCGGATGCTCCGTGATTTGAACCCCCGCCTCACGGAGCTTTGCGGTCAGCGCCTCGACAAACCGCGGCTCGATCCCGCAGAGCTCGATCTCCCCGCCGGTCATGGCGCCGGCCATCAGGTAGGTCCCTGCCTCGACCCGATCGGGAATGATAGGATGCGTACAGGGTTTGAGCGTGCGTACCCCTTGGACCGTAATCGTCCCGGTCCCCGCCCCTTCGATCCTCCCTCCCATCTTGTTCAAGGCAGCGGCGAGATCGACCACCTCCGGTTCCAGCGCCGCATTTTCGATCACGGTCTCGCCATCGGCAAGTGTTGCTGCCATCATGATGTTCTCAGTCCCGGTCACCGTGACCGTATCGAAATGGATCCGGGCCCCATGGAGTTTCCGCGCATGGGCGACGACATACCCCTCCCGGATCTCGATCTTTGCCCCCATCTGTTCCAATGCCTTCAGGTGCAAGTTGATCGGGCGTGCCCCGATCGCACAGCCGCCGGGCAGAGAGACCTTTGCCTTTTTCATTCGTGCCAGAAGAGGACCCAGCACAAGCACCGATGCTCGCATCCTTCTCACCTGATCGTAGGTCGCCGTGTAACTCCGCATCCCGTTCGAGGAGACCCGGATCTCGCGCCCCTCCCTTTCAACAAGGAGCCCCATCTTTTCCAGGAGTCGGCAGGTTGTATCGATATCCCGGAGATTGGGGATGTTGGACCAGCGATTCCACCCTTC
>CAYWRF010000086.1:0-8294 GCA_964460495.1 uncultured Pseudomonadota bacterium | reverse complement strand
CCGGTTCGCACTGGAGGAGCACAAGAAGCTCTTCGATCCGTTCGAAAAGGTTTAGGCCTTGAAGACCCCCTTCGCCCTTTTAAGGAAATCCTCGCAGCTCTTTCGGGCCTTTTTCGCCTCTTCCTGATCGGGCTCCTCGACAAATCCGTAGTCACCCTCAAGCCTCTCCTCAAAGAGCCGGGTCAAGGTCTGATTGGTTTCCTGGGGAAAAACTTCCGTTTTGATGTACTCTTCACGAAAAAGATAGAGATTGCCCGAATGGGTCTTCGCCTCCTTGCCTTTTAAGAGAAGCAGGGCCTGAACGGCATAAAAGGCACTGTAATAAAAACGGTTAATGGCGCCCCGGCAGTCATCTGCCTTTAAGAGTGTATTTCCGGACCGCAGGGCTTCGTCCGATTGTTTCATACGGTATTCCGCCAGTTTCTTTTCCTTTTCATTCATAAAGAGAGATCCCCTCCCTTTGGATTTTCTCGACCAGGAGAAAGGTTTTGAACGAGGGATCCCCCCATTCCTGTCGGGATAAAATAAGCACCTGCAGAAGAATGCCCCTTTCCAGGCTTAGCTGGCGGGACTTTTCCAAAATCGATCTCTTCAGCAAAGGCTCATCGGTGTTCAGGATCACCAATAAGTCGATGTCCGATTTTTCCCGGAAATCGCCTCGGGCCCGAGACCCGTAGAGGACGACCTTTCTGACACGGTTGTCTCCCCGGATCGATTCGATGAACTCAAGGACCGCTTCTGTCTCCCGAGTGGAAAGATGACGAAAGGAGGAGGAGGGTGGTGAGGAGGGTCGGGGCACGTGCGGGGAATTCTTGATCCACTCCTCCAGCTGTTCCCGATGAAATCGCCAGCCCCGTCCCAGCTTGGCAGCCGGAACCTCTCCGCGCCGTGCCTTCCTATAAAGTGTCACGGACGCCACCTTGAGAAACTCGGCCGCCTCCCCTAATGTCATTATATTACTGATCATTATGATACTTTAACTGATCTTTACTGATCTGTAAAGCTATTCTTGAAGCTTTTTGATCCGATGGAGAAGACTTAGCGGTATATCCACCGGTACGCCTGCCAGTTGGCGTAAACCTTTTTGACGTAGTCCCTCGTCTCCGCATACGGGATCTCCTCGATGAACTCCTCCTCGGAGAGACCCAACGGAGCGAGCCCCTTTCGCATTTTGAGCCAGGCGGCGACCGGCTGCTCCCCGGCGCTGTAAGACGCGACCACCCCATACCATTGTTTGCCAACCTCCTGACGGATCTTACCCAGATAAAGCAGCGCCAGCTCGATGTTGGTCAGCGGCTCGTAGAGCCAGTCGGGGTCGAATCCGGTCCAGCCGGCGGAATCCGCGGTCCGCCAGGCAGTCTCAGGCATCAATTGAAGAAGACCAAGCGCCCCCGCCCCTGAAACCGCACGCTCACTGAACCGGCTCTCCTGTCGCATCATCGCAAAAACAAACATCGGATCGATATCGAGACCTTTTGCCTTCTCTCTAAGAAAGGAGGCATGCGGGATCGGATAGTCCGGGTCTTCGTCGATTGGACGTCGTACCTCACCCCTGAGATCAAGCCCTACCGATAGCCCGGATCGGACCCGCCACCTCCGGAGTTCAATCGCCGCTTCGCCGTTCAGCTCAAGTCTTCGAAGCAGACGAATCTTTTCTAAAAGAGGATCCTCCTCGGGGATCGCAAGGGGGGCCCTCTCCCACCGGATCTTTTTCCGATCCGGCCACCAGACCCGAAGGGTCTTTTTCAGAATTCCAAGCCTTTGGGCGGCGCGCAACGCATAATACCCTCGCGGATATCTTTCGATCACCTCGCGGAAGAGGCGACTCGCCTCCTTTTTTTCACCCCCCTTTCTCCGGCTCACCCCCTCCCAATAGAGGGCGAAGGGTGAATCCTCTTCCGATCGGGATTGCCGAAACGCCTCTGCCGCCTCCCGGTAATGCCGGAGACGATAATGAGACCAGCCGATCTCCTGCCAGACCGAGCGACGCCTGCCCCTTGTTTTTTCCTCCCCTAACAATTTTCGAAAAAGTGGGATGGCTTTTTGAAAATCGCCGCGATCCTTGTGGAGAAAGGCGATCTTTCGCAAGGCGTCCGAGGAGGCCTTTGTCCCCGGCCTCAGACGACGGATCTCCTCATTGGCCCTGATCGCCGTTTCAGAATCCTCTGAGCGGGACGCCGATTGGGAGAGACGGGCGAGATAAAAGAGCTGCCGTCCGGTTGAATACGGTTGAGAGACGAGGTGACCATACAGGTCCCTCGCCTCCTGATAGAGCCGCGCCGAAAAAAAACAGTTGGCCTTCTCCGGCAAGGAAGCGACCGCCTCACACACCAGGCGACGGACGGGAGGTCCGCCATCCGGCAGCGGATGACACGGATCCTCCCCCCGCAGCTGGGCCTCAACCGCCGGAACCCAACGGCTCTCCTTTTCTCCCTCGACCAGCCCCCTGAAAATCAGCCGCGCCTCCTGACAACCCCCCTCTTTCAGCAGCGCGTTGCCCAAGTAATAAAGGAGATAATCCCTGATCGGCGTCATCTCTTCTTTCAGCGGAGAAAGAATTTTGACAGTCCGGTCCCACTTCCCATCCTGATACGCCTCGTAGCCTTTAAGGAAAGATCTTCGATAGAGAGGGTCAATCCCCCCCTCCCCCGCCGATAGCGGGGTGGCAACAAACAAAAAAAACAGGGCAAACAGGAGATTCAAGGAGTGGCCTTTAGGATCCAACGATCCTTGGAGTAATAAAAATCATCAACTCCGTATCGGTCTTGCTCTTGGAACGGCTCTGGAACAGATAACCGATCCCGGGGATCTTCTGGAAACCGGGTACCCCCCTCTTCTGAACCGAGGTCCGGACCCGAAAGAGACCGCCGATCACGGTTGTCGACCCATCGGCCAGGAGGACGGTTGTGGCTGCGGTGCTGTCAATGACCGCCGGGATCCCGTCGACGGTCCTGGAAAAATCGGCCTCGCTCTGCGTCGCCTCGATCCGGAGCTTGACCGTATCTTCAACCGTAATCTGGGGTGTCACGGTCAGCTCGATCCCGGTATCGATCTCCTGGAGCCCGCTCGTATCCCCGGAGGCGCTCCCACCGGTCGTCCCCAGGCTGATCGTCGAGGTCGACTTCACATAGATCTTCGTCCCGCTCCGGATCTTGGCCGGCATGTTATTCACGGTCGTAACCGATGGTTTGGAAAGGATCTTCACGTTGCCGTTCTGCTCGGCCGCCGTCAGCTGGGCCTCGATGTCGATCGCGTTCGCAAGCTGACCGATGATCAGGCCGATCCCGGAGGTGGGGCTCTCCGCGCCGAGATTCACGTTCAACGGGTTCGTCGTATCCGGATTCGTGCCGGCAGAGTCGGTGCCGGAGACCGTCACATTACCCTTCTGTCCCGTCACCCCCCAGCGGATGCCGAGGGCGCGCGAGAAATCGCGCGTCGCATCGACGATGCGCGCCTCGATCCGGACCTGCCGGTCCCTCCGGTCGATCCGCTCAAGAAGCGAGCTGATGTTCGCGACAATCGGGTCCCGATCCTTGACCGTGACGGTGTTCGTCCGCTCATCCGCAATCACCTGACCCCGGTCCGACAGGAGCGGCTTGATCGTGTCAACCAGCGTCTTGGCGGTTGCGTACTTCAGCGGGAAGGTCATCGTCATCAGATCGGTCCCCCCCGCAAAGTCATCCGGCTGCCCGACCCGAATGATCCCCGCCTCAACCGCATACTCGTAGTTGTTCACCCTCAGGATCGAACGGATCGCCTGCATCAGATCGACATCATGAAGACTGACCGTCACCTGGCCTGTCAAGTTATCGGGCGCGATGAGGTTGAGACCGGCCGCCGTCGAAAGGAGGCGGAGCGCATCCCGGAGCGAGGCCTTCTGAAATTCAATATGATACTGTTCCATCCGTGCCGAAGGCCCGACGGCGTGGTGAATTCTTAACGGGAGGACCGTCTCACCATAGGAAAGAAAGACCTTGTCCATCGTGATCTCCTTGACCGAGTATTTTCCGATCTTGTCCCCCTCCCTCAAGATCATCCCGGCGACCAGGATCATCCGGACACCCTTTCCCCAAACGATCCCCTCCACATAAAGGGAGGCCGGGTCGATCTCCTCATCCAATCGGACACCCGGGAGAAAGGGGCTTCGAGGCAGCGGAGAGAGCATCGCCGGCCCCTTGTCAAACTCCTCCCGAGCGAGATCCGAAAAGGAGGCAGCCCCCCCCTCTGATGAGAAGAGAAACAAGGCGATCAACGCGACACAGACCCTCATGACTTCTTTTCCTTTCTGAAGAACCGACAGGAGATCTCCGCCCGAACGACGCTCCCTCCCCCCTCCCCGCTGCTCACGATCAGATCCTTGATGAAAAAGAGGGCCGGAAACTCCTCCAGCCTTTCCAGATACCCCACAAGATCGCCAAAACTGCCTGAAGTTTCCAGAAGAAAATCGGTCCTGCCAAAACCGGCCTCCTTCACCTCCGCCTGATAGGAAAAAGAGGTCACCTGCGCCGCTTTCAAGAAGGCGGGGGCGGTGATCCGGGAGAGCAGGGTCGTGAGATCCAGGGCGGGTGAATCGATCTCCCCCGCGAGGACCTTCAGCTTGATCTCCTTGGTACGCGGACGCGACGGGACCCCCTCAAGAGAAGGGGTCGTCCGGATGAACTTCTCGAGCGCGTTCCTTTCAGACTGCAGGGCGACCAGCCGGGCCCGATTCAGGCCAACCTCTTCCAGTCGGGACTTGAAAAAACCGGGGGCAAAAAAGAGGAGGGAGACGAGAAACATCGCGGCAAATAACGCCTGTTCCCGGCGCGTCGCCTTCCTGTTCCAATCTATCGGGCTTACCATTGAAAGCCTCTTAAAGTGATCACCATAACGTCTCCGGATTGACAGGCAGCACCGCCGTATCGATCGTATAGGTGTAGACCTTGCCGGCACCGCGGATCTCCTGTTTTGATTCCGTCAGGACCGGCTGGTCGAAGAACGGGGTGCGGGAGAGCTCGTTTAAGAAGCGGGTGATGTTCCGCGCATCAACCGCCTCACCCGAAAGGATCAACCCGCGCCCGAAGGTCCCGGACCGGTCATAGGACTTGAGACTCACGAGCCAGACCCCGGAAGGCATCTCACGCGTCATCTTTTTCAAGATAGCCGACCATCGGAGCGATTCCTCCAGTGACTGCCTCACCATCGTCTCACCTTGCGGGCCCGGAGTTCGCGCCTCCTGGGCCTTGGCGATGACCCTTTCCCTCTGAAGCTTCAGTTGATTCACCTCCTCGGAGACCCGGGCACTCCGGACACCAATAAGAAAGGTCTGAAGGATCAGGAGCCCATAGACCAGAACGGCAACCCCCAGGAAACCGGCCGCAAGAAGGGCCATCCTCCGGTAGGAGAGGACAAAATAATCCCGCTCCAGAAAGTTAATGTGCTGAATCATAAAAAATCCTCAACCGGGATAGAGAGCCAGGCCGGTTGCCACCCAATAAAGGTGGTGATCATTCCCCTCCAGATTCCATCCCTGAAACGGGCTGAGCGTCTCTGTCCGGATCCCGACATTCTTTGAAAGATACTCCTTGAGCCCCGGCAGGACCGCCCCCCCGCCGCAGAGAATCAAACGCTCAACACGATTCACCTTGTGAAAGAGGAGTGAAAGGGTATCGAGCGAACGCTGGACCTCAATCGCAATCTTTCCATAATAAACTGGAAGCACCGCCTGGAGGGGTCCATCCGGAGTCCCTTTCTGGAGGAGAGACTCCCGGAGGGCAACCGCATCCTCCTGGGAGATCGCCAGCTCCTGGACAACCGTCTGGAGAAAGGACTTTTCAGAAATCTCTGCAAGCGGCCGTGAAAAATAAAGTTTGTGATCCCCCATCGCCACGAAGCCCGAATGATTCGCACCCAGATCCAGCGCCGCATAGAGGGTCTGGTGGCCTGCCCCGTTGGGATTCCAGGGGAGGAGGCGATCGAGCGCCGAGAGGAGGGAGACGGCGTTCGGCTCGATCAAGACCGGTTTCAGGCCGAGTTTCCGGAGGAGGGTTATCCGGTTAGAGACGGCGGAGCGGTGAACCGCGTACGCGACGAGGGCGAGTTTTGCCGATTCCTCCGTCTGATATTCCTCCAGGATCGAGTAGCGGACCGCATAAAGATCGACCGAATCGTCCAGGATATCCCGGAGCTGCCACCGGACCGCCTCCCGGAGATCAAAATCGGGCATCTTGGGGAGATCGATCCTCCGAATCCTCAAGGAGGGGTCCTCCAGATTGCAGGCGGTCGGCAGTCCCAGGAGCTTGTGACTCTTCAAAAAATCCCGAAATCGCGAGACGGAGACCGGCTCCTCCTCCTTCACCGTTTCCCGATAGAACCGGTACGAAACGATCGGCACCCCCTCCAACCGGCGATCGGCCAGGACCAGTTTGATCCCCGCCTCTCCGAGATCAAGTCCCAACTGGAGATGAGGACGGATCCGGACGACCAGGTTTCTGTAAATATTTTGGAGGTTCATTTCAAGATCCTGAGAGAAGCAGTGCCTCGATTCGTCCCCTGACCTCCTGAATCAACTTCGGGTCGAGACCCCTCGGGTCGAGACCCCTCGGGTCGAGAGCCCGTGCCTTCTTCAGAAATATCTCGTAATTCTCCCTCGCGCGCTCCCTCTTCCCCTGGGCCTCGAAGATCATCGCAAGATGGAAGTACGGCTCGGCGTATTCGGGCCTCAGTTGCAATGCCTTCTGAAACTGCTCGCCCGCCTCCTCGATCTTCCCCAGTGTCAGATAAAGGGCCCCCAGGTTGTTTTCAGCCTCCGGATATTCGGGACGGATCATCAACGCCTTCTTGTATTGCTCATACGCCTCGGTTGTGCGGCCGAGTTTCTTCAGGGCGAGTCCAAGATTGTTGTACGCCTCGGCATTGCGAGGCTCCTCGAGGACCCACTTTTGAAGCGCCTTCTCCGCGTTGGACCATCGGCCCTGGGCGAGGTAGAGATCGGCATCCCGCGCCAACAGACTCCCCTGTCCGACCGATGCAAGCGAGGCCTGAGATGGATCCTCCACGACAGGTCTCTGCTGATGAAAGACCCTCAAGAGAATCAGCGAAATCAGTGAGACACCAACCAGTCCGGCAAGGATCGTGACCCGAAGATGCGAGGTCCGCGGAGGCGCAACCGTATCGACGAACGGATCCCCCCCTGCCCCCTGCCCCTTCTCCCGCTCTGCCTTTTTCAACGCCTCATGGAGGAGTGACATCAGAGGATCCTCCTCGACCGGAACCACGACTTGTCCCCCATCTCCGCAAAGGCGCGGTCCACGATCGACCCGGTGATCACATGGGTCTCCCGCGTGTAGGCGGCGAGGAGGACCAACTCGCACAGCGTGTTCACAAGACGCGGGATCCCCCCCGAATACCGATGGATCCTCACAAACGCATCCGGCTGAAAGACGAGACAGCACTTTTCGGAGGCGGTCCGGATCCGGTGAAGGATGTACGCCTGCGTATCCTCCGGACTCAAGGGGCCCAGGGCATAACGGAGCTGGACCCTCTGTCTTAGTTGACGGAGGGAGTCCTCTCCCAATTTCCCCTCCAACTCCGGCTGACCGACAAGGATCAACTGCAACAATTTGTGCGTCTCGGTCTCGAGGTTGGAGAGGAGACGAACCATCTCCAGCGATTCGAGCGAAAGGTCCTGTGCCTCATCAATAATCACCGCAGCAGTCCTCCCCTCCCGATCCTTTTGCAGAAGAAAGGCATTCAGGGTCTCAATCTCCCGCTGGATGGAATCACCCTCGCCAACGCTCAAGCCGAAGTCGCGATTGATCCCTTTCAGGAGCTCCAGCGTCGACAGGAGCGGGTTGATGATCAAGGAGGTCTCCACGGAACCGTTCAGGCGATTCAGAAACTCCCGGATCGAGGTGGTCTTGCCGGTCCCGACCTCGCCGGTCAGGACCACGAACCCCCTCCTCTCATGAACCGCGTAGAGCAACGTTTCAATCGCCTCTTCATGCTGCGGGGAGAGATAGAGGAAACGGGTATTCGGGGTCACATCAAAGGGTCTTTCGGAAAACGAGAAAAAGTCGAGGTACAAGCGCCCCCCTTCCGGTTGTGTCGGAGTATACTTTTCTCTCCCGAATTCGCAACCGAAGAAACCTGTCAAGCCTCTGACAACAACGGGTAACCTCTTACCCATTTTACGAAAACGACTGCCATAATATCAAGGAGTTAGTTCAGCTTTCTTCTGGCACTCATTTTGCGCTTTCAGGGGGGTGCGATGGGAAGGGGATTTTTACAGGTCTGTTCAGTCATTTTGGTGACCG
>CAYWRF010000085.1:0-8335 GCA_964460495.1 uncultured Pseudomonadota bacterium | reverse complement strand
TGAGAAATTGGAGGAGCTATCGGCAGACGAGGCGATCCGGAAAAAGAGGAGCAAATGCACCGACAAATCCAAGGTCCTCTTTGCCGTCTTGCGAGAGGCAGGGCTTCGTCCCCGTTATGTCAAGGTGTTGAACCGGGAACTTCTCAGGATCGCCCGCACAGTCGGCATTGTCGTCTCGCCGGACAGCCGCGATATCGACCACGTGGCGCTCCACATGACATTTGGGGGACGCACAAGGATCCTTGACCTCCAGATCTTCAACTCGGACGCGGTCTTCAAGGATTATTACCTCCTGACCCCGTTGCAGTTCCTCTCCTCCGAAAGGACAAACCGGGGATTCGGCCTTCTTCATGTCGGAAAGCTCGACAAGGCAACCCTCGAGTTCCGCGAGGCGGTCCGGCTGGAACCGGAGTCGGCCCTGGCCCACCTTGGCCTTTGTCAGGCCCTGGCAAACCAGAAGCGTTTCCCGGACGCCGAACAGGAGTGCCAGGAGGCGATCCGGAATCAGCCCGACACCGCCAGTCCCTATATAGGATTGGGACTGGTCCTTATGCAGGCCCAAAATTTTGAGAAGGCGGGAGAACATTTTGCAAAAGCGGTAGCGATCGACCCCCTGAACCTCCCGGCGCGAATCTTTCTGGCCGACTCCCTTTTCGCCGGCAATAAATTCGCCGAGGCGGCAGGGGAATACCGGCATGCGATCCCCCTCACACCACATCCGGGCCCCCTCCAGTTCAAGCTGGGCCTCTCCCGCCTGGAGCAGAGAAGGTATCGGGAGGCGGTAAGGGATTTTCAGTTGTCGATCCGATCCGGCAGTTCCCCAACCCCATTACCTTTTGGGGTTTGCACAGGCGTTGTCTGGAAATAAACCGGCGGCGGTGAAGGCGTGGGAGAGGTACCGGACAAGCCTCATCAAGGCGGTCCAATCCGGCAAGATTCCATTCGAAGTGGCGTGGCAGATCTCGGTCGCGGAGTTGGGCCGCCTGACTCCCGATATGAAAAAGGACCGAACCTTGACCGCTCCCCTGGCAGACCTCTTCCATGACTTTGAACTGACCTTTTCGAAAAAGAATCAGCCGGAGCTCACAGCGACTGCGGGAAGGATCGCCTCCGACCTCAACCCGGCAAAATATCATCTCTCTGATGAGATGTATATGGTCCCTTCAGGTGGAACCGTACCGGGTCAACAATCCACAGAGTGGAGCCCATGGACACCGGCTGAACAACCCAGAGAACTGACCCCATGGGAAAAAGAATCGGCGGAGCGAAGGCGTGCCGAAAGTCGATTGGAAGAGTGGCAGGATCGTGAACTGCCCCATTGGACATGGAATTTCGTTGATTTTCAGTTAGTGGCGGGACAGGCCCATTTTCTAAAAGGGGTCACACTCCCGACCCGCTGGAGAGTAGAACCAACCGAAGAGAGCCCCGAGCCGATGGAAGAAGATGGATCGCGCAAACTGACCCCGGGGGGTGTCGGTGTGCACGTAGCAACCCGCCTGCAGTTTTCTCACCTCCCGTTTCGGGAGAGGTGGCACAACGAATGGGTTGCCCATACCCTCTTTTTCGGTGTTGGTCTTTTCGCGACCGGCGTGAATCTGGAGGAACGGCAAGGGATGACCCCCTTGACCTCTCTCGATGACGACGGGATCAGCGGCTTAAGTCTCATGGGGGGGACAGGGGTTATCATCCGGACACCCTTTTTTGTCCGTCCTATCCTTAACCTCGTGGCAAGCGGTCTCAGGTTGGGCGGAAATAGACATCGGGCCCAGATGTACAGGAACGATGAGGGGGATTTCCAGAGGGATCTGGGGTTTGAGTTCGGGATCGAGACCCCACCCGCCTTGATAAGCATAGGCGCTGCAAGTAATGACCACTTTCCTAACACGCAGCGTACTGGTCCCGGGAATCCTGGCATCCTGGGACTCAAGTGGACCCGCCTCGGCGGACGCGAGTCGACAGACATGATTGGATTCAGCGTCCGGTGGTTTCTCGGCACCCCCTGACCCCTGGTCAAGACAAAGATGGCAATTCAAGCCCGGATTGGGAACTCCGGGCGGCCTGGTTGGAAATAAGCACCTTGACTATCCTTACCCCCTAAGCATACAATACCCGATATGAAGCCGATTCCCGGAAAAGGTGTGCGGTTCTTTGCCGCCCAAGGGCGTCGGGGAGGGCTCAAGCGGGCGCGATCTCTGTCTCCCTTGGAACGGGCGGCGATCGCCTTCAAGGCGGCACAAGCCCGTTGGCAAGGTGTGTCAGGGCCATTTGCGCCCTCCAGTGTCCGCCTGAATCAGCCTCGCTTCGATGACCCCGTCTATTTGGAAGAAATCCTTGCGGATGGATCGTTGGAGAGTTGGCGTGAAATTTACCGCCGCGTTGCCGAGCAACCCTTTGGTCCCTCCGCCGACGCGCTGGAAAAGGTTCTTGCCTCAGCAGAAATATACGGGGTAGTCCCCCTCTGGAAGGGGCTATTAAGAAGTGTCCGGGGTTCCCCTTGAAAAAACAGCCTGAAAATTCAGACCTCCCCGCATGGGAAAAGCTGCTCTCGGCTCAAGTCATCTTTCAATCCCGGTTCCCGGAGTCGGTATTAACGGGTGGAACGGCTGCCGCCCTTCATGCAAGGCACCGGACCTCGATGGATGCGGATTATCTCTTGCCTGATCTTAAGGTTCGTTTTCAGGAAATCCTAAAAAAAGTGGAGCAAGAGGCGGGCTGGCGGACGAATCGGATTGAGGCCCCGGTACTTATTTTGGGCAATTTTCAAGGTGTAAGAACCGGTATCCGACAACTGGTTCGCTCAGCACCTTTAGAAACGACTGTCGTTCGTGGTCTTCGAATTCCTACTTCTGAAGAAATGCTTCGTATCAAGGGGTATCTGATCTGCCGGAGAAATGCCACACGCGATTATGTTGATTTTGTCGCCTTGTCTGACCATCTGGGCGTTTCCAAAACCTTGAAGGCGCTCGAACCTTTCGATCAACTCTACCCTCAAGAAGGAGATACTTCGATCACACAGCAACTGGTGATCCAGCTCTCCGAACCAAAACCCTGGGATCTCTCCGGAACTGATTTGAGTCATTATAAATCCCTCCAGAAACCGTACACCGATTGGAACGAGGTCATTCGCCGGGCCCATGCGGTCGGGCAGAGGGTTGTTGTAAAAAAACTTCAGGAATAACAATTTGGAATAAGTAATATTACTGCAGCGACGGCAACTCCAACTCCGACTGAGAATTCCGAACGCCCTGTGCCGCAGCCAGCTGGCGGGCAATCGCCCGGAATTTTTCTGTTTGGGAGGACTGCGGCGCCCGCTCCACAATCGGGACCCCCTGATCTCCTGCCACGCGTGTGTCAACCTCAAGAGGGATCTTTCCCAGAAGCACGAGGTCGAGCCTTTTGTAGCGATCGGCGCTCTCTCCAAAGATCGGCGTCTCGTGGTGACAGTGCGGGCAGGAGAAACTGCTCATATTCTCGATCACCCCCAATATCGGGACCTGGGTCATCTGGAACATCCGGATCGCCCGGGAGACATCGGCAAAGGCGACATCTTGCGGCGTCGTGACGACAACGGCACCCGACATCGGAATCAGCTGGGAAAGTGAAAGCTGGACATCACCGGTCCCCGGCGGAAGATCGACGATCAGGTAATCGAGATCGCCCCACTCCACCTGCTCCAGGAACTGCTGGAGCATCTTCGCCAGCATCGGTCCCCGCCAGACGACCGCCTCACCCGACCCCATCAGGAACCCCATCGACATCAAAGGGATCCCGAAACGGACGATCGGCAGGATCCTTGTTTCACCTTGCAGTTTCGGTTTCTCCCCCTCCTTCACACCGCACATGATCGGGATTGAGGGGCCGTAGATGTCGGCATCGAGGAGACCGACCTTTGCCCCTTCCTGTTTCAGGGCCAAGGCCAGATTCACCGCAACGGTCGATTTCCCCACCCCCCCCTTGCCGCTCCCGACCGCGATCACATTTTTGACACCCGGCAGACGGTTTGAAGTTGCCATAGCAGGTGACACTATTCGCTTGCCCAGTGGGAATCAAGGGGACAAACTCAGGCGTAAGTCAATTCGACCTCGGGCCCGAAGTCCATGTTGCGGCGTTTGGCCTCATGGATCCATTTGGGGTCCTCGACGCAGACGACTTCACAGCCCTCCCGCCCTGTCTTCTCCGCGAGTCTCGAGACAAACTGGCGGAGGAGCGTCCGCCAGCCCATGAAGTCTGTCGCCAGATCCCCAAAAGAGAGGACAAAGGTGCTGGATCGAAGCCGGGACATCTTCTCCGCCAGCTTTGACAACCCCTCCTCTCTGCGGGATTCGGTCAGATCGCGCGAGGAGCCGAGGCCAAACAAGAAGATCTCATTGGCCGAGAGCCTCCCCTGGGCCGGCATGATCAGGGACTCCGCAAAGGAGCCGGAGAGCCTGCCTTGAAGAATCATGTCGGAGACGCGGCCGTTCAACCGCCAGTCAATCAGCGCCGAGGTCCCTTTGAGCGGGCGGACATCATCAAAAAAGACGGAGAGGGCGAGCCTGGCCGGAAGCTCATCAATCGCCGCATCTGACAGGACAAGCTGGATCATGCCGTACGGGCCTCCTTCGCGACCTGATCGAGAATCCCGTTGATAAACGCCCCCGAATTCTCGGTGCCGAACCGTTTCGCGATCTCGATCGCCTCATTCAGCGTGACCGACGGCGGGATCTCGTGGAGATAAAGGAGTTCGTAAACCGCCTCCCGGAGGATGTTCCGGTCGACCGCCGCCATCCGGAGGAGCTTCCAGTGGGTTGAGTGCTTCTCGATCAACTGATCGATCTCCTTAAGATTCCGATAGGTCCCCTCGACGATCTTCACCGCAAACTCAAACGCCTCCGGCGAAAACTCCGGCCGGCCGGTGTAAAGGGCAAAGACCGCCTTCGGTTCCACCCCCTTCATCTCCATCTCATAGAGCATCTGGAGCGCGAGCTCCCGCGATTTTCTCCTCTGGCCCATGGACAACCCTCTACCTCTTTAGTCGCGCCATTTCAATAGCTGTCAACGCCGCCTCTTTGCCCTTGTTCCCCTGCCGGCCACCGGCGCGCGCAAGCGCCTGTCTCTCATTATGAGTCGTGAGGATACCGAACGCGATCGGAATCCCCTCCTCGATCATCACCTTCATCAGCCCGTGCGAGACCGCCTCCGAGATATAATGAAAGTGCGGGGTCTCCCCGCGGATCACCGCCCCCAAGGCGATCAGTGCGGAATACCTCCGCGTGCGAGCCAGCTTTCTCAACATAAACGGGATCTCAAAGGCCCCGGGCACCTTGACGAGATCAATCTTCCGTATCCCCTTTTTTTTAAGTGCCGCAAGCGCCCCGCTCAAAAGCTTCTCGGTAACCTCTGGATTGAAACGGCTGACAACGATCCCAAACCGGAGGGCCATCAGACCTTCTTCAAGAGGTGACCGAGCTTCTCCCTCTTGGTCTTCAAATACTTAATGTTCTCCGGCACCGGCTCCATCTCGATCGGAACCCGCTCGACCACCTCCAGACCGAAGCCATCCAGGCCGACGATCTTCCGCGGATTGTTCGTCATGAGCCTCATCTTCCGGAGCCCGATCGATACGAGGATCTGTGCCCCGATCCCGTAATCCCGGAGATCCGCCTTGAAACCGAGATGCCGGTTCGCCTCAACCGTATCCATCCCCTGCTCCTGAAGGGCATACGCCTTGATCTTGTTCAAGAGACCGATCCCCCTCCCCTCCTGACGGATGTAGAGAAAAACCCCGCGTCCCGCCTCCTCGATCATCTCCAGGGATCGGATCATCTGGCGCCCGCAGTCGCAGCGTCGCGAGGCAAAGGTGTCGCCGGTCAGGCACTCGGAATGGACCCGGACCAGCACCGGCTCCTCAGATGCAATCTCCCCGGAGGGGCTAGCCCCCTTGACAAGCGCGACATGGGTCGAGCGGTCGACGTCATTTTCGAACGAAATCAGCCGGAATTGCCCAAAGTCGCTTGGGAAGTCGACCTCCGAGACCTTCCGGATCAGCATCTCATGCTGCATCCGGTAGCGGATCAGTTCTGCGATCGTGATGATCGGGAGCCGATGCACCTTTGAAAATTTTTCAAGGTCCGGCATCCGGGCCATCGTCCCGTCCGGATTCATGATCTCGGAGATCACCCCGATCGGCCTCATCCGGGCGAGTCGGCAGAGATCAACAACCCCCTCTGTGTGACCGCTCCGAACCAACACCCCGCCATCCCTGGCCCTCAACGGAAAAATGTGCCCCGGTCGCACGAGATCCTCCGCCCGGCAGGATTCCGCCGCGGCGGTGAGGATCGTCCGGGCCCGGTCTGCGCTGGAGATCCCGGTCGAAACACCATCCCGCGCATCGATCGAGACGGTGAAAGGGGTCCCGCGTGAAGAGGTATTCTGGGCAACCATCGGCGGGAGCCCAAGTTCGTCGGCCCTCGCGTTCGTCATCGAGAGACAGATCACCCCGCCGGTCTGGGTCCGGATGAAGTTGATAGCCTCCGGCGTCACCTTTTCGGCCGCCATGGCGAGGTCCCCCTCGTTTTCACGGTCCTCGTCGTCGACTAGGATCACCATCGTCCCCTGTCGGAGCGCTTGAAGCGCCTCCTCCACGCGCCCCTTCAGACCCTGAATCGGCGCCAGATTTTTGGTCTCCTCGGTGGTCATTTTATCCTCAAGAAAGCCTCTATATATTTCCCGATAATGTCAACCTCCAAGTTCACCCGATCACCGGCCTTGCGATCCCTGAAATTCGTCACCTTCAGTGTATGAGGCACCACGACCAAGGTCAGATGACCCTTCTGGAATCGCTGAACCGTCATGCTGACTCCGTCGACCGAGATCGATCCCTTGTGGATGAGGAATCGCCTGAGCGATTCGGGGACACTCACCTCCATCAAAACCCCCGAGTGATTCCGTTTGACCGAGAGGACATGACCGGTCCCATCGACATGCCCCTGCACCAGATGCCCCCCCAACCTGTCAGAGGCCCGGACCGCCCTCTCCAGATTGACCCGGGCGCCGGATGGAAACCGGCCAAGGTTTGTCACGCGAAGGGTCTCCGGGGAGAGGTCAGACCAGAAACTGCCCCGTTGTCTCGCAGACACCGTGAGACAGCAGCCATTGACGGCAACGCTGTCCCCCCGTTTCAGGGAACGCGTGGAAAAAGAGGGCCTGATCCTGAGGCGTGCCGAACGGCGACCCCGCCTGAGATCGACAACCGTCCCGGTCCCCTCGATAATCCCGGTAAACATGGCGCCGATTATAGGCGAGCGGTGAGGGACGTCAATAAGGGATTTGATTGAATTGCCATAAGTAGGTCAGCGTTCGAGGTATATTTGGAAAGTGTTCCGATGAGTTTCTTTGTGGCGTCGACGGGGTTCTGTCCCGCGAGATGCGCTCTCATGCCATAAATAATTTTGAGTTCGTCTTCCGCTAAAAGTTTTTCTTCTTTGCGCGTTCCGGATCCGGCAATCTCGATCGCCGGAAAGACTCGGAGGTCGGCAAGTTTTCGCGAAAGGAGGAGCTCCATATTGCCTGTACCCTTGAACTCCTGGAAAATATATTCGTCCATATGGCTTCCGGTATCGATGAGAGCCGTCGCAATAATCGTCAGCGATCCCCCTTCTTCCAACGCGCGCGCGGCTCCGAAGAATCGGCGCGGCACCTCAAGGGCATTGGCGTCGATCCCGCCGCTTAACGTTTTTCCGCTGCGCGCCCCGCGATTGTGAACACGTGCCAGTCGTGTGAGAGAGTCGATGAGGATCAAGACGTCCTTCCCCTCGTTGACCTCACCGATGGCCCGCTCCAAAAGTTTGTTGGCAGTCTCAATGTGATGTTCGGTGTCATGATCCGATGAAGACGCAACCACTTCGCCCGAGACGGTTCTCTTGAAATCCGTCACCTCTTCCGGGCGTTCTTCAATGAGCAAGCAGTAGGCGCGAACTTCGGGATAATTGACAGTGACTGCCATGCAAATTTCTTTCAGCAGTGTGGTTTTTCCCGTTTTGGGAGGAGCAACGATGAGGCCTCGCTGTCCTTTGCCAATGGGAGAGATGAGATCCATCACCCGCATGCTGATCGGCCCGCCGGGAGTTTCTAACCGGAGACGTTCATGAGGATCGACCGATGTTTTTTGAGCCAGGAGAACGGCAGCATCCGACCTCCTCATGACTCCCTGGGGATAACGAGTGCCGCGACGATGATGGTGAAAGTGGTGTTTCAAGAGATGATCTTGCCTCAATCGTGAAACGTGAAGTTCTTAATGCGCTCCCAACCGGATTCGAACCGGTGTTTATGCCGTGAGAGGGCACCGTCCTAGGCC
>CAYWRF010000084.1:0-8442 GCA_964460495.1 uncultured Pseudomonadota bacterium | reverse complement strand
CAAATCGATCGAGGAAAGCCTCTTAACTTTAGAGGATATTCGACTTGAAGAACCCAGGCTGAATTCTCGAGGGATTTTTATGGACATTCAGCGAAAGAGCGATCCGAGCCAGAAGGTTCTTTTGGAGATTAGCGTTGTACCGGCACTCAATATCAAAACCCTGAAAGACCGATTTGAAAAGTTATCGATTCACCGGGAGAAGCCCAAACCAATTTCCTTTCAGCAGGGGGCCGAGCTGTTAAAGGAAAGAATGAACACCCTTACAGAAAGTGAAATTGAAACCGAACTTTACCCCCTCCTTCCGCCCCACCAGCGGTCGGGCCTTTTTAATATCATCAGAGTAACGGCAGGTCGCTTGAGCCAAAGAATCGCCGCGGTTGGCCAGTTGTAATCAAAGGGAACGCTAGCGCTTTGATCCGAGCAAAAAGAGAATTACCCCCGCCTGGCGCGACCATTCCGCCGGGGTTGGATCGGGAGAAAGGAATCGGAGCGAGTTAACAGGGAATAAATTTGGCCTTGCAAGATGCTTATGATTAGGTTATTTTGTAAGCATACTTGGGGAGGATTTATGGAAACACCAGATGAGAGGATTCACACGACGCTGAACCTTTCGAGGCGCCTGATTAAAGAGGCACAAAGGCTGTTTGGCAATAAATCCAGGACGGAGCTCATCCATGAGGCGCTGGAAGAGATGATTCGAAGGAAGAATCTGATTCATCATATCAAAAAATGGGCCGGTAGAGGCAAGATCCATTCTTATGGATGAACCGGTCGTCTTTGACACCAGCGTTCTCATCTCCCTCATCAACGAAAAGAAGTTTGAGTCTCAGTTTTTGGAATGGATCGAAAAATCCAGCGTTTTCGTAAGCATCGTCACCGCCAATGAGCTGCTTCGTGGCTGCCATGACGGCGTTTCGCGGAGAATCGTCAGGGAGTTCCTCAAAGTACTAGACGATCGCGTCGTGACCCCCACCCGGGATCACTGGATGGAATGCGCCGAAATCTCTGAACAACTTTTGAGAGAGCAAAAGAGAACCAAGCTGAATGTCTTGCTGATGCAGAATGATCTGCTCATCGCCCTGGCCGCCCGTCAACTTGGCGCGAGGTTGGTGACCTCTGACCGGAAGGATTTCATGATTCTCAAGGGGTACGTCAAGGTTTCGATCGATTTTTGGTAATTTTCGAACTGCCCTTGTTTGAGGCCGCCTACACTTTCGAGGTTGCTACTTATTTTTAACCCATTAATTTTAAAAGAGTAATCGGATCGACTTAACGGTTGCAATTCTAGGCAACATCCTCTAAGAAAGGACCCGCCTTGAAGAGGAGGAGGAGAATTATGACAACAACGATGACCGAAGGAAAATTCAGGAATCTCGAAAAACTGGCCAATGCAAAAGGGGTGATTGCCGCGGCGGCGATGGATCAGCGCGGATCGCTCCGGAAATCGATCGCAAAGGAAAAGGGGTGTGACCCGGCCAACGTCACCTATGAGATGATGGCGGAGTTCAAGACGGCGGTGACCAAGGTCCTGACCCCCTATGCGACGGCGATACTTCTCGACCCCGAGTTCGGTCTCGAGGCGGCCAAGAAGAGGGCCTCGAATGCGGGACTTCTCCTCGCCTACGAGTCGACCGGGTATGACCAGTCGTCGCCGGGCCGCATCCCGATGCTGGTTCCACACTGGACCGTTTCAAAATCACTGGCCCAGGGGGCGAATGCGATCAAGATCCTCCTGTATTATTCCCCCTACGAAAAGCCGGAGATCAATGAGATCAAGCATGCCTGGGTGGAGCGTATCGGCGCCGAGTGCGCCCACCATGATATCCCGTTCTTCCTCGAGTTCGTCGGTTATCCGGTGACTGGCGAGGACGAGAAGGGGATCGAATATGCGCGCCGAAAGCCGACGGTCGTGAAGAGGAGCATGGAGGAGTTTTCCCAGGATCGGTACCGCGTGGATGTGCTCAAGGTCGAGGTCCCCGTCAACATGAAGTTCGTGCAGGGGGCGCGCGCCTGCAAGGGGCCTGCCCCGTCGGGGGAGACCGCCTATACGCGCGACGAGGCGAAGGAACACTTTCGCTCAGCCGCGGCTGTC
The DNA here is from genome assembly GCA_964460495.1 of uncultured Pseudomonadota bacterium. Classification (GTDB taxonomy): domain Bacteria; phylum UBA10199; class UBA10199; order JACPAL01; family JACPAL01; genus CAYWRF01. Next base: position 6,350 of record CAYWRF010000084.1, on the reverse strand, counting down.
GCCACAAAGCCGTTTATCTACCTTTCGGCCGGCGTCAGCGATGAGGAGTTCCGTGAGGGATTGGAGCTCGCGATCGAGGCGGGGGTCCGTTTTAACGGGGTCCTCTGCGGACGCGCGACCTGGAAAGAGGGGATCCCGATCTACGCCAAATCAGGCCCCGAGGCTCTCGAACGCTGGCTCTCGGACCGTGGTGTGCAGAACATCAAGGCGTTGAACGCCGTGCTGGAAAAAGGCGCCCACCCCTGGTTTGAGAGGTATGGTGGAAGGCAAAAGATTAATCTTATTTTCAAAACATAGTTGCCGGTGGGTATCTCCTTCCAAAGCCGACGCCAACTCGCCGATAAAAACGCAAGAAATGACGTTAGACGAGGCGCCCGACCGAGGCCGACTGAGGCGTACTTGCACCGTACGCCGCAAGGAGCGCCGAGGAAGGGCAACGACGTATAACGGCATTTATTGCGTTTTGTTGCCAAACACCCACCGATAGACCCCCCACCCCACAAAATAGCCTGCAACCACATCGACAATATAGTGCTGCTTGACCAAGACGACTGAGACGGAGACCAGCAGCGCGATCGGCAACAGCACCCTCCCCCACCCCGAACGGTACCTCTCCATCAGGTAGGTGACGAGAAAGACATTCGAGATGTGCATCGAGGGGAAACAGTTGTACGGGAAATCCATCCAATAATAGAAGGAAATCAGCCTATAGATCCCTCCCCATGCATACTCCACATGCGGTCTCAGGCTGTATTCGACCGGAAAGAGGAGAAAGATGACGAAATGGATATGGATGCAGAGGTAAAATGCCCGTACCACCTTTTTGAAAAAAGGGAGGTCGTCGATCGCGAGGAACGCAAGAATGAAATAGGCGTAGATCAGGACATAGGCGAGAATCATGACCGGCACAAACGGGAGCCTCTCTTCAAACGGCAGGGACAGATGATGGAGGCCGGTCCTCCGGGAGGTCAGCCAGTTGATACCGAAATAGACCGAGAGGTAATAGGCGGTGAGGGTCAGGAAGAGGATGTTTTTATGGATCCGATCACGAAGCGTCATCGAGATTCACTTTCGCGAAAGACCTCGGCCGAAAAAACAAAGATCTCAACACCTCCCTCTCTCCAGCACCCGGCCTCAAGACCCGCCTTGAGACAAGTGTGAGAGAGAAAGGTCTCGCGATCCCACCCCTCGCGGGTCGCCACCTGCGGAAGGAGGAGGCCCCGATTCATCCCCCGGGCAACCATTAACCCGTGGCGCCCGACCTGAATCTCCGAGAGATCACGAACCGGTCTGAAAGGGGAAAGGGCCGAGATCTCGATCGCGAGCGAGGGGAGCTCCTCCAGGGTGACCGGCGGAAAACGGGGATCGCCTGTCGCCGCCTCAATCGCCATTTCCTGTACGGTCTGATAAAGAGGTTTTTCAGCGGTCAGGTGACCGATACAGCCACGGAGCCGCCTGCCGGCGGCGCCTTCCTCTTTTTCCAGTGTGACAAAGGCACCCGATCCCTGATGAAGATTTTTTGACAAAGCCTCGATCCTCGGGAATTCCTTTCTGGAAAGATACGATTGAAGGGTCTTTCGCGCAATCCGGAGGAGCTCTTGCTTGTCCGACTCGGTGAGGGACAGGGGCATGAGGGCCCCTTTACCACAGGACTACGGCCTCTCCCAAGTGGTTTCGTAAAAGACTTGACCGTTATCCGAACGGACAAACCGGAAGAGGACCTGATTCGGCGTCACCTGAAGCCAGCCAAACCCAAAATAGTCTCCGGTGGTGCTGACAATCCGCGGGTCATCTGCAAAATCGTCGCTCCAGTTGAGACCGCGCCCGCCGGTCCCCACAATGAGTTGCTCGATCGGGCAACCGTTCACCATCCCCCGCAGATGGGAAAAGCTGTGGGCATGACCCGAAATCACAAGATCGATCCCCTCGCGACAAATGAGACCGGTCAAGAATTCGAGCGCCTGGTCCCCCTGATCCCAGTCATCATGATTCCCGTTGTTGATGATCGGGTGATGCATCGCGAGGAACTTCCAGCGTGCCTCGGAGGCAGAGACGGCCGATTCCATCCAGTCCCAGTAGTCATTTCGTCCATTCCCGTTCGTATCGGGATCCTCTTCATCGCCGAAATGATCATAGTTCGAATTAAAGAGGAAGAATTCGGCAAGGCAGGGACGAACCCCCTCTGGCCAGCAGAAGGAGTAGTCCTGCGCCGGCATCCGCCAGAGCGGATCGATCGCCGAATAGGCAACCTGCGCCTCGGGGTCTCCCCCCATATCGTGATTTCCGAGTGAGGGGTAAAATGGCATCGTGAGACCGACACCATCAGGCCCGTCACGATAGACGTTCCGGTAAGACTCGTACCAATGGGCATCGGTGACACTCTCAACACCATCGGGGCTGTAGAAATTGTCCCCCAATGTGACGATAAAATCGCAGGCGTGATTGCCACAGTATGAGGTGATCGCCTGCGCCACCTCCCTCTGGTTGTCGCCCCCATGATCCCCCCAATCGCCGAAGGTAACGAAGGAGGCGTTTGAACTATCCGAGGGAGGTTGATCCTCGTCGATAACAGGGGCCTCTTCCCCACATTCGTCCCCCCCCCAAAAGTCCATCAGGATGTCAGCCGCCGGTTTCCCGTAGATCAGGTACCCCTCGTCCGAGGCGCCGGTGGTGACCCGCGGGTCCCACCGCCACCAGAAGATCCCCCGGAGCCACTCCTCCCCCTGAAAAACGGAGAGGGCCGCCTCGTACGCATCCGCCTGCTCCTGAAGATCGGTATCACCCCGCATCCTGAAGTCATACGGCCTCGTGTTGGTTCCGTTGATCGAACGATAGCCGATTTCTGTAAAAAGGAACGGTTTCCCCTCTGCCTCCGAGAATCGCTGGAGGTCGTCGCGGATCGGCTGGAGGGCGGCGACCATCTCGTCAACGGTCGCCTCCGGGTCATCAGTCAACGGGAAATAGAAATCGATCCCGATGAAATCGAGCTGCTGCCAGAAACCGACATCCTCATACTCATCCCAGTTGGCAGAATAGGTGAGACTCCCCGAATAGAGGGCACGGATCCGTGAGATCAGATCCTGCCAAAAGGAGAGGTCGCCTGAGCGCCTCTTCAACTCGGTCCCGATCGAGAACGACTCGACCTCCATCTCCTCCGCGAGTCTCGCAAAGGTCAGCATAAAATCCCTGTAACTCGCCCGCCAGGAGGCGACATCGGCCGGTTCGATCGAACCCCGCCACCCGCCGCGGCGGATATCGATATGAGGTTTCAAAAGGGTCCTGAACCCCAACCCGCGCACCCTCGTGATCAGGTCCCGAATCTCATCCTGTGAGGGACTCCGTGACGGGTCTTCACCAATGACCGATGAGGTCAGTGTCTCCTGATACCAGGTCGGAACCAACGCGATCCAGTTCGATCCAAGACCGCGAAGCGCCTCAAGGGAGTCAGTCGACTCGGGGACATTGAAGCAGTTCCGAGACCAGCAGACAAAGGTCATCCCCTTGTAAAAATCCCCGGAGGGACAACTGACTTCCATCGGGACCAGATCCAGTCCGGATTCCCCCCTTCCGGATTCTGCCAGACTCCGATCAGAACCTGTCGCCTCTGTGCCCGGTTCAATCGGGGCCTCAGACATCTCCCCCCTTCTTCGACGCCTCCCGGAGGAGACTCCTGTGCGCCGTTCCACGTACGTCCATTCGTCTGTTGCCTCTCCTTCAGAGATATCCGGGGAGAGGTCTCCGGTTGCCCCATCGGCATCGTCTGAGACGGGCGGCCTTGCCCCCGGCAGGTCCTGAGACCCTTGAGGATCAACATCATGGCAGGCGATCAGGAGCAGGAGGAGCAAATAGAATATCTTCTTCATGCCTTTTCTCTCGACCGATCATCCTGAAAAGTTGCTTGAAATCTCCAAGGATCGACATAGTATTTCCGGGTGCTCAAAGACAAGGTGATTGTGCTGGGAGTGACCGGCGGGATTGCCGCCTACAAGTCGTGCGAGATCGTCCGTCGCCTGAAGGAGCAGGGGGCAGAGACCCATGTGATGATGACCCGCGCTGCGCGCGAGTTTGTGACCCCCCTGACATTCCAGACCCTTTCCGGACATCCGGTCCACACAGAGCTATTCAGTCTTACGGAGGAACATGAAATTGGTCATATTTCTCTGGCAGACAGGGCCGACCTGATCCTGATCGCCCCGGCGACCGCCGATATTCTTGCAAAGATCGCACACGGGATCTGCGATGACCTGATCACGACGGTCGTCTGTGCGACCAAGGCGCCGGTGATCCTCGCCCCCTCGATGAACGTGAATATGTGGGAGAACCCGATCACACAGGAGAATGTTCGGAGACTTCGTCAACACCGGTATCAGATCCTGGAGCCTGATGTCGGGTCGCTCGCCTGTGGCTACGAGGGGAAGGGAAGGCTGCCTGAGGTGGAGATAATCATCGCCGAGATTGTCAAGAACCTTTCTTCTGCCAAAAAGTCACTCTCAAAATGATATTCTCAAATTGATAACATTTATCACTTTGATAAGAAAATGACCGGCACACATAAATAATATTATTAAAATTCAATGAGTTAAATATTAATAAAAAGTTTCTTGTCGGCATGGGGCTTGCATATTAACGAGGGGAACGACCCCTGATACGTTATGAAGGCAAGGCTCTTCAGTCTTTTCTTTCTCCTCTTTTCGTGTCTCGGCCTGTCTCTCATCGCCCAGGAATCGACAAAACAGGGTTCGATCGGCGCCGGGGAGGTTGGCGGGGCTAAAGGGGGCGGCGGGGGATGCTCCTGTCCGCTGGCCGGTGGAAAGAGGCATCCGCAGAGATCGATCACCCCCGATGTGATCTGCCCCGAGGGGCAATCACTCAACCTCACCAACAACCAGTGCCTCCCGGTTGTCCTCCCCCCTCCGGGTGACAAGGACAAGGACGGGATCGTCGACCCGAAGGACAACTGCCCTAGAAACCCGAACCCCGATCAGACCAATACCGACCGGGCCGATGACGGTGGCGACGCCTGTGATATCGACGACGACAACGACCGGATCGATGACCGAGACGACAACTGCCCTGTCGACCCGATGAATCTCTGCGGCGAGGATCAGCCGGGATCCCAATGCCGCCGGAACTCCGACTGCGCCAAGGGACTCGCCTGTCACTCGACACTGCAGTTCTGCCAGCAGGATTGGGACGAGGATGGGACCGTTGATGATGAGGACGAGGATGATGACAACGACGGCGTTCTTGACCTTGAGGACCGATGCCCGTTGGATCGTGATGACCGCTGTCCGCCGGGTGGGCTTGGAAGCCTCTGCCTGGAGACACGAACCTGTATCTCCGGATTCGCCTGTGACCCGGATGACTCCCGCTGCGAGACCGATTCAGATGGGGATGGAGTAGTCGATGAACTGGATCTCTGTCCGATGGATTCCCGAAATCAGTGCGGTCGACCGCCCGAACCTCCCGGCCCTGGGATGTGCAATCCGCCGCGTCTCTTAGTCAATGCCGCCTGTGTCTGCCCCGCAGGGACCGAGTGGAACGGGACCGACTGTCTGCCTATCCCGGAGGAGCTCCCGGGAGAGGGTGTCGAGGGGGCCTTGCTAACACTTGAAATCCTGCCTCAAGGGTTCGGGGGCTGGACAGGTCTCTTTACCGATCAGGGTGAAGGGAACTACAGCGCAACGACCTTTGACCTGAACCGCTCCGGCACAGGGACGCTCACGACCACAGCACTGGACGGCCCGGCGGTCGACCGGGCGATCCGCACCTCCGTCACGGCGGCCCGGATCACAAACGTCCTCGTTAGGGAGGCGACGATCCGCAGGCAGGATGCCGAGGTCAGGGCCTTTGCGCAGGTCGTTGCCGTCGACGGACTGCCGGTCGGAAGCGGTCAGTCAGTGACCTTCACGGTGGCCGACAGCAACGGGCAGGTTCTCGCTACAGAGAGCCCCACCACCCCCACCGACGGCGGTATCTTCAGCGCCAATCTTTCTATTCCCCCTGCGGCGTTCTCAGGGGCTGGGAGTACGGGTGAATTGAGGGTGAGCGTAGGGCAGTTGACAACCCCACCAGTCCCGCTCACCTTCGCCCCGGCCCCGACCGCCTTGACACTCTCTGAACCCGGTCAGGTCGGGATCGAGCTCCCCGGCCTGAATCGCTTCATTGGGGACACGTTCCAGGTCCCGGTCCGGATCCGGGTCGACCGGAACAAGGTCACATTCTATCAGGTCGAGATGGCGTTTGATTCAACCCAACTCTCGATTGATCCGGACACCGATCTCTCCCTGGGTGCAGACGCCGGTGACCTCGATCCACTCCGTGAGGACTCCCCGGCCGGCTGCGCCAAC
>CAYWRF010000083.1:1262-8645 GCA_964460495.1 uncultured Pseudomonadota bacterium | reverse complement strand
TTTCCGGCATACAGGGGGCGACTGATGATAAAGGCGACATCCCTCTTCACCTCTCTCCCCTTAGCAGTTTTTCCTGTGCGCGGGTCTGTCTCATCTTGAGAAAAAACTTCCGCTCCTCCGGACCGATCTGCCCATCCTGGTTGTAATCGAACCCCTTCTCTCTTCGTCCGATGACACGGGTGACAAAATTCCCCTTGAGTTTTTTCTCTTGGTAATTCTTCTGAACCGTTTCACCCTGAGACGACTCTTCGATCACTTTTGAGGCATACATCCAGGGCCACAGGCTGGCACATGAAGAGACTAAAAAAAGCAGGAAGAGTCCTGGGAGGAATTTCATTGAATGTGGAGCTGACCGGGATCGAACCGGTGACCTCGTCGTTGCGAACGACGCGCTCTCCCAACTGAGCTACAGCCCCATCCTATTAAGGGGAGATCCTGCTCTCCCCTTAACAACCCCATCGGGTAGGTAATGGCCTCATCGCTTCCCTCGATAACTCGTGCGGAGTAAATCCGACACTCGTTCTCTTCGGTCACTATAATTCGAACCGTATATCGTTCATCGGAAGATGAGGCAAGTTTCTTGTTAAATCGGAGATCCACTTTTCAAGAGATTATCACGCAGAAAACGACTGGCCGCAGCCGCAGGAGGACTTGGCGTTCGGATTCTGGACCACAAAACCGGAGCCCATCAGGTCCTCTTTGTAATCGACCACCGAACCCTTCAGGTGGACGAGGCTCGCCGGATCCACCATCACCTCGACCCCGTGTGATGGGATGACGAGGTCATCCTCCCGCCGGTCGTCAAACCGGAATCCGTACTGAAAACCGGAACAGCCTCCCCCCTCCAGATAGACCCGGAAGCGCTTCCCGGCCGCCTCCGGCTTCGACTCCGCAAAGGCGCGGATCTTTGAGGCCGCCCTCTCCGTCAACGCGACCGCCGGCGCCTCCTGGAAAGAGGGCAACTCAAAATGGACTGCTTCGGTTTCCATCATCATCCTTTCAGAGGCCAATATAGGCGCCCAGCGTCCCGCTGTCAATCACCGCGATTTTTGCGCGCGGCGCCGAGGTTTCTACGCCACTCCTTCCAACGGATCCTCTCCATGGCGCTCCCCTTTCTCAAGGCGCTGAAGTCGGCCTCGGTCATCTCCCTCCAGTGATCGGGGTCCAGGCGCAGAACCGCCTCCCGCGGGTAAAATCGTCTCTCGCCGGTATTCGGGATATCCCGATTGTAAGGACAAACATCCTGACAGATATCGCAGCCATAGAGATGGTCCCCCATCATCCGGGATTGCTCCTCCGTAAATTCACCCCGATACTCAATCGTGAGAGTGGAGATGCACCTTCGCGCATCCATCACGTAAGGCTCAACCAACGCCTGGGTCGGACAGGCATCGAGGCATCGTGTGCAAGACCCGCATTGATCCAGAACGGGGCGGTCGTACTCGAGCGTCAGCGTCGTCAAGATTTCCCCGATAAAGAAAAAGGAGCCGAGGCCGTCGTTCAGAAGGCAGGTGTTTTTGCCGATCCATCCGAGCCCCGCGCGCACGGCATAACTCCGCTCCAGAATAGCCCCGGTGTCGACATAAGACCTCGCGGCAGCCGAAGGGGCGACCTCCCGGATAAAATTTTCAAGCGCCGCCAGCTTCTCACCAACGATCCGGTGATAATCATCCCCCTGGGCATAACGCGAGATCGGGACGCCCGAACCACCCGCATAGTAATTCATCCCGCAACAGATGATCGATCGGGCGCCCGGCAGGATCTTTTCCGGATCCCCCCGTTTCTCCGCCCCCCGGAGAAGATACTGCATCGTCCCCTGAAACCCCTGATCGAGCCACCAGCGGAAAAAATCGTAATCCGGCACCGGACGTGCGGGGGCGATCCCGACGAGCTCAAATCCGAGATCGCCGGCCCTCGATTTAATCTGGACAGTGAGATCCATTTTCCCCTTGTCTTTATCGCCTCCTTTCTATTTAAACAAGCCGATGCCCTTGGAACCGGTCACGACCCGTCTTGAAAAAATCTTCGAGCTGACCCCGACCGTCCGGACGTTCCGCCTCCGGTTTCCGGAAGGAATCTGGGCCCCGTTTCAGGCGGGGCAATTTGCGAGCCTTCATATCCCGACACCGGAGAAGGTGCTGCGCAAGCCGTACTCTATTTGCTCCGCCCCCCATGAAAAGGGTTATATCGATCTCTGCATCAAACTCGTAGAAGGGGGGAAGGCGACAAACTGGTTCTGGGAGAGGAAGGTGGGGGACCCGGTTGTGATCACGATCCCGTACGGCGGGTTCGTCCTGAAGGAACCGTTTGACCACGATTTTGTCTTTGTCGCGACGGGGACCGGTCTAACCCCCCTCCGGAGCATGATCTTGACACTCTATCACGATCGCCTGATCCCGGCCCAGAGGGAGTGCTGGCTGATCTTCGGTGTCCGTCACGAGGATGAGATCCTCTATGATGACGAGTGGAAGAGGCTGGCCGGTCAACACAAGAATTTCCACTATGTCCCGACAATCTCACGACCAAAGGGATGGCGGGGAGAGGTCGGTTACGTCCAGGACAAGTTAAAGAAATTCATCACGGAGCCTGAGGGGAAGCAGATCTACATCTGCGGGCTGATCCCGATGATCGAGGCGGTTCAGAGGGCGGCCAAAGAGATCGGATTTGACGAAAAACAGGTCCACTTTGAGAAGTATGTCTAGCGGGCGGCGGCGACTTGAACTTCACCCGGGCGTGGGAACAGATCGGGCCTCTCATCCTCAACAAAATAAAGGAGCTCCTGCAGTCTGGCACCCCAGTAGACGAATTCTTCGACACTTGTACCTGCCTCGATCATGATCGCACCGCGGCCGTCCCTCCCCCTTTCCCTCATGAGGGAGATATATTCGGCGACCGCCGCAAGCCGGTGGATCTCAATCCATACCCGTTGAAGGGTAAAGGCAACATTCCTGTTGTCCGCCAACGAGTCACCGAACCGGTCTCTCTCAGCACTCCCAAGCTCCCCCATGAACGCCTCAATCTTCTCGCACCTCTCCCGACAAAACAGATTCAGATCATCAATGATCGCCCGGAGCCTCTCCCGACCGGTGATATCTGTCCGTCTCTGGATCGCGATGACCCTGTCACGAATCTTCTTGATCGCCGTGATACGCCAGCTTCTCTTGACGACGACCCGGAGTCTCGCCTGCTCCAGATCCTTCAGCCCCAAGGCGCTAAGGTGTTTCGCAAATCTTTTCACGAGGGGCGGGAGCACCTCGCGCGCGGCAAGTGTGCTTCCTATCCGAAGATCACCGCCCCTTGAAACCATCCGTGTCAGTATCCTCATCCCCTCCGGATCGCTCGCCGCTACGACCGCCATCGTCGCCAGGGCGCGCGGGCTCTTGTCCAGGATCCGGATCACCGCCTCTTCTCCACCCACAAAATCGCGCGAGGCGGCGAGGAGTCCCTGGATCTGCCCCTCCGTCAACTCAAAGGATGTCCTGTCGGAATGGAAGACCTCTTCGACCGCGTTGCAGGCGGCGGCCGAGTGACGGACCATCTCGATCAGTTCGTCCAGGGCCCTCGATCCCCTCTCGGGAATCCGTCCCGTCGCCCACTCGGTCAGGAGCTCGGCCAATTCCCTCTCGAGAAATCCCCCCTTCGCCTTGACCGCCTGAATCTCATCAGGCTTCCAGTCCTCTTGAACCGCCTCACGGCCCGCCCAGCGTGAGGAGGCGGCGGCGAACCTCCCCGTTTGACCGACAAACCGGACGACATCGACCCCCATGAGCGAGGCCGAGTGCAAAGGAGGACGGACCTGCTCGATCACCTCCAAAGAGGTTGTCAGGGCCGGATAGAGATCCGGTGTAAATTCGGCGTCAAAACCGGAAAAGAAATAGTCGAATATATCCCTCTGGGTTCGGAGCGTCGTGGCAAGCTCGCCATAGATCCTCCCCCACTTCGCGACGTCCCGCGCGTCAATCCTTGCCGATCCCCGTTCCGCTTCTTGCCTCACAAGACGCCCCGCCTCGGCGCCAAGCGACCTGACCTCTTGCGAGGATCGGGAGAGCATCTCGGTCCCGAGACGGAAGAACCAGGCCTCAGAGGCGGAGTCCTCCAGTCCCAGCTGTTGCCCATCCTTTCCGAACAACTCCTGTCTTGAAAGACGGGCGAACCACTCGGCGGCAATCGGCCAGTGGGCCTTGTCTCTTGCGATCACAAAGGCAAGGGCGTTGCCAAGCTCGTGATCGGTCAGGCAGACCTCAAGGAGATCCTCCCGCTTAAGCCGCCCTTCTTGCGCCTCTATCAGGAGACGCGTCGCCTCCTGAAGCTGTTCTGTCCTCCAGAGACGCCTGACTCGCGTCCACTGCGGTCTCGGACGACCCCGGAGCGGCATCCGGCGGACCGGTTGCTCGGTTGGCCCCTTCCAGGGGGTCCCATGATCAGACTCTGCGCCACGGACAAGAGACGAGTGGTCTCCTGCCGCAAAGAGCGGGAGCTGCCGATGGACATCACCGTTCGCTATAGCCGGGAAAGAGGCTGCCAGTGCGGTTGCCAAGGCCATCCTTGCCGCATCACTGCCGACTCTTGTTTCCCCCCGGATGTAGGGCGCCCTTCTCAGCCGGCGACTTCTCATTATCCCTGAACCCTTATGGGCCGCGGCGTTGAAAGCCCCTGTCCCGAGATCAAAGAGTGAAAGCTGGTAGGTCCGTGTGAGCGCCCCCTGCAAAACGCCGCTGACAGTAAACGACTGGTCGTTGAAAAGGCGATTTGAAATCGACCGAACGATCTCGACCCCCAGGAGCGAGACAAAGGTACCGACAAACCAGGTGAGCCCGATGTTGGCCCTATGCCCCAACAGGCGAGAGGCATACCCCTTGCCATAGTGGAAGGCCCCCATTTCCATTGTCCCCCAACCCCACCCCTCGGCGGTCAGGAGTCCATGACGCAAATTCTCCCAGGCGCGATCGGTCCCCTTGACGAGGGAGGCGGCGCTGTTCCCGACCGTCATGGAGAGATGGCCGGCAGCCGCTGTGACCAGGACATCGAGCGCCTTCATCTCGAGTCCAACCCCGAGCCTCCTGCCGAACCGCTGGAGGAGTATCGACCCGTAGGCACGCCCAAGACCGCCCGCAAGAAAGCCGCCGAGCGCCCCGCCGGCAGCCATCACGAGGAAATCGGAAAACTCCCCATCGCTCGCGTTCGTGAACGCCGCGATCCCGCCCGCCACGAGCGCGACCACGCCGGTCACAAAGATAAAAGGGATCGCCGCCTTGCCGGATCGCCGAAGGACCGTATGGGCATATGACAATTCACCAGGGACAACCGGACGAAAATGGTTTGAAAGGACCTGCCCCATGGTCCCCATCGAGAGTGTTGCCGCCACCTGTGAGACGAGCTGCATCGGCTCCGGCGCCGGCCTCTCCTCCTGCGGGAATAAAGGCCAATAGGGCGACCCGGTCGCTACCAGACTCTCTTCATGAAAATAAACGGAACCAGTCATTGTTTGAACCGCCTTATCGGTCAGCCCCCTAACCGGTTGCGTCGAATATTTTTCCGCCTTTTTATATAAAATACGGCGCGATAGACAGATATGTTAATCCGTTACTTAAATCAATCGGAAAATGGGGAATCTTCTCGTTGAATTGAACAATAAAATCATATTTATTTTAAATAGATTGCATTAATATCTTTAATGTTTAACTTTATTCTAGAGTTTGCGCCAAGGTCGGCCAGAGTCCCGGGTCATGGCCCGGTACGATAAAGCAATCTGGGTTCTCCCTGTGGAACTCGTGGATCGCCTGTGTCGTCCTCCAGGAAATATCGGATTCCTCCTCAAGCGTTCGGACAAGCCACCCTTTCGGCGCCGGCCTTTTGTAACCCTCACCGACCCATACAGCATCCCCCGTCAGCAGCACCTTCTTGCCCGATCCCAGTGTCACAAGCAGCGACTGGTGTCCCGGTGTGTGGCCGGGGGTTGAAAGAAGGATGAGGGAGCGATCGCCAAGGTAATCGAACGACCCTTCAAACGGGCCGAACTGACTGCTCGCGGAATAATCAATCTCCCTCACGTGAATCCCGGTCAGCTGTTCCTTCATGATCCCGCGGATCCTTGCTGCAAAACGGCCGGTCGGTATCGAGTCCCACTCCCGACGGGAGACGACCACCTCCGCCTCCGGAAAATCCCTCAAGCCGCCTGCATGATCAAAGTGGAGATGAGAAACAATAATCGCCTGGATCCGATCGGCCGCAATCCCCAATCGGGAGAGTTGCCGGACCGCCGGCGCCGTAGGCATCAGATGATGGGGCAACAGCGGGGCAAGCAACCTGTTCACCCACCAGCCTTTGACCTCTTCCTCAAAACGGGTCCCCAATCCGGAATCGAAGAGGATCATTCCCTTGGGGTGATCGATCAGATAGAACGGGATCGGAATCCGAACCTTCCCTCCCCTTCCCCCTTGTACGAGGTTCGCGTAGCTGGTCTCAAAGGAACCGGTTGAGAGGGGACGTATCGTGACCGGCCCGGCAAGGAGACCGATAGGACACAGAAAGAGTATCAGAAGGACGATTTTCAAATCTTACCCCCTATCGAGGACCTCAATCTGTTTTTTGATCCCTTTCATGATCGGATGAACGAGTGTTGGGGAGAGGTTCCTTTCAAGGTGGTCTGGCAGGATTTCGAGTTTGCCTGCCCGATCGACCAGGCTCTGAATGAGCGTTTGAAGTTCTTTTGGGGGAAATCCCGCCTTCCGGGCCGTTTGCTCCCAGTGCCTCCGCTGGATTTCAGCGAGGCGGTAATGTCTGTTATCTCCAACCGACATGGCAAGCTTGACCTGTTTCGGTTCTACCTGTCGTTTCGCCAAGGCGGGGAAAATCGAGATCACATCGTAGATTGGAGCAAGTCGGAATCCGGTTGGGGCGAGGGTGATACTGAAATTTTTGGCGTGACCGTCAACCGCCCCCAGCAGAAAAAAGACAAGCTGGGCCCTCATGAACTGCTGCCGATCCCGATCGCGCCGGTCTGAGGCGTTCAGAAAGTCCATGAGGGTGACCATGCCGGGTCCCCCATCAGACTCGTACTTTCTCGGCCAGGGAATCCCAAGGGCCTGACAGAGATCCTCCTGTGGAATACGCCGCAAATGCCTCCGATCCTGGGACCATGCGCGATCAAATCTCTCCACAACGAGACACTCGACACCCCCAAACTTCTGGATCTCCGCCTGAACCGAATCCAAACCAAAATGCCGGGCCAACTTCAGGCAGAACCACTCGTTTTGCACACTCCCGCTCATATCGATGCCGTTGGGCAACAAACCGATCGCCGGCTTGAGGATATGGGAGGTCGGTGTAGCCCCCTTGGGGCGGTACCATTTCCCCTCCCGCATCAACAGGGCGGTCTTTTCC
>CAYWRF010000083.1:0-1252 GCA_964460495.1 uncultured Pseudomonadota bacterium | reverse complement strand
TCTTTTCCTGCACGCCGGCGACGGAAATGCGAAAGTCCGTCTCGCGGTCCAGACCGAGGGGGGAGCCTTTGAGATTCAGCAAAAGACTCGCTATCTCCTGGCTGGAAACAGCCTCTCCCTGAACGGGAGCCGACGTTCTCAAGATCTCACCCTCAGGCACAAACTGAAGGGCCCCCACGCAATCCCGCCCGAGTGCAGCCAGGAGATCGAACGTCCCGGTGCCACCGAGCGCCAGTTTCAGGGCCAGACGTCTTCGAATCTCCTCGTTGTCAGGAAGGAGGTTGTCAAAATAGGCGGTGACCCGGTCTCCCCGATACGGGAGTTCGCGAAGCGGAAGGGATTGGGAGACCGGCAAGGCGCCGGTCGTCTGCAACCACTCGGTGGCATAGGTGAACTCCAGCCCCCCCGAGATGTTGCGGGTCAAAAGGCCGACCCGGTCTCCGCTTAAGAATACCTGGAGTTGAATCTGTCTGTTTTTGCGAGGCATCGGATCAGGTTGTCCTTCGCTTTCTTAAAACCAGTTCAAGATCAAGAGAGGCAAGAAGTTTGAAGAGCGTTCCGAGTCGCGTACCCGGTTTCCCCGACTCGACTTGCGAGACAATAGATTGTTTAATCCCTGACCGCTCACCGGCCTGCTGTTGTGTCCAGGCATCCTGCTTGCGGAAACGGAGGAGGCCGGACCCCAACTGGGCCGGGTTTCGAACAACCGGCTCCAGCGCAGACGGCTTTTTTTGTCCTGACATAAAGGCCTCTCTATCCCTTATCCCGTATCTCGTATCCCGAATAGGGGATAAACTAGTTTTACCCCTCTTGTGGGATAAGTCAAGTTTATCCTTTGACAGGGATAAAGAGGGAGCGGTTCCATAGCTCAAGTCAAGGGACGCAACTTCTTGAACTGAACGACGATGAGAGATCCACAAGATGTTTACCAAAACGGTTGATTACAGGCTTACACGTCAGGGAGTTGTCGAGGCACCGCCGGAGGGGGAACTCCCTTCTTACCTTTTTGACCGGGCGGTCCGGAACCTGACCGATGTCGAGGGGCTCCTCTACCAGTTCAAGATCCGATGCGTCGGAGATGCGGCCCGGATTGTGGGCGGCGCCTCCCTGCGGGTTGCCGGTGTCGGGGGTGGAATCCTCCAGCTCGGCCGGATTGCGGCCGATGAGACCGCTTCGTCATTGGTCTCCGTCGGGCGTCGTCAGGAGGAGGGGACCGGATGGCAGAGATATCGTTATGAGTGGATCGAGGGGA
>CAYWRF010000082.1:0-8887 GCA_964460495.1 uncultured Pseudomonadota bacterium | reverse complement strand
CATTCCGTCGGCAAACTGCGGGAAATCGGAATTGATCCCGACATCATCCTCTGCGTCCCGTGCGGATGGCGGATCGAGAAGATTCGGAGCGAGATGACGGTTTTGACGAGGAAACCTGGGTGGAAAGAACTGAAGGCGGTTCAAACCGGTCAGGTCTATCTCTTGGATGGGAATCAATATTTTAATCGGCCTGGTCCGCGGTTGGTCGAATCGTTGGAAATACTGGCAGAAATCTTTCATCCCAAGACCTTTGACTTCGGTTACAAGGGAGTCGGTTGGACTCTCTATTAGGCGGCTGATTTGAGCTCCCGGTATACCTGCCAGAAGGTCTTGTCGGATCTCCAAAAGAGGGAGGGATCGGGGAAGGCGGTGCAAAACGCCTCTTCCATGCCTAACTGTCTCCAGAGATCCCCTGTCTTCGGATACAACTCCTTCAACAGGGTGTAGGGGTTCTCTGCATCATCCGGCGTTGAAATCGGTCTTGCCATCAAATAATCAGAGAGCACTCGAATTTTATCATAGGAACCTCCATCACGCACCATCCGGCGGGCAAACATAAAATCGACAAACGGATTTCCCTGATAAACAGGGTTTGCCAGACCCAGTTTTTGAAGCAACGAAAATGACTCCTGCTCTTCCGGGGTGGGCGACGGGTATTTGTCGAGTGACCGTGTCTCGGGGTGGAGCCGTATCAGTTCTTCAAGGCTTCTCGGATGACCGTCTTTGAGATCGAAACCGTACCGATCGCGAAGGTAGGCCTGGAAGGTCGGTCTCCGGAGGAGCGTCAGTGCCGGTTCCAGACGCGAACTCTTGACCGTGAGATCCGGGACGAGGAAATCGAAGAGGGACCCCTTCTGCAACAGAGGCCCGGTAAGAACGGGGAGGTGGTCGTCCAGGAGTTTGGGCAGCCCTTCGGTGGCCGCGGCGTCGTTCCCTATCAGGAGCCAGCGCTCGATCGCATAGGCTGACTGGAAATAGGGAGGATTCCCAATGAGGATGCCTGATTCGTCGAGATACCGATGCATCCGGTCGGGTGGAAGCTGGGCGAGCCATCGGCCCAGATCCTGACTCCGCATCGTGAGGGCCCGTTCCCGCGTCGGGAGATCCAATGGGAGGTGAAAGAAATCACGCGTCCCTCGCGGGGTCAACGGGGGTGGTTCATAAGGACGTCTGAGGTTGATCAACTCCATCATCCGAGAGATCCCCGCCTCGTCCCCCCATTCTGCCTCTTGAATCATGACACCGGAATCCTCCGCATACTGCCTGACAAACCTCCCACCTTCCGACAATGTGAGATGTATAAAGGGAAAGAAGGAATTATTTGGGTTACGATGTTCATCAAGACCGAACGCCCGCCGATAACGGTCAAAAAGGGCTCGTCCCTTGTCCAGGGCAAAAGTGCCCAAGGTCGAATCCCAATAGGGCTTCCGATAGAGTGTGATCCCACGGTGATGGACCACAAGCAGGGGGGTACCGGAGTCGACGCCCGGGGAATGTTCGATAATATCCTTTATGGATGGCCCCTCGGTTCCTGCCCACGAATCGCCGATGGGATGCGTATGGAGGGAGAGCCAGGAGGATCGTGTTCTTGAGTAGTGATGCCGATCAATGTTTGGCGTTGCACTGAATAGACCGGTTATCAGGACAAGTCTGGAGTTTCGTTCGGTCAGACAGACTTCATAAGGGAGCCTCGTCAGGGACTTCAACTCCGCCGCCGCGATCTCCCCCTCGATCTCAAATTCGTAATGTCGATCTTCGGGGTCGAAGGGATTCGACTGGAGGAATCTGAGGATCGCCCCGACCCTCTTGGGTCCCTGGTCCCTCGAGACGTAACAGACCGTACGATGGGTATCTGAGTGCGTCTCCTTGACGCGCCAGCCGACGAGATCGGGGGAGTGGCCTTGAGACCAGCGGTGCGAGACGATCGAGCGACCCTTCATCAGGAGGCTTCCCTGGATCATCATGGCCCAGACACCGAGGAGATGCCGGCCAA
The DNA here is from genome assembly GCA_964460495.1 of uncultured Pseudomonadota bacterium. Taxonomy (GTDB): domain Bacteria; phylum UBA10199; class UBA10199; order JACPAL01; family JACPAL01; genus CAYWRF01. Next base: position 6,894 of record CAYWRF010000082.1, on the reverse strand, counting down.
GGGAACCGGCCGAATCTATACCGTTTCCCCTTATTGAATCTTGCAACGCTGACAGGGCCCCAAAGAAGAGCGGGACCAGCAGGAACCTCGCGAGCGGCTGTGTCGCGAGCGACCTTGACATTTGGGTCAGGAGGGTACGGACGAGGAGGCTACTACCCAAGTCAAGGAGGGTTTCCCCGGAGAAAAGCGCTCCCCCTCCCAGCGATCGTGACAGCAGGCAGGTGGCCGACTCGTCAAACAGGACCTGACCCGCGACTCCGCCCCAAGCAACGCCTTTAAGGATTTGTAAGTTTTGAAATAATCTGAATCCACTCCACCCAAAGGCGTCACCAACGAGCTGGAAGCCCCCTATCGAGAGCCATTGAAGGGGGTTGAGGAGGGAGTTGACAGGGTTGGCGTCTTGAAGACCGGTCAGGCGTGAGACGAGGTTGAATCCGGCGGTCTCGTGGACGACCTCCGGCCGGGCAGGGTCGGAGGTAAAGGACTCCATTTGAAGCCACCGGGGGAGAGATGGATTTTCGATCTGCATCAACCGGGCATATCGGAGGATCGCAGAATAAGTGTCCTGGAATCTGAGGGGTGTCTCTTTTCAAAGGCGTCAATCTCCTTTTCATGCCGAAGGGTGAGCCCGATCTCATCGAGTCCCCGGATCAGGTGTTCCTTTACCGTCCGGTCTATTTCAAAATGAAACGAGATCTCTTCCGGAAGGTTGAGGGTCACCCGCTGTTCTTCAAGATTCACGGTCGCCTCGAGCCCCTCATAACGTCCCGTCATTTGGAATATCTCATCTACCTCGGCCTCATTGAGCTCGACATTCAGGAGCCCGTTCTTGACGCTGTTGTTGTGAAAGATATCGGCGAAGGCCGGTGTCTCTCCTTTTTTGGGGGCGATGATCACTGAAAGTCCGTATTGCACTAGGGCCCAAACGGCATGTTCCCGTGAGGAGCCGCAACCGAAGTTGTTTCGTGTGACGAGGATTGAGGCGTCCTTGAAACGGGGTTGGTTCAGTTCAAAATCGGGGTTCGGTTTTCCATTGGCAAGATAACGCCAGTCAAAGAAAAGAGATTCGCCGTAACCGGTCCGCTTGATCGACTTCAAGAACTGCTTCGGGATGATCTGATCGGTGTCGATGTTGGCACGATCGAGTGTGGCGATCTTGCCACGATGGGATTCGAAGGAATTCATTTCCACCTCCTCACATCCACAAAATGTCCTTCTATCGCCGCCGCGGCAGCCATCTCGGGGCTTACCAGGTGCGTTCGCCCCCCTTTTCCCTGACGTCCCTCAAAATTACGGTTCGAGGTCGAGGCGCATCTTTCTTGTGGCTGTAATTGATCCGGATTCATCCCCAGGCACATGCTGCAACCCGACTCCCGGAATGAAGCACCTGCCTCCAGAAAAATTTTGTGGAGTCCCTCTGCCTCCGCCTGTCTCTTCACCTGTTGTGAACCGGGGACCACCAGGACCTTGACCCTTTTCGAGACCCGTCTCCCTTTGAGGATCCCGGCCGCCGCCCGGAGGTCTTCGATCCGGGCGTTTGTGCAACTCCCGATAAACACGACATCAATCGGGACCTCGGTGATCTTCGTACCGGCTTTAAGCCCCATATATTCAAGTGCCCGCTCGTGGTCGGTCCTGGCTAGGCCCGGCACCTGACCAGGCGAGGGGACAACCCCATCGACATCCACCACCATACCCGGGTTTGTCCCCCAAGTAACTTGTGGCACCACTTGGCCGGCATCGATGGTGAGTTCCCGATCATAGGTCGCAACGGGATCGCTCGGCAGTGATCGCCAAAATTGAAGTGACTTTTCCCATTCCTTCCCCTTTGGAGCGAATTTTTTCCCGGCGATGTACTGGAAAGTCGTCTCATCCGGTGCGATCATCCCTGCCTTCGCCCCCGCCTCAATCGACATATTGCAGACGGTCATTCGTCCCTCCATGGAGAGTTCGCGCATTGCAGGGCCGGTGTATTCCAGGACGTGACCGGTTGCCCCGGCGGTTCCTATCGTCCCGATCAGTTTCAGTATCAGATCCTTTGATGTGACACCAGGGGACCGCCGTCCGGTGATTTCAACCTTGAAGGTCCTTGGTTTCTTTTGAACCAGACACTGCGTCGCCAGGACATGCTCGACCTCGCTCGTCCCGATCCCGAACGCGAGCGTCCCGAAGGCCCCGTGGGTCGAGGTATGGCTGTCGCCGCAGACGACCGTGGTTCCAGGCAGTGTCAAACCCAATTCCGGGCCGATGATATGGACGATCCCCTGATTTTCGTTTTTGAGGTCGAAGAGGGTGATCCCGAACTCGCGGCAATTCTGGGAGAGCGCCTCGATCTGGGCCTTTGAGATCTCATCCCGGATATTCTCCCGGTCTTCGGTCGGGACGTTGTGATCCATCGTGGCAAAGGTCAAGTCCGGCCGGCGGACCTTTCTTTTGGCCAGCCTCAACCCCTCAAATGCCTGCGGGCTTGTCACCTCATGGACCAGGTGGCGGTCTATATAAAGGAGGGTTTGGCCGTCACGTTCCGAGACGACGTGGGGATCCCAGATTTTGTCGAACAGGGTCTTTCCCATTCTCGTGTCGTGTCCCGCGAATAAGTTTACAAAGTCAGCCACCTGCGGTTCTCCTCGACCCGCGTCGCTCTCGGTTACGCCCTCGAGCGCGCTCCCTCTCGATCGTCGCATCTTCTATAAGCATCGTTGCGACGATCTCCGAGAGGTCTCGTGCGATCCGCAGGTGGCTGACTTTGTATAGAGATTGATGGGACACGACAATAGGAAGGGACCCAGCTCCTCCGGAGGAGGGCTTCCGGGACCTCACTGTAATCAAAGGCGACCCCGTCCCGGACCATCTGGTCGATGTCAAAGAGGTGTCTCGCCTCCGGGATGTCGTTGAAGAACAACCGGTATAGGGGTGAGACGATCCGCCGTGCGACCCGGATCCCGATCGGCCCGATGAAGTTCCGCCTCTGCCCGATATGGGCGATCTCATCCACCATGATCTCATAAAGGAGCTCCCGGACCCGGTCACGTGCCTCCGGTTCATCAGAAAAAACCGAATCGAGAAGACGATCGACATGCCTGTAGAAGGTGATCCCCATCAGTTCCGTCACAAAGGCGGGGGGGCCCATCATCCATTCCGGGAAATACGGAAAGACCCGGTAGACCCTTTGCATCCAACGGCCGAGAGGGACCCACTCGACCCGGTCCAGATGAAAGGTCCGGAACATCTCATGAAAGAGCCGGACGTGACAGAATTCCTCGCAAAGGTGATAACGGCTGATCTTGTCGGTTACTGTCTTGGCCCTCTCCATCGGGGGGAGGTAATCCCACGCCGCCTCAATCCCGACCCACTCGTGACGGGCAAACTTGTAGATACAGGAGAGCAGCAGGGTCTTCCGGTCAAAGCGTTGCGGGTCGTCCCTCAGATGGACATAGTTCCGGTAAAAGAGATCGGGATCGGGGAGCGGCCGCCGTGACCGGACCGGATTTTCGGTGAATCGGGCAAGGAGACCTCGCTTTGATTGAAGGTCCCTCTCCTCTTCGAAGATCTCGCCGTCCCTCTGGCGGCTGAAGGCCCAGTAATCCTCAAAATTCCGCTCCCTCTCCTTTTTGGTGGAGGCGGCGAAGATCGAGAGGTAATTAGGAGTAGGTGTAGAATCCACGTCCTGCCTTCTTTCCCAGCCACCCGGCATCCACATACTGCTTTAAGAGCGGGCAGGGCTTGAACTTGTCCCCGAACGACTCGTGGAAGACCTCAAGGATCGAGAGGACGGTGTCGAGACCGACAAAGTCGGCGAGGGCGAGCGGCCCCATCGGCTGATGGGTCCCCAGCTTCATCGCGGCATCGATATCCTCAGGCGTCCCGATCCCCTGATAGAGGGCGTAGATCGCCTCGTTGATCATCGGGACGAGGATCCGGTTCACGATAAAACCGGCCGAGTCGCGGGAGAGGACCGTTTTCTTCCCCATCTTCTCGGCAAGGTCTTTCGTGAGGGCGTAGGTCTCATCGGAGGTCTGGAGGCCGCGGATGATCTCAACCAATTCCATCATCGGGACCGGGTTCATGAAGTGCATCCCGATGACCCGTTCGGGTCGTTTCGTTTTCCCCGCCAGTCGGGTAATCGAAATCGAGGATGTGTTGGAGGCAAGAAAGGTTTCCGGCTTGCAGAGGCGGTCGAGCTCCTCAAAGGTCTTGAACTTGACCGGTTCGTTCTCCGTGATCGCCTCGATCACGAAGTCGCAGGAGGCAAGGTCGGAGACCTTTGTCGAGGTCCTGACCCTCGACCGGATCGTCTCCGGCGGTTCCTGGATCTTCCCCTTCTCCGAGAGCCTTCGGAGCGATTGGTCGATCCCCTTGAGCGCCCGCTGAAGGAACTCCTCCTTGAGATCAACCAGTGTGACAGACAGGCCCGATTGTGCAAGGACCTGCGCGATCCCCGAACCCATCTGACCGGAACCGATCACACCCAGAGTCTTGATGGTCGCCATGTGAGTGTCATAAATCGGGAGGGGCGGAAGGGCAAGATGATTTCTAGGCAGGGTATTGCCTCAATAACCACTCAGAGATCGGTCTGAAGACCATCTCGTGGCAATGGTTGCTCACAAACAGGTCGGCATGGGCGAACCGGAGCTTGTCGGTGCCGATGACCAGCGTCTCCTTGACGCGCGAGCTGGCGACCTCATGGGCGGAGAGGGCGGTCAAAGGCGGGACGATCCCGTCGGCGTTGGCGAGCACACAGAGGAGGGGGTTCTTCACCCTCCGAAATTCGCGCGTCAGGTTTTTTCCATTGAGGTGCAGATCCTTTGTGTGGACCCATTCGGAGAGCTCCCGGTTCAGGAACCGGTTCGGGTTTTCGACCGTCTCCAGCAGGATTTTCGCATGACGGAGGTCGACCATCTCCGGGTGGAGGTAGAGCTTCAGCAGGGAGAGGCGGGAGATCACCGGAGAGAAGGTCTTCAAAAGCCCTTTCGTACTCACAAACGGGACGATCCCGGCGAGAGACGGGGAGAGGGTCACCAGCCTCATAAAGGGGTGCACCTCCTCCCAGCGGAGCGGGGCGCCGATCGCGACGATCGAACCTGTCCGCCGTCTTGGGCCAAGGGCGGTATAGATGTAGGCGAGGGTCCCGCCGAGGCTGCAGCCGATCAGGTCAACCTTGCCGGTCTCGCTCTTTGCGGTCGAAACAATGAACTCGGCCGCGCTCCCCAGATCGGTCAGGGCGAGTTCCTTCATCCCGTAACGCCGCGAACCGTTTTCCCGGATCGATCCCCCCTGATTTCTGAAGTTGACCGACCAGACCTCGAACCCCTTTTGAGTCAGATACTCCTCCAGCGAGAGGCCGCGCGGATGAAAGCCGAAGATGAACGCGTTCATCCCGTAGCCGGGGATGATCATGAGCGGGCGCCTCTTTTTGTTGACCTTAGTGGGGAGACGGCACTGCTTGAGCTCCAGTCTCCAGCCATCCCGGTTCGAGACATAGTGGATCTGGTGTTGGGCGAGGGACATGTTTTTACTTTCGGGAGATCGCCGAAAGGATGTTCTTCCGGATTCGAATGCTCTTGGGGGTCACCTCCACCTGTTCGTCATCGCGCAGGAACTCGATCGCCCGTTCGAGTGTCATCGGCAACACCGGGCTCAAGGTGATGTTTTCGTCTTTTCCCGCCGCCCTCATATTGGAGAGTTTCTTTTCCTTGCAGGGGTTCACGTTCAGATCCTGTTCGCGGTTGTGTTCGCCGATCACCATCCCCTCGTAGACCGGTACCCCCGCATCGATGAAGAGGACGCCGCGCGGCTCCAGATGAAAAAGGCCGTAGGCGACCGAGTCGCCGGTCCGGTCCGCCACGAGCGAACCGGTCACGCGGCTCTTGATCTCTCCCCGCAGCGGCTCGTGCCCCTGAAGGTACGAGTTCATCAGCCCGGTCCCCTTGGTGTCCGTGAGAAACTCGCTCCGGTAACCGATCAGACCGCGGGTCGGGATGGAAAACTCAAGCCGGACCCGCCCGGTTCCGTGATTCACCATGTTGATCATCCGCCCCTGACGGCGTGACAGCTTTTCCGTGACAATCCCGGTGAAATCCTCCTGGATGTCGACAAACAGGTGCTCCACCGGCTCCAGCACCACGCCGTTTTCCTCGCGCGTGATCACCTGGGGGCGGCCGACGGAGAGCTCGAAGTCCTCCCGGCGCATCGTCTCGATCAGGATCGCCATCTGAAACTCCCCGCGCCCCTTGACGGTAAAACTGTCGCCCGACTCCTCGACCCGAAGGGCGACGTTATGGAGCGTCTCTTTCTGGAGTCTCTCCAGAATCCTGCGGGACTGGACGTTCTTTCCCTCCCGGCCGGCGAAGGGGGAGGTGTTGGCCATGAACTTCATCGAAACGGTCGGTTCGTCCACCGTGATCCTCTTGAGTGCCTTCGGCGTTTCGCCGGTGCAAATCGTGTCGCCGATCTCGACCCGTTCAATCCCGGAAAGGAGGACGATATCTCCCGGCTCGACCTTGTCGGTCTCCAGGACCCGGATCCCCTCAAAGACCTGCAGGCTCGAGATCTTGAGGGGTCTTGGGATCTGATCCCGGGAAAGGCAGACGAGGCTCTCATTTTTTTGGGCCGATCCGTTGAAGACCCGGCCGATCGCGAGGCGGCCGAGGTAGTCTGAATAGGAGAGGTTGGTCACCAGCATCTGGAAAGGTTCTGCCGGATCGTAACGGGGGGGAGGAATCTCGTTCAGGATCGCGTCGAAGAGCGGGGCCAGATCGGCACCGCGTGCCTCCAGCGTTTTTTGCGCAATCCCCTCGCGGCCGATCGCGTAAAGAACCGGAAACTCGATCTGGCTGTCGTCGGCATCCAGATCGATAAACAGGCTGTAGACCTCATGAGATCGGAAGAGCGTCG
>CAYWRF010000081.1:0-8971 GCA_964460495.1 uncultured Pseudomonadota bacterium | reverse complement strand
GACGTCTACACCTCGATCCATATTGAGGAGTTCGAATGCGCGGCGCGGGACACGAAGCTCGGCAAGGAGGAGATCACGCGGGACATCCCGAACGTCGGCGATGAGGCGTTGGCCAATCTGGACGAGAGCGGGATTGTCCGGATCGGGGCGGAGGTGAAGCCGGGCGACATCCTCGTCGGCAAGATTACACCGAAGGGAGAAACGCAGCTCTCGCCGGAAGAAAAACTCCTCCGGGCGATCTTCGGCGAGAAGGCGGGCGATGTGAAGGACACCTCGATGCGTGTACCGCCGGGGGTTTACGGGATTGTGATCAATGCCCAGGTCTTCTCGCGCGAGGGCTCCGAGCTCGATGAGCGGGCCAAAAACATCCAGGACAAGGAGACCCAGAAGCTGATCAAAGACCGGGATGAGGAGGTCCGTCTGATCAAGGAAGAGGTGAAGAAGAAGATCAAGACGCACCTTCACGGGAAGAATGTGACCTCGAAGATCATGGATGAGGAGGAGGAGAAGATCCTGCTCCCGAAGGGAAAACCTGTGACCGAGGATTCCCTGGAAAAACTCCCGATGGCACGATGGTCGGAGATTACGGTCGGGGATGAGGCGCTCGAAGAACAGCTGGCGGATCTGGTCGAGGGGATGGAGGAGCAGATCGAGCTGGTCCGAATGGTCTACGACCAAAAGGTCTCCAAGCTCCATAAGGGGGACGAGCTCCCGCCCGGCGTGATCAAGATCGTGAAGACCTATGTGGCGATCAAAAGGAAGCTCGCGGTCGGAGACAAGATGGCGGGGCGTCACGGGAACAAGGGGGTCATTTCACGCGTCCTTCCGGCGGAAGATATGCCGTACCTGCCGGACGGGACGCCGGTTGATCTTGTCTTAAACCCGCTCGGGGTTCCTTCCCGGATGAACGTCGGCCAGATCCTCGAGTGTCACCTCGGCTGGGCCTGCAAGGGGATCGGCGACAAGGTCGCAGGGCTCCTTCGGGACCATGACCGGGAGGCGGTTCGCGCCTTTCTGAAGAAGGTTTATGCGAAGTCGCTCGATGGCTCGATCGCCGATCTGAACGACCGCGAGGTGAAGCGCCTTGCTTCGAGCCTCGCCTCCGGGATCTACGTCTCCTCGCCGGTCTTTGACGGGGCGAAGGAGTCCGAGATCAAGGAGGTTCTGGATCTTGCGGAGCTGCCCAATTCCGGTCAGACCGTCCTCTTTGACGGCCGGACCGGCGAGATATTCGACCAGCCGGTGACGGTCGGCGTGACCTACATCATGAAGCTGCATCACCTGGTCGATGACAAGATCCACGCCCGTTCGATCGGGCCGTATTCCCTCGTGACGCAGCAGCCGCTGGGCGGGAAGGCCCAGTTCGGCGGACAGCGTCTGGGGGAGATGGAGGTCTGGGCGCTTGAGGCGTACGGCGCCGCCTATTGTCTGCAGGAGTTCCTGACGGTCAAGTCGGATGACGTGCTCGGCCGGACGCGGATGTATGAAAACATCGTCAAGGGTGAGAAGACCTTTGAGCCGGGGATCCCGGAGTCGTTCAACGTCCTGGTCAAGGAGCTCCAGGCGCTCGGGATGAGCGTCGATCTGATCGAAGAACAGGTATAAAGGAGCAAATATGGTGGATATCTTCAGTTTTTTTGAGAAGCCGAAAGACCCGCTGACCGTGACCGGTGTCCGGTTGGGGATCGCCTCGCCGGAGATGATCCGTTCCTGGTCGCAAGGGGAGGTGAAGAAACCGGAGACGATCAACTACCGGACCTTCAAGCCGGAACGGGATGGCCTTTTTTGCGCGAAGATCTTCGGGCCGGTCAAGGACTACGAATGCAACTGCGGCAAGTACAAGCGGATGAAGCATCGCGGCATCGTCTGCGAGAAGTGCGGCGTCGAGGTCATTTCTTCAAAGGTCCGGCGCGAGCGGATGGGGCATATCGTCCTGGCGACCCCTGTCGCGCACATCTGGTTTTTGAAGAGCCTGCCGTCCCGTATCGGGACCCTTCTCGACATGTCGTTAAAGGAGCTGGAGAAGGTCCTTTACTGCGAGGCGTACGTCGTGACCGATCCGGGGGCGACCGATCTCAAGGAGGGGGAGATTGTCACGGAGACGAGGCTTCAGAAGGTGCGTCAGGAGCAGGGGGGGAAGTTCGTCTGCCAGACGGGGGGTGAGGTCGTTCGCGACATGTTGAAGAAGATTGAACTGGAACAGCTCGCGAAGAAGCTCCGCAAGGAGCTGAAGGAGACCAAGTCGGACGCAAACCGGAAAAAGGTGTCGCGGCGGCTTAAAGTTGTTGAGGCGCTGATTGCGTCTGGCAATCGCCCTGAATGGATGATGCTCGAGGTCGTCCCGGTCCTTCCGCCCGACCTGAGGCCACTGGTCCCTCTGGATGGGGGGCGTTTTGCAACCTCCGATCTCAATGACCTTTACCGGCGTGTGATCAACCGGAACAACCGCTTGAAGAGGCTCCAGGAGCTGAACGCACCGGATATCATCATCCGGAACGAGAAGAGGATGTTGCAGGAGGCGGTCGATGCCCTGATCGACAACGGCCGGCGCGGCAAGGTCTTTACCGGTCCGAACAAGCGTCCGCTCCGATCCCTCTCCGATATGTTGAAGGGGAAGCAGGGGAGATTCCGCCAAAACCTTTTGGGAAAACGGGTCGACTATTCGGGCCGCTCGGTCATTGTGGTGGGGCCTGAACTCCGTCTCCATCAGTGCGGGCTCCCGAAGGCGATGGCGCTCGAGCTCTTCAAGCCGTTCATCTATCAGAAGCTCGAGGAGAGGGGGCTCGTCTCGACGATCAAGGGGGCCAAAAAGATGGTGGAAAAGGAGCGGCCCGAGGTCTGGGACGTCCTTGAAGAGGTGATCCAGGAGCATCCGGTCATGCTGAACCGTGCCCCGACGCTTCATCGCCTCGGGATCCAGGCGTTTGAGCCGATCCTGATTGAGGGGAAGGCGATCCGGCTCCACCCGCTTGTCTGCACCGCCTTCAACGCCGACTTTGACGGCGACCAGATGGCGGTCCATGTCCCGTTGTCGGTCGAGGCCCAGATCGAGGGGCGTATCCTGATGATGAGCACGAACAACATCCTTTCCCCCGCCTCCGGCAAGCCGATCATCGTGCCGACGCAGGATATGGTCCTCGGCATCTATTATATGACCCGCGAGACGCCGTTTGCGAAGGGAGAGGGGATGCGTTTCGCCTCCCCGCAAGAGGTCCGGATCGCGTTTGATCAGGGAGAGCTCGATCTCCATGCCCGAATTACGGTCCGGTTGAACGGCGCCCGGTATGAGACGACGACGGGGCGCGTCCTCCTTTATGAGATTGTCCCGACCTCTCTCCCGTTTGATCTGATCAACCGGGTGATGGACAAGAAGGCGATCGCCGACCTGGTAGAGGAGTGCTACCGGAAGGCGGGGAACAAGGCGACGGTGATCCTGGCCGACCAGTTGATGAATGTCGGATTCGTGCAGGCGACTCGGGCCGGGATCTCGGTCTGCATCGATGACATGAAGGCCCCGGCGACCAAGGAGAAGAGACTGGAGACAGCTCAGAAAGAGGTGAATGAGATTGAGGAGCAGTATCAGGAGGGGCTGATCACCTCCGGCGAAAAATACAACAAGGTGGTCGATATCTGGGCCCAGACAACGGAGGAAGTTGCCGAAGACATGATGAAGGAGATCAGCGTGGAGGTGGTTGAGGGGGAGAAGGGGAAAAAGGAGATTGTGAGTTTCAACCCGATCTTCATCATGGCCGATTCCGGGGCCCGTGGCAGCGCCCAGCAAATGCGTCAGCTGGCCGGGATGCGCGGACTGATGGCGAAGCCGTCGGGTGAGATCATCGAGACCCCGATCACGGCAAATTTCCGCGAGGGGCTGACCGTCCTTCAGTACTTCATCTCGACCCACGGGGCGCGAAAGGGTCTTGCCGACACCGCCTTGAAGACGGCGAATTCAGGCTATCTGACACGACGGCTCGTTGATGTCGCGCAGGATCTGGTGGTGACCGGTCGTGACTGCCAGACGCTGGACGGGATCGAGGTCGCCGCGCTTCTGGAAGGGGGGGAGATCATCGATTCGCTCTCCAACCGTATCCTGGGGCGCGTCGCGCTCGAGGATATCCAGGATCCGTTTTCGGCAGAGGTCCTGGTGCCGGCAGGGAAGGAGATCACCGAGGCCCATTTGCCCAAGATTGAGAATTCAGGGTTGGAGAAGGTGAAGATCCGTTCTGTCTTGACCTGCCAGAACCGTCGGGGGGTCTGCATCAAGTGTTACGGCCGTGACCTCGCGCGCGGGCATATGGTGAACATCGGCGAGGCGGTCGGCGTGATTGCGGCCCAGTCGATCGGCGAGCCGGGGACCCAGCTGACGATGCGGACCTTCCATATCGGGGGCGCCGCCTCGCGGCGTGTTGAGCAGAGCACGCTGGAGAGCCGCCATGCGGGGGTCGTCAAGTTCCACAACCTGAAGACCGTTGTGAACAAGGAGAAGAGCCTGACCGTCATGAACCGGAACGGCGAGATTGCGATCATGGATGAGGAGGGGCGCGAGCGGGAGAAATATCAGGTGATCTATGGGGCGAGGCTGCTGGTTAAAGAGGGGCAGAAGGTGGCCGGCGGGATGCTCCTCGCGGAGTGGGATCCTTACACCACCCCGATCCTCACGGAGGTTGCCGGGGCGGTCAAGTTTGGCGACATCACGGAAGGGGTCACGATGCAGGAGCAGGTGGACGAGGTGACCGGCCTTGCGCGGAAGGTGATTACCGAATCGAAGGATCCCAATCTGCGCCCGCGTGTCTCGATCAAGGGGGAGGGGGGAAAGACACTGAGGATCCCGGGGACCGAGCGGGAGGCGCGGTATCTGCTCCCGATCAGCGCCAACATTGTCGTGACCGAGGGCCAGGAGGTGGTGGCGGGTGATATTATTGCAAAAATCCCTCGTGAGACGACAAAGACGAAGGATATCACAGGGGGTCTTCCGCGGGTCGCGGAGCTTTTTGAGGCACGCCGGCCGAAGGAGTGCGCGGTGATTTCAGAGATCGATGGGCAGGTCAGTTTCGGGAAGGACACGAAGGGGAAGAGAAAGATCCTCGTCGTGCCGGAGGTCGGGGAGGCGCAGGAGTACCTGATCCCTCGCGGCAAGCATATCGCCGTTCATGAGGGGGACCATGTCCGGGCGGGTGAGCCGCTTATGGACGGGGCCTCGAACCCGCACGATATCCTCAGGGTCCTTGGGGAGAAGAGGCTCGCGCAGTATCTCGTGGATGAGACGCAGGAGGTCTACCGGCTGCAGGGGGTTCGGATCAACGACAAGCATATCGAGGCGATTGTCCGCCAGATGCTCCGTCGTGTTCGGGTCACCGATGCCGGGGACACCTCATTCCTGGAGGACGAGCAGGTGGAGAAGATTGAGTTCGAGGAGGAAAACGAGCGGGTCAAGGGGCAGGGGAAGCGTCCTGCGGCCGGGGAGCCTCTGCTCTTGGGGATCACAAAGGCCTCCCTTTCGACGGAGAGCTTCATCTCGGCCGCCTCCTTCCAGGAGACGACGCGGGTCCTGACCGAGGCGGCGATTGTCGGAAAGACCGACTCGCTCCGGGGCCTGAAAGAGAATGTGATCATGGGGAGGCTGATCCCGGCCGGGACCGGTCTCCTCCGGTACAAGAATCTGAAGGTCGAGGTGAAGGAAGAGACGGCTGAACGCAAGGCCGTCGCGGGGTAAGAGAAGGATTAAGGGATAAGGAAGAGGGGCACTATGCCGACGATTAATCAGCTGGTTCGTGAAGGGCGTGAGAAGGTCTGGCGAAAGACCGGGGCACCTGCCTTGATGGGGTCTCCCCAGAGGCGTGGGGTTTGCGTCCGGGTCTATACGACGACCCCGAAGAAACCGAATTCGGCACTGCGGAAGGTCGCCCGTGTCCGGTTGACGAATTCGATGGAGGTTTCGGCCTATATCCCAGGGGAGGGGCATAACCTCCAGGAGCATGCGATCGTTCTGGTCCGGGGCGGGCGTGTCAAAGACCTGCCCGGTGTCCGTTATCACATTGTGCGCGGAACGCTCGATTCCGCCGGGGTTCAGAACCGGAAGAAGGGGCGTTCGAAATACGGCGCCAAGAAACAGGCGAAGAAAGGATAAACGATGTCGAGAAAGGCGCGTGCGGAGAGACGGGAGATTCTGCCGGATCCAAAGTACAAGGACAAGCTTGTCTCGAAGTTCATTAATTCGGTGATGTTGGAGGGGAAGAAGTCGGTGGCGGAGCGGGTGATCTACAAGGCGTTCGGCTTCATCAACGAGAAGACGAAGGAGGATCCGCTAAAGGTCTTCAAGGAGGCGTTGGAGCAGATCAAGCCGGTCATGGAGGTCCGTTCCCGCCGGGTCGGGGGGGCGACCTATCAGGTCCCGATGGAGGTGAGGCCGGAGAGGCGGATCTCCCTCGGGCTCCGGTGGCTGATCACGTCGGCGCGGGCGCGGAATGAAAAGTCGATGGAGGCAAGGCTTTCATCAGAAATCCTCGATGCCCATGGAGGGCGCGGGGCGGCGATCAAGAAGAAAGAGGAGGTTCATCGGATGGCGGAGGCGAACCGCGCCTTTGCGCATTACCGATGGTAGACCGGAAAATGAGCGAGTATTGGCCGGAGCGGATTTATTCCGGCCGGCCAAACGGAGCGAATGGTGAATGACACGACTTCACAGATGAGGGGTACGGGGAGAGAGCGGGATCTCTCCCCGCTCAGAGTGACGCGGAACATCGGGATCATTGCCCATATTGACGCGGGCAAGACGACGGTGACGGAGCGGATCCTTTTTTACACCGGGATCACGCACAAGATCGGCGAGGTCCATGACGGGGCGGCCCAGATGGACTGGATGCCGCAGGAGCAGGAGCGGGGGATCACGATCACCTCGGCGGCGACGACCTGTTTTTGGAAGAACCACCGGATCAACATCATCGACACGCCGGGACACGTTGACTTTACCATCGAGGTGGAGCGTTCGCTCCGTGTCCTGGACGGCGCGATCGGCGTCTTTTGCGGGGTGGCGGGTGTTCAGCCCCAGTCGGAGACTGTCTGGCGCCAGGCGAACAAGTACCGCGTCCCGAGGATCGCCTTCGTGAACAAGATGGACCGGGTCGGGGCCGATTTTTTCAAATGCGTGAAGTCGATGCGGGAGAGGCTCCACGCCAAGACCGCGATTTTCAACATCCCGATCGGGGCGGAGGACAAATTCACCGGGGTTATCGAACTGATCCCGCGCAAGGCGTACCGGTTTGAGGAGGAGTCACAGGGGTTGAAGATGGTTGCGATCGACATCCCGGCGGAGATGAAGGGGCAGGTCGAGGAGCAGCGGGCGAAGCTGATCGAGGAGATCGCGACGCACGATGATCAGCTGATGGAAAAGTACCTTGAGGGAAAACCGTATTCGGATGAAGAGGTCCTGGAGGCGGCGCGCCGCGCGACGGTTACGATGCAGATCACGCCGGTCCTTTGCGGGGCCGCCTTCAAGAACAAGGGGGTCCAGTTGATGCTGGACGCGGTGAACCAGCTCCTCCCCTCGCCCCTCGATGTGGAGGCGGTTCAGGGGACGCTTCCCTCCGACAAGACGAAGGAGCTTTCACGAAAGACCGATTACAGCGCCCCGTTCTCCGCGCTGGCGTTCAAGATTGCAACCGATCCGTTTGTCGGCACGCTCACCTATTTCCGCGTCTATTCCGGGGAGTTGGATGCGGGGAGCTATGTCTACAATTCGACGAAGGACAAGAAGGAGAGGGTCGGCCGCCTCCTGAGAATGCATGCAAACAAGCGGGAGGAGATCAAGAAGGTGGGGGCGGGCGACATTGCGGCGGTTGTCGGGCTCAAGTATACGACGACGGGAGACACGCTGTGTGATGAGAACAACCCGATCGTCCTGGAGTCGATGGATTTCCCCGATCCGGTGATCTCAGTCGCGATCGAACCGAAGACGAAGGCGGATCAGGAGAGACTTTCCCAGTCGCTGGCGAAGCTCGCGACCGAGGACCCGTCGTTCCGTGTCAAGGTTGATAGTGAAACGGGGCAGACGATCATCTCCGGGATGGGGGAGCTGCACCTGGAGATCATCGTCGACCGGATGCTCCGTGAATTCAAGGTTGCGGCGAATGTCGGCCGGCCCCAGGTTGCCTATCGGGAGACGATCCAGGGACGGGCGGAGGCGGAGGGGAAATATATCCGTCAGACCGGCGGGCGCGGCCAGTACGGCGATGTCTATATAAAGGTGGAGCCGAACGAGCGGGGCAAGGGGTATGAGTTCATCGACGATATCGTGGGGGGGGTGATCCCTCGGGAATATATCCCCGCCGTCAGGAAGGGGATCCAGGAGGCGATGGAGGGGGGGGTTTTGGCCGGATATCCGATGGTCGATGTGAAGGCGACCCTCTTTGACGGCTCTTTCCATGATGTCGACTCCTCCGAGATGGCGTTCAAGGTGGCCGGCTCGATCGGCTTCAAGGAGGCGGTGAAGAAGGCGGGGATCGTCTTGCTGGAGCCGATCATGAAGCTGGAGGTGGAGGCGCCGGAGGACTGCCTCGGGCAGGTGACGGGGGACCTGAACTCCCGCCGGGGGAGGATCATGAACACCGACTCCCGTTTGGGGTCGCGGGTCATTGATGCAGAAGTCCCCTTGGCAAGGATGTTCGGATATGCCACAGATCTCCGGTCGATGACGCAGGGGAGGGCGATCTTTACGATGGAGCCTTCCCACTATGAGCCGGTGCCGCGGAATATTGCCGAGGAGATTGTGGCGAAAACGCGGGGGAAGACGTGAGCGACGATCTGGCTTTGCCAGTCGGAGCGAAAGGGGTTCGGGGGGATGGGGCCCTCACCGAACGAAGTGAGGTGGGGCAGCGATCCCCCCGATAGGACGTGAGCGACGATCTGGCTTTGCCAGTTGGAGCGAAAGGGGTTCGGGGGGATGGGGCCCTCACCGAACGAAGTGAGGTGGGGC
>CAYWRF010000080.1:0-9059 GCA_964460495.1 uncultured Pseudomonadota bacterium | reverse complement strand
CCCGTGGCAGTGGTTTCTCTTTGACAATCCGTTTCTGACCGTCTCCTTTTTTATCCTTTTCATCTCGGCCCTGGCGGAGGGGAACCGGGCCCCGTTTGACATGCCCGAGGCGGAGAGCGAGCTGATCGCCGGCTACTCGACCGAATACAGTGGGATGCGTTTCGTCTTCTTCTATTTTGAGGAGTGGGCCAATATCTATCTGATTGCGGCGGTCGGGACCGCCCTGTTTCTCGGCGGGTGGCAGGTCCCGCCGGCGGTTCAGGCATTGAGTCCGGTTGTTCGGCACCTGCTGGAGTTCCTGACCTTTTTTCTCAAGGCCTCGGTGATCGTGTTTGTCGTGATCTGGATCCGGTGGACACTCCCGCGTGTGCGGGTGGACCAGCTGATGATCCTCTGCTGGAAGTATCTGATCCCTTTCGGTTTCGTCTCGGCGATCGGGGTTGCCGCCTGGATGGTCCTTTTCCCGAAGGGGGTGCCGATGGTCCGGCATCTCCTCTTTGGCGGGGGTGTCGCGACAGTGCTTTATTTCTTGTACCGGGTTGGGTATCAGGTGCGGGCGGCAAAGGTGCCGATTCACTTGAACCCTTTTGTTTAAAATGACCTATTTTAAAGACATAGCCCACGCCGCCTCCGCCATCTTTGAAGGAATGGCGATCACCTTTTCGCACCTCCTGCGCCGGCCGGTCACGATCCAGTATCCCGACAAGATGCCTCGACCGTTGAAGGAGGTGTTGCCGGAGCGGTTTCGCGGCTTCTTGAAGGTCGACATGGAGATCTGCACCGCCTGTCTCGCCTGCATGACTGATTGCCCGATCGACTGCATCAAGATTGTGACTGAAAAAGATGAAGCCTCCAAGGAGCGATTGCTCACCCAGTTTGATATCGATGAGGCGAAGTGCATGTATTGCGGGCTCTGCACCGAGCCGTGTCCGACCGGGGCGATCCACTTTACCCGCGAGTTTGAAAAGGCGACCGAGACCCTGGAGGAGCTGGTCTTCAAGTTTGTGCCGGAAGGGGAGAGGATCCTCCCGTACAAGGCGCCCAAACCGGAGAAGGAAGAGGATGCCGCCGCTTAATGACCTTGTCTTCCTGCTGATCGCGTTTGTGACCCTCGCCTCGGCGGGCGTTGTCACTTTTTCGCGGAGCATCCTCTATGCTGGCTTCGCGCTCCTGGGGACCTTTTCGGGGGCGGTGGGGCTTTTTATCCTCCTCTCTTCGGACTTCGTCGCGATCACACAGCTCCTGATCTACGTGGGGGGGATTACGGTTTTGGTCCTCTTTGCGATCATGCTGACCTCGAAGATCGGCGAGGTCCAACTGACAAACCTCTCGATGAACCACAAGGTCGCTATTCCTCTCCTCGGTCTCTTTCTCACTTTTCTCCTCTCGCTCCTCGGCAAGGGGACCTGGGTTGTGCTTGAAGAGGAGGCGTTCGTCTCGATGGTCCAGCCGATCGGCGAGGCGCTGCTCACCAAATATCTGCTGCCGTTTGAGGTGGTGTCGGTGGTGCTGCTGGGTGCGTTAGTTGGAGCCGTTGTTATAGTGAAAAGAGAGGTGAAATAAAAATGTAGGGGCAGACCCGCGTGTCTGCCCCTACAGAAGGCAAGAAATGGGCAAACACATCGGTTTGCCCCTACACATTATGGTTACATTACAATCCTATTTGACAGTCACCGCGATCCTCTTCACGTTCGGCCTTTACAACGTGATCACGCGCAAGAACGCGGTCGGGATCCTGATGGGGGTCGAGTTGATCCTGAACGCCGCCTCGATCAACATGGTTGCCTTTGCCCATTTCAACGGGAATCAGGTGGCGGGGAGTCTCTTCTCCCTTTTTCTGATCGTTCTTGCCGCCTCGGAGGCGGCAGTCGCCTTGGCGATCGTGGTATCGATCTACCGCCAGTTTCATACGATTGACGCCGATGAGGTGGTCACGCTCAAAGGGTAGATTATGTTGGAGACCGCGAGTCATTTTGTTGCGCTTGTTCCGATCCTCCCGCTCCTCGGGGCGGTCGTGAACGGATTCTACAGCTTTTCCGGAGCGAGGCTCGTCCGGCCGGTTGTCCACTGGATCGCCTGCGGGACGCTCTTTCTCTCCTTTTTGATCACGGCCGGGACCTTCCTTCACTTCACCGGGCTCCCGGCGGGTGAACGGGAAATAACGGCGACCCTCTGCAACTGGCTCACGAGCGACAGCTTCTGGGCCGATGTCGCGTTTCTGATCGATCCGTTGTCGCTCACGATGATGCTCGTCGTGACCGGTGTCGGATTCCTGATCCACGTCTATTCGATCGGCTACATGGCTCATGACAAGGGGTATGCCCGCTACTTTTCTTATCTGAACCTCTTTACCTTTGCGATGCTGCTCCTGGTGATGGGCTCGAATCTCTTCATGATGTTTGTCGGCTGGGAGGGGGTCGGTCTCTGTTCGTACCTCCTGATCGGATTCTGGTTTGAGGATCTCGCCAAGGCGACCGCCGGCATGAAGGCGTTTCTTGTAAACCGGGTGGGGGATTTGGGGTTCCTCGTCGGGTTCCTTCTCCTCTTCTGGTCGCTGCATGAGGTCGGCTACCCGACGGTAAACTTTTCTGAACTCCGGGAGGCGGTCCCGCTCCTGGCGGACAAGAGATTATTGGGGATCTCGGTTGTCACTCTCGTCTCGCTCTTCTTCTTTGTCGGGGCGACCGGCAAATCGGCGCAGATCCCGCTCTATGTCTGGTTGCCGGACGCAATGGCCGGCCCGACACCGGTCTCCGCGCTCATTCATGCCGCAACAATGGTGACCGCCGGCGTCTATATGATCGGGCGGCTCAACTATCTCTTTGCGATGTCGCCTGCCGCGCTCGCAGTGGTGGCGACGGTCGGTTTTGTGACCGCCGCCTTTGCGGCGGTGATCGCGTTTGCCCAGAACGATATCAAGAAGGTCTTGGCCTATTCGACTGTCAGCCAGTTGGGCTTCATGTTCGGGGCGATGGGGGTAGGCGCCTTTGCGGCGGGGATCTTCCATCTGGTTACGCACGCCTTCTTCAAGGCCTGTCTTTTCCTCGGTTCCGGCTCCGTCATCCATGGGATGGGGGGCGAACAGGATATGAGAAAGATGGGGGGGCTTAAGGGTTGGATGCCGATCACCTACCGGACCTTTTTGATCGCGACCCTTGCGATTGCCGGCATCTTTCCGTTTGCCGGATTCTTCTCCAAGGATGAGATCCTCGGACACGCCTTCAACCGGTTCCCGGCCCTCTGGCTCCTGGCGGTATTCACCGCCGCGGGGACCGCGATCTATATGTTCCGTCTGGTCTCTCTGACCTTTTTCGGAAAACTCCGGTTGGAGGGGGATCAACGTCATCATGTTCATGAGTCACCACCCTCCATGACGGTTGTTCTGATAGCGCTTGCATTTCTCTCTGCGGTCGGCGGGATGCTGGGGGTCCCTCAGGCGTTGGGCCACCTGGTCGGCTGGGAGGGGGCGCCTCTCCTCGGAAACTGGCTCAAACCGTTGTTTGTGGAGGTTGCTCACGGGGCGGAGGGATCTCCACATTGGCTGGAGTTTCTCCTCATGGCCTTCTCGCTGGGTGTGGCGGCCCTCGGCTGTTACACAGGGTATACCCTCTTTGCCGTCCGCACGGATATCCCGCAAAAATTCGCCGCCCGCTATCCCGCCCTCTACCGGGTTGTGGCGAACAAGTTTTATGTTGACGAGTTGTATCAGCGATTCTTTGTGAACGGTCTGATGTCCCTGAAGGACCTGCTCGCCCGGTTTGACCTCCTCGTGATCGACGGGGCGGTCAATCTCTCTGCGGTCTGGACCCGTGTCGTTTCGACCGTCACCGGCTGGTTCGACTGGACCTTTGTCGATGGGGCGGTCAATCTGGTTGCCGATGGGACCTTTGCCGGGAGCTCCGGGGCGCGCCGGATCCAGACCGGGCGGATCCAGAGTTATCTCTATTATGCCGTTGGCGGTATTGTGGTGGTGTTGCTTTACCGGTTGTTTTAAATGAAAAGGAGAAAAACATGTTTCCCGTCCTGTCGTTCATAACCTTCTTCCCCCTCCTCGGCGCCGCTGTGATCCTGTTGCTGCCGAGAGACAAGGGCCCGCGGATCCGGTGGACCGCCCTCGCCGCGGTGACCCCGCCGCTTCTGGCGGCGATCCGGATCTTTTTCTCTTTTGATCGCGCCGCGGAACAACTCCAGTTTGTGGAGGGGCCGATTGCCTGGATCCCCGCCTTCAACATCCAGTACTTCATGGGGATCGATGGCCTCTCGGTCCCGATGGTCCTCCTAACCGCGCTCGTCTCGTTTATTGCGGTGATCGCCTCGTGGGGGATCGACAAACACCTGAAGGCCTACTTCGCCCTCTTTCTTCTCCTCGACACCGGGATGATGGGGGTCTTTTGCGCCCTCGACTTCTTCCTCTTCTATGTCTTCTGGGAGGTGATGCTCCTCCCGATGTACTTCCTGATCGGGATCTGGGGCGGGCCGCGTCGCGAGTATGCGGCGATCAAGTTCTTCCTTTACACGCTTTTGGGTTCCGTCCTGATGCTCCTCGTGATGCTCGCCTTCTATTTCTACGGGAACTCCTTCAGCCTTGTCACGCTCGCGGATCAGACGAGACACCTGGGGCCGCTCTCCGACCCGACCTTCCGGCGGCTCTGCTGGATGGGGCTCTTCATCTGCTTTGCGATCAAGGTCCCGATCGTCCCGTTTCACACCTGGCTCCCGGATGCGCATGTGGAGGCCCCGACCCCGATCTCCGTGATCCTGGCGGCGGTCCTTCTGAAGATGGGGACCTACGGGATCCTCCGGATCTGTTACCCGCTCCTGCCGGACGCGACGAACCACTACGCCGAACTGATTGCGGTGATCGGGATGATCAGCATCGTCTACGGGGCGCTCTGCGCGATGGCGCAGAAGGACTTCAAGAAGCTGATCGCCTACTCCTCCGTCAGCCATATGGGCTTCTGCCTCCTGGGGATGGCCTCGATGACCCCGGAGGGGATGAACGGGGCGGTCCTCCAGATGTTCAACCACGGGATCATCACCTCGATGCTCTTTTTGATTGTCGGTGTCGTCTACGACCGTGCGCATCACCGGGACCTGAACGGCTTCGGCGGTCTCGCGCACCCGATGCCCCGTTACGCGACGATCACCTCCCTCGCCTTTTTTGCGGCGTTGGGGCTCCCCGGCCTCTCCGGTTTTGTGAGTGAGGTCCTCTGTTTTATGGGCGGGTTCAGGACGTTCCGTCTCTACACCGTCATCTCGGCGACGAGCGTCGTGATCACGGCGGCCTACATGCTCTGGACCTTCCAGAGGATCTTTTTGGGAAGGCTGAATGAAAGATATACGGCGATTTCGGAGATCAACGGGCGCGAGATGCTGACGCTCGTCCCGCTGGGCGTTATTGTCGTAGTCCTCGGGATCTATCCGCGGTTTATGCTGGATCTGATGAACCTCTCACTCAGTTCTCTCAGCAGCGCCGTGAGTCTCTGGAAGGTGGCCGGATTATGATCGGTGACCTCACCCTGCTCTGTCCGGAACTCGTGCTGATCCTCACGATCGTCCTCCTCTTTTTTGCCGATTTCTTTCTGGGTGCCCGGAAAAAGGGGGTCTATCCGGCCCTTGCGTCGCTCGGTCTTGCAGGGATGATGATCGCGAACCTCCAGGTCTCACCCCTCCCGCCGTCCCACTTCTTTTCCGGGATGGTGACCCACGACGCGATGGCCGGCTTTTTCCGGTATCTCTTTGGCGGGGGGGCGTTGCTCGCGATCCTCTTGTCCCAACGATCGTCGGAGGTGGAGCGGGTTGATCTCCCCAGCTACTACACGCTCCTCACCGCCTTGACCCTCGGGATGAGCCTCCTGGCGATTTCGAACCACCTCCTGATGCTCTATCTCTCGCTCGAGTTCGTGAGCGTGATCTCGTATATCCTGACCGGCTCGGTCGGCGGTTCGCGCCGCTCCTCGGAGGCGGCGCTGAAGTATGTGATATACGGCGGCGTCGCCTCCGGGATCATGGCGTACGGGATGTCGCTCCTCTACGGGCTGACCGGGACGATGGAGCTGCCTGAGATCGCCCGTTTCCTCACGTCAAATGCGGTCTCCCGCCCGGTCCTGTTCCTCTCGATTCTGTTCATCATGGCGGGGATCGGATACAAGATCGCCGCCTTTCCGTTCCAGATGTGGTGCCCCGATGTCTATGAGGGGGCCCCGACCCCTTTCACCGCCTTTCTCTCTGTCGGTCCGAAGGCGGCCGGTTTCGCGATCCTGATCCGGTTCTTCCTGACCGCCCTCGCGGCAGAGGGGGAGACCGGTTTTGTCGACATCAAGGTTGCCGGCTGGCCGGAGATGATCGCGATCTTGTCGGTCGCGACGATGACATTGGGGAACCTCGCCGCGATCGGGCAGACGAATCTGAAGCGTTTGCTCGCCTACTCCTCGATCGCCCATGCCGGCTACCTCCTGATGGGATTTGCGGCATTGAACGATGAGGCGCTCAGGGCGATCCTCTTCTATCTGGTCGTCTACGTGATCATGAATCTGGGTGCGTTTCTCGTCGTCATCATTGTGGCGAACCAGCTTCGGGTCGAGGATCTTTCCAGCTACGCCGGGCTCGGGAGGCGTGGGGGGTTGGGGACATTCCTCGCCCTCGCGATGACGATCTTTCTCTTCTCATTGACCGGCATCCCGCCGTTTGCCGGTTTTATCGGAAAGTTCTACCTCTTTGGGGCGTTGATCCGGTCCGGGCTTTACGGCCTGGCGATCATCGGGGTCTTGAACAGCGTCGTCTCGCTTTACTACTATGTGCGTGTTGTGAAGGTGATGTTTTTCGAAGAACCTCCCGATGCCCGGTTGATTCCGATGCCGATCCTTCGCCATTCCGTGGCGGTCTTCCTCCTGGCCTTCCTGACCGTTTACCTGGGGCTTTCCTGGAACGGTCTCGCGGAGGTGGCGGGCCGCTCGTCAGGGTTGTTTTTCTAGATGAATCCGTATCTCCCACTTTTGTTGCTTTTCATTTTTGGGGCGATCGTGACGGGCGGGTTTATCGGCCTTTCGCACCTCCTGGGGCCGCGCCGGAAGGGGGCCACAAAGGGGCTCCCGTATGAATGCGGGATCGACCCGGTGGAGGACCCGCGGAGACGGTTTCCGGTCAAGTTCTATCTCGTTGCGATGCTCTTCATCGTCTTTGATATCGAGGTGGTCTTCCTCTACCCTTGGGCGGTTCTTTTCAGGGAGTTTGTCCGGTCGGGCCAGGGGCTTTTCCTCCTGATCGAGATGGCGGTCTTTCTGGGGATCCTCGTTGTCGGCCTCCTTTATATCTACGGCCGCCGGGCGCTGGAGTGGGAGTAGAACTCGGAAATTCTAGACAAATTTTCTCAAGAACAGGCTGGCCGGTTGCAGAAAAATCCCCTCGCGGGTCTTAACATCCCGCTCCCCCTGGAGATGGATTTGATACGCCGGCACATCGGGATATTTTCTGGAAAGATACAGCAAGTGAGGGCTCACGCCCTGCGCCGAAAGTTTGCATTCAATAAAATAAATCGGCCTTCTTTCCTGGAGCACGACAAAGTCAACCTCCCGTTTGTCGGTGTCCCGGAAATAACGCAGCTCCATCTCGAACCCTTCCGTATCCTCGAGGAAGTGGCACCATTTTAACAGGTGGCAGGCGACCAGATTTTCAAAACGGAGCGAGACCTCCTCAATTTGTGTCCAGTCGAAATGATAATGTTTCGCCTCTTTCTTGACGGCACGGATCTTGGCCCCGCCAAACGGATAGATGCGAAAGATCTGGTAAACCCGCTCCAGATACTCGATCCATCGGACCACGGTCTGATGGGAGACCTGCAGATCTTCACGAAGTGAATTGAGGGAGAGCGGACTTCCGACCAGCTCCGGGAGTCGGTGAACCATCTGTTCGATCAAGGAAACGTCATGAACCCTCTCCAGGTCTCGCAGTTCATCCCGGATCACGCGCGTTCGATATTCCCGTGACCAGCGGCGGGTCTCCACCTCGCTGGCGGCGTAGAAAGGTTCTGGAAAACCGCCATATTTTAACAAGTCGCGCAAATCGGAGGGGCTCTGCGCCTCTATTTCTCTCAAGGAGAGGGTATGCATCCGGTAATAATGATACCTCCCCTGGAGCGAATCCCCTCCCTTGCGGTAATAATCGAGTCGCGCGCTCCCGGTCACCAGGATCCGGAGTTCGTCCCTCCTTTTATCAAAGAGCCCTTTCAATAAACCCCTCCAATTTTTGAATTTGTGCAACTCATCAAGCACCATCAAACCGGATTCCGCCGGAAACTGGTTGGCGAGCAAGAGTTCGCGATCCCCGGGATCATCCCAGCAGAGGTAATGTCTGCCAGAGAATCCCTTGGGGTCTTTAAAGTCCTTGAGGAGTTCCTTTGCAAAGGTGGTCTTTCCGACCTGTCGCGGGCCCCCTACAAAGACCATTTTTTTGTTTAAGTCATTGGTTATGTTTGTTTTTATGTATCTTCCCATGGCATTCCTGTTTTAGTCTCTACCCAAAAATACTCATGTATTTTTTATGATGCTGGTTAATTTACTCATATCTCGCTGGGCGGTTCAAGAGGGAAAATGAACGAGCGGACAATAATATCCGATTTCTGACGCAACGAATCACCCGCCTCTTTGACCTTCATCTCCTGAAAGGTGGGAGGGGGCTCTTCTGCCTCGGTCGCGGATTTCTGAAGAGAAAACTGGTGATGTCTCTTGTGACGCTCCCGGCAAGCATGGCAGCGGCAAACTGGATCTCGGAAAAGGTTGTCGAGAATCGATCGGACAGGATCGGATCCCTTTCGGAGGGGCGGGTTGAAAGGGTGAGCCACGGACTTGGGGTCGCCTCCGTGATCGAGACGCTCCTATGGTATGCCGAGGTCGGAATAATCGTCACGAACCAGAGATTGACAAAGGGTTGTTGCGGGTCATAACCTCCCGAAAATCATGGGAATGAAAGACCTCTTTGCCGGCTCTGTCATTACCACCAAGGTCAAGGAAGTAGTTGCCTGGGGGCGCAAGAACTCCCTCTGGCCGATGCCGTATGCGACC
>CAYWRF010000079.1:0-9070 GCA_964460495.1 uncultured Pseudomonadota bacterium | reverse complement strand
ACCCTTGAGAGATCAATCTCCAGCCCCACCTTCCCCTTTCCGGACATCTCAAATGAAGAACAGGTAAGCCCCGCCGCCCCCATATCCTGAATCCCGGCAATCGCCTGGCGACCCTTCGGGGATTCCATCAGTTCCAGGCAGGCCTCCATCAACAACTTCTCCGTAAACGGGTCACCGACCTGAACTGTGGGACGCCGCTCCTCCGACTTTTCATCGAAGACATCAGAGGCCATGGTCGCCCCATGGATTCCGTCCCGACCGGTCTTGGATCCGACAGTGATGACCGGATTCCCGACACCCGACGCCTTTGCGAGAAAGATATTCTTTCGATCGATCAGCCCGACACACATCGCATTGACAAGGATGTTTCCGTTGTAACAGTCATCAAAAGAGACCTCCCCCCCGACAGTCGGGATCCCCATGCAGTTCCCGTAGTCGCCGATCCCGGCAACCACACCGCTCACCAGACGCCTTGTCTTTGGATGATCCGGGGCCCCAAACCGAAGCGAATTGAGGAGCGCGACAGGTCGGGCCCCCATCGTAAAGACATCACGCAAGATTCCGCCAACTCCGGTCGCCGCGCCCTGATAAGGCTCTATAAAGGAGGGGTGGTTGTGGCTCTCCATCTTGAAGACGACCGCGAGCCCCTCCCCGATATCGACAACCCCGGCATTCTCACCCGGACCGCAGAGGACCCTCGGCCCTTTGGTCGGCAAGGTCTTCAGATAGATCCTCGAACTCTTGTAGGAACAGTGCTCGCTCCACATGACGGAGAAGATCCCGAGCTCCAGGAGATTCGGTTCGCGACCGAGGATTTTCAGGATCTTTCGATACTCCTCCGGAGTCAAACCGTGCTGCTGAATCGTTTCCGGATCAAGAGATGATTGACTCAAACAACCTCCTCCCATCCTCATTCCCCAAAATTCTCTCGGAACATCGCTCCGGATGCGGCATCAAACCGAGGACATTCCCATTTTCATTCACGATACCGGCAATATCGTGGCGAGATCCGTTTGGATTTGCGGCATATCTGAAAACAACCCTCCCCTCCCCCTCGAGTCTTTTCAGCGTTTTCTCATCCGCAAAGTAATTCCCGTCCCCATGGGCAACCGGCATCCGGATGGTCTTAACCCCGGCATAGCGCCGCGTGAATCGCGTCTCCGGATTTTCAACCTTGAGACCGACGGTCTCACAGACGAACTTCAGACCTGCGTTCCGCATCAGGACCCCCGGCAAGAGTCCCGCTTCACAAAGGACCTGGAATCCATTACAAATCCCCAAAACGAGCCCCCCCTTTCCCGCAAACGCAATCACCTCGTTCATGATCGGGGAAAACCGCGCGATCGCACCGGTCCTCAGATAATCTCCGTAGGAGAATCCACCCGGCAGGATCACACAATCGACCCCTTTCAGGTCGGTCTCCTTGTGCCAGAGGTAACAAACTGACTGCCTGAGATTTCTGAGGACCCGATAGGCGTCCCGGTCACAGTTGGAGCCGGGGAAGACAATAATGCCGAATTTCATTTACCTAAATCCCCCCTTGCCCCCCTTTGACAAAGGGGGGTTGGGGGGATTTTCGATTTCAAATCGGTACGATTCAATCACCGTATTCGCGAGCAATTTCTCGCACATCTCTTTCACCCGCTCCGTGGAATTTTTCGAGAGGCTGAGCTCGATGTACTTTCCCACCCTCACATCCTGCACCTCATCAAACCCCAACGAGCCGAGCGCCTGCTGGACCGCCTTTCCCTGGGGGTCAAGGACACCGGGTTTTAAGGTGATGTAAACTTTCGCCTTCATCCCTCACCCTTCCCTTGATGTCACGACATCAACTCCCCTCTCCCGCAAGCGGTAGAGGGCCCTTTTACCCGAACACTCGCTTGAAAATTGTATCAACATGCCTCAGGCTGTTCTTCAGATCAAAGATCTTTCCAAACTCCTTTGACGAAATCTTTGCCGCAATCGTCTTGTCGTTTCGGACCGCCTGTTCAAAGTCGCTCCCCTCCTCCCAGGTCCGCATCGCATGCTGCTGAACCAGCCGGTACCCCTCTTCCCGTGTGAATCCCTTCTCCACGAGGGCGACCAGCACCCCTTCGGAGTGGATCAGCTTTCCCATCCGGGCAAGGTTCTTCTCCATGTTCTTTGGGTAGACAACGAGCCGGTCGACCAGGTCGGTTAACCGTGTCAGCATGAAATCGGCAAGGGTCGTCGCGTCAGGACCGATCACCCGCTCGACCGCGGAGTGACTGATATCCCTCTCATGCCAGAGAGAGACATCCTCGAGCGCAGGGGTCACCATCGACCGGACGAGCCGCGCGAGCCCGCAGAGGTTCTCGGAGAGGACCGGGTTTCGCTTGTGCGGCATCGCGGAGGAGCCCTTCTGCCCCTTGGCAAAATATTCCTCTGCCTCCAGCACCTCGGTCCGCTGCAGGTGACGGATTTCCGTGGCAATCTTCTCGATTGAGGCGGCGAGCAGTGCGAGGCGGGCGAAGAAGACCGCATACCGATCCCTTGAGATGATCTGGGAGGAAACCGGATCCGGTTTCAAACCGAGTTTGTCGCAAACAAACCGCTCCACCTCCGGTTCGAGGTGGGCGTAGGTCCCGACCGCGCCGGAAATCTTTCCGACCGAGACCTCGTCCTTTGCGAGCCGGATCCTCTCCAGATGCCGTCTCATCTCCGCATACCAGGAGGCGATTTTGAGCCCAAATGTGATCGGCTCGGCGTGGATCCCGTGGGTCCTGCCGATCATCGGGGTCATCTTGAATTCAAGGGCCCGCCGACGAAGCGCCTCGAGGAGTTTCTGAAGATCCTCCAGAATCCGATCGGCCGATTCCCTCAACTGAAGGGAGAGACAGGTATCGAGGACATCAGAGGAGGTCATCCCCAAATGAAGCCACCGCGCCTCGGGGCCAACCGACTCACCGACGTTGGTCAGAAAGGCGATCACGTCATGTTTGACCTCCTTCTCAATCGCATCGATCCGGGCAACGTCAAATCTCGCCTTTTTCCGGATCGCCTGAGCGGTCCCCTTCGGGACTTTTCCAAACCCCTCCCACCCCTCACAGGCCAACAGCTCGATTTCTAACCAGATTTTGAACCGGTTCTCCG
Organism: uncultured Pseudomonadota bacterium; assembly: GCA_964460495.1. Taxonomy (GTDB): domain Bacteria; phylum UBA10199; class UBA10199; order JACPAL01; family JACPAL01; genus CAYWRF01. The sequence goes on along the minus strand of CAYWRF010000079.1, from coordinate 5,959 downwards.
GCTCCCAGATCTGTGCCATCTCTTTTCGTGAATAACGGGGGATCATGACCGGAGACCCCTAGCAATTCTTTAAGGAATTGGCAAACAGTCCTCTACTTCTTCTGTGGAACCGGAAGTTTGGGAAGTTTGGGGGATTTGTGGCCAATCCCGTTCCAGAAAATATCCGGGAAACGGTCGGTAAAACTCAAAAGGACTTGCCAGGCATCGTCCCTGTCACTGTAATTGGGATGTGCGGCATCGACCTTGATGGAACCATCGAGCGCCGCGAGGCCGATCCCCCACCCGTGAAAATTGCCCCAGTTTTTCGTGCCATGATCGCTTGGGCCGTAGACAAGGCCACCGTGATAGAGAAACCCGCCCTCCAGATAACCGTAAGGATCACCAACGGTCAACCGGGCCCGAACCGGAAGCTCCGTTGAAAAGGTCTCTTGCAGTTCGGGACCGAGAAGTGACTCGATCGTCCGTGCCTGCCAGTTGAAATCGGCGCCGACCGACGGTGTCAGATTCACGTGCGGGAACCACCATTCATCCATCAGGACAAGCCGTCGGCCCGCCTGCAGTGAGATGCCCCGATTGCCACCCCGCGGTGCAAAAGGGTTTGCGCCGAGCGCCCCCCGGAACGTCTCCCCCCTCCCGAGCGAAAAACCGAGTGAATATTCTGTCTCCCCCTCTGCCTGCCAAAACTTGAGCAGGGAATCGGCCAGCTGCGACCCGGCGTTCGTGACACTTGCGTGCGCGGCGGGACGACTGATCCCGTCCCACCAACTGATCTTCTGACGAATCTCACCATCCGTCAGCGGCCGATGGATGACCCGCTCCGTCCGGCGTTTCGTGTCGTATACGATCCGGATCCGGTCAGGAACGCGGAGCGGCGAGTCATGACGGAAGAAGTCGTCCGGCATCTTCCCCTCCCTCGTCACGTTGTTATATTTGAAGTCCTCCCTCCAGGACTGCCCAAAACAGAGGGCGCCCAGGGCGGCCCCGGCGCTCCCCTTTGGACGCTCGCGCAGGTGATCCCAGTAGATCCGAAACGCGGGGTCAAAGAAGAGATTCGCCTTCCCGCGCATCTCACCCGGCCGCCGCCCCGCCCGGATATCCCCCTCGTAGGCGACAAGCCACTCCCGGTGACCGTTCGTCATGTCGACAAGGTTCTGGACCGCATGGAGATCATATTCTAATATCTTCCTATAGAGAGGGTTGGCCTCTTCCCGCATCGCAGCACGCATCGCGGTCATCACACCATCAGCCGCCCCCTGGAGCCCGTCTGTCATATGCAGGCGTCCATGGGCCCCTTCATGTCCAGTGTCACCGGCGTAAGCCTTTGCACGGACAATATCGGCATAATACCGGTCGAGTCTCTGGAGGATCGGCAAAAAGGCCCACTTGAAGTCAGCCGCCTCCTCGTCTAAACCCAGCTGGATCAGATCGACTGTAATCTCGGCCAGGGTCTCCCGAAGAATCGTCTTCTTCTGTTCGACCAAAGAGGGGATCGTATCGTTTGCGATAATCAGGGCATCCGGGTCCTCGGGGTCCCACAGGAAGCCGCGGCGGATGCTGGTTGCCCAGTAGATCTTCTCACCGGTTTTTGGTCCTTGTTCCGCCTCCCTCCTGAACCGGGGATCGGTGATGAAGGGAAGGGTTCGGTAAAATGTGTTGATGAGCGGTTTCAGTTCTTCATATTCCGCATGAACCTCCGGGATCATCCCGGGGATCCTCGACTCGTCAATCCCGACAAATTCAAACTCGATCACCAGTTGATCCGGGTCGTTCGGGTCGGCCTCGAACCGGAGCACAACCAACTCGCCGTTGTCGATCACGGAGGGAACAGTCAGTTCCGGATGGGGATTCTTTCTCCCGATGCAGTATCGCTGTTTGACTGCCGGATTAAGGCCGCCGATCGCATGCTCTCCTTTGCAAAGATCCTCATTAAAGCCCCTCTCGTGGTGGTGCGCCCCGAGCGATGCGATCACCGACTCGTGAGACAGGAGTCGCGACTCGATAGACGGCTCAAGACCCAACGGACGTCCGTAGTGACCCAGAAGCTGGACCTCTTGCGGTGTCGCCATCCCGGTCGGCCTCTCATGACCGAGCCGGAGGAAGAGGGCATTCGGATCCCTCTTTGTGGTCTCCTGGACAAACGCATAATAACCGGCCTCGGCAAAAAAACCTTCATGCCCATCGAGCGCCCCGGTGTTCCCCGGCTGGGTCGTGCTGTCGTAGGTATCTTTCCCCAGGAGATGAAGAGAGAATGTCCCGTTCTTCGTCGGGACCTTGCCGATCTCGACGGCAGAGGCAAAGACCCGCTCCTGCTCCGGCGTCCTCTTACGATCGCCCGGCCGGTAACGGAAGTCCATCACCCAGGTCCCGTTCGTCTCCTGCCTCCAGAGGTCGCGGACGACCTGCTCCGTATTGTGCCAGGATCCCCTCCTGCCATCTTCAAGGATATAGCTGTCGCGATCGGCCGAGACGATGACGACCGGTTGCGGTTTCCTTCCAAACAGCCTGTCGAGGACCATCTCGACCATGCCGTTTTTGTCCAATATATTCGCGACACCGTTCACCTCCGGTCCATGGAGATCCTCCCTTACATTCCTCTCCCCCAAGAGACCGAGCAGCCAGGAGAGGGCTAGGCCGACAATCCCGTAATGGTCAACCCCCTCGGGATAGATCTCATGATTGCCACCGAGGAAGAGTATCAGATTTTCTCGCATGATATTGAGAAGATCAAAAAAGGAGGTCAGTTCCTCGCGGCTTGCCACATCGACAACATCCCCCATCCCAACGGAGCCGCGGTAAAAAGGTCTCTCCTCGGGAGGGATCGCCTGCTCAAAGAGGACCTTCATCGCACCGAAGATCTGGGTGTTGGCCAACGGAAGCCGGAGCCCCGACGTGACAAAGTTCTTAACAAGAAGGGAGCGATAGGCCGAGGCCTGATACGGCATCACGTTTATCTGGGTATCCCCGAAGAGGATCACAAAATGTTTCTTGGCAACCGGGACCTCTATTCGGGTCGGTGGCTGGGGGGCGGGACACGGCTCCGCCGGCACGGACGCATGGACCTCTGGATGAGGCTCATGGGGAACGGCACAATACGGGAGTCTGACAGGAGGCGCCATAGACACTCAAAGGATCGTCCTGACCACAAATAAGTTGCGGTAAAATTTCAAAAAAGGTAGAGGGGCGATCCTTAAAATGAGACACCCGGTTGTCACCATAGGCGCGGTCTTCCTGCTCTGTATCCAGTGGATCTGGTTCAAGTTTTTCGGGACCCCGCTCTCAGCCCCCTGGAACGCCGTGTCACCCGGACTGGCGATCTTCGGCGCCGCCTTCATCCTCTCCTGGGCCGCAGAGCTGGCCCAGTTTTATATCCCGCAGTCCCTCGCTATCGCATTTCTCGCGTTGATTGCGGTGCTTCCGGAATACGCGGTCGACATGTACTTTGCCTGGCAGGCGGGAAAGGACCCCCAATACATCCACTACGCAACCGCCAACATGACCGGGGCGAACCGGCTCCTGATCGGGGTCGGTTGGGCCGCAGTGGTATTTGCCTATTTTTTCCGGACACGAAGGAAGGAGGTCCAGCTTGGCACCGACAATCGAACGGAGCTCCTCGCCCTAACCCTCTCCACCCTTTACTGTTTTGTTGTCCCGCTGAAACAGTCGCTCTCCTGGACCGACTCCCTCTTCCTCCTCTCGGTCTTTGCCTGGTACATCTACCGTGCCACAAAGACACAACACGAGGAACCGGAGATCGAGGGACCGATCGAGGCGATTGCACGATGGTCCCACCCGCCAAGGCTCGCCGCCTGCATCGGTTTCTTTGTCCTCTCCGGCTTCACCATCTTTATCTCGGCCGAGCCGTTCGCCGAGGGGTTGCTTGAAACGGGGCGGCGCCTCGGGATCGAGGAGTTCATCCTCGTCCAGTGGCTCGCCCCGCTCGCCTCGGAGTCGCCGGAGTTTATTGTGGCGATCCTGTTTGCCCTCCGCGCAAAGGCGGCGGCGAGCATCGGGACGCTCGTCTCCTCCAAGGTCAATCAATGGACCTTGCTGGTCGGGATGCTGCCGCTCGTCTACAACCTTTCGGCCGGGCATCTCATGCCGATGGCGATGGACAGCCGCCAGTCGGAGGAGATCTTCCTGACCGCCGCCCAGTCTCTCTTTGCCCTTGTCGTGATCGCGAATCTCCGCTTTTCCTTGATCGAGGCGATGATCCTTTTTGTCCTGTTCGTCACCCAACTGTTTTTTACCTCAACGGAGGCGAGAAACCTCTACGCCTTTGCCTATATCGCACTGGCGGCCGGATGGCTGATCTTCCTCCGCGAGAACAGGCAGGGCTTTTTGGAAACGCTGAAAAAGGCGCTGCCGGGCCGGTAGAAAAATAAAGGAGCCCTTATGAAAAAGGAATTCACAAATCACTCGGTCGAATGGGATTCGCCGCTCTTTCGAAACACCCAGCAGGAGTTCGAGGCGGTGGCCGAACGGATCGGGATGGATGAGAATGTCTTTAACCGGCTCCGGTGGCCGCAACGGGTCCTCGTCGTCTCGGTCCCGTTCCGGATGGATGATGGGACGGTTCGTGTCGTCCCCGGATACAGGGTTCAGCACAACGAGGCGCTCGGCCCTTGCAAGGGGGGGATCCGTTATCACCCGAGCGTGAACCTGGGAGAGGTCGCCGCGCTCGCAATGCTGATGACCTGGAAGTGCGCTCTTGTCGGCCTTCCTCTGGGAGGGGCGAAGGGAGGGGTTCAGGTCGACCCAACGCCGCTTTCCCGCCAGGAGCTTCAGCGCCTCACGCGGAGGTATGCGGCGGAGATTGTGAACTTTATCGGTCCCGATCACGACATCCCGGCCCCCGACATGGGGACGAGCGCCCAGGTGATGGCCTGGATCATGGACACCTACAGCTCGCTTCGCGGGTATTCGGTGCCCGGTGTCGTGACCGGCAAACCGGTCGAGATCGGCGGTTCGCTCGGACGTCTGGAGGCGCCGGGGAGGAGTGTCGTCTATTCGATCATGGAGGTGGCGGAGAAACTGAAATGGAAGCTCGATCAGGACACCACGGTCGCCATCCAGGGATTTGGTCAGGTCGGCAGCGCCGCGGCGAGAAAGCTCGCGAAGATCGGCTGTCGCCTCGTGGCGGTCGGCGATCATACCGGTGCGCTCTACAACGAAAAGGGTTTTTCCTTTGAATCGCTCCACGCCTGGACCGAAAAGAACCGCTTTCTCTCGGGATATCCGGAGGGTGAAAAGATCACGAATGAAGAGCTGATCACAAGCAAGTGCGACATCCTGATCCCCGCCGCAACCGGTGGCGTGATCACGAAGGAAAACGTGAAAAAGCTGCGCTGCCGTTTGGTTGCGGAGGGGGCCAACGGCCCGACAACCACCGACGCGAGCGAGATCCTCGACCGCCAGAACGAGATCACGGTGATTCCGGACATCCTCGCGAACGCCGGCGGTGTGATCGTCTCCTACTTCGAGTGGGTCCAGGACCTGCAGAACTTCTTCTGGTCCGAGAAGGAGATCAACGAGAGGCTGTTCAACATTATGAAAAAGACATTCGAGGAGGTCTATGCCCGTTCGCGGGAGGAGCGGATCAGCCTCCGCGAGTCGGCGATGCGGCTCGCCATCGCCCGCGTGACCACCGCGATGCTGGCAAGGGGATTGTTCCCTTAATCCGGGTCATTGTAGACAATAAACGGTATCGGACTCAAGCAAATGCATGTCGGCAATAAAAAAGGCGACAAGGCCCAAGGTGGCCGCCAGGCCCCACGCACTATGGGTGAGAAAGGCCCTCCTGACCGAAAATTGACCCCACCTCAGCATGGTGGTCGTTCTGGAGGTGATAGCGGGAGACAGACCCGGGAGTTTTCTGTCAACGATATAGGGAGGTACGGTGCCCCAGGCGGCGAGACAATGCGAGAGGTCGCTCACTCAACTGATCGAGGCGGCGGCTCTC